>NZ_RAVZ01000655.1 GCF_003611635.1 Corallococcus terminator | reverse complement strand
GGGCGGGGCGGCGGGACGATGCGCTTGGCGCGCAGGTCCTTGATGACCAGGCGGGTGATGGTCTTCAGCGTGTCCAGCACGCCGCGGCCGTTGGTGGCGGCCGTCTCGAAGTCGGGGACGCCGCGCGGGTTGAGCTCCCGGCGCAGCTCCTCCACGGACAGGGTGCCCTCCAGGTCGCGCTTGTTCCACTGCATCACCAGCGGGAAGCGCTCCAGGCGGATGCCGTTCTCCAGGAGGTTCTCCTCCAGGTTGGCCAGGGACTCGCGGTTGGCGTCCATGGCCTCCGCCTGCGAATCCGCCACGAACACCACGCCGTCGGCACCCTGGAGCACCAGCTTGCGGGTGGCGTTGTAGAAGACCTGTCCGGGCACGGTGTAGAGGGCGAGCCGCACGGAGCAGTCGCCCACGCGCTCCACCTTCACCGGAAGGAAGTCGAAGAAGAGCGTCCGGTCGCCTTCGGTGGCGATGGACATCATCTCGCCACGGTGCGCCGGGCGGACGGTCTCGTAGACCTTCCGCAGGGTCGTCGTCTTCCCGGACAGGCCCGGGCCGTAGAAGACGATCTTCGCCGCGACTTCGCGGGCCATCAGGTTCACGCTGCTCACGGTGTCAGCTTACCTAGAACGACTCGGCGCCTCGCGCCAGTTGCGGGGCAAACATTCGCGGGCGTTCCGGCCCGGTGCTCGGCCGCGAGCAGGGCGAAGAGGGCGGCTTCCTTCGCCTCCTCGGGGAAGCCCAGCACGTCCAGCCGCTCCAGGGGCACCGGGGCCAGCCGCGCCCGCAGGTCCTCCATCAGCGCCGGATTCCGCGTCCCCCCACCCGAGGCGTACACCGCTTCCAGGTGGGGAAAGCGGGGGTACACCCAGGTCTCGAACGCTCTCGCGGTGGCCTCCACGGTGAAGGCGCGCGCGGTGGCCATCAGGTCGTGGGGGCGCTCCGGTGCCGCCGCCCAGATGCGCTCCACCAGGGCCTCGCCGAAGCCCTCGCGTCCAGCGCTGCGGGGAGGAGGGCGCGCGAGGAAAGGATGGGCGAGCAGCTCCTCCAGGAGCGCGGGCAGCACCTGCCCCCGGGACGACAGGCTCCCGTCGCGGTCGCACCCCAGCCGGCCGTCCGTCATCCGGCGCGCCAGGCCGTCCAGCACCATGTTGGCGGGCCCGGTGTCGAACGCGAGGGTGTCCTCCATGCGAGCGCCCACCACACTCAGGTTGCCGATGCCGCCCAGGTTGAGGAACGCCCGCGTGGCGTCCGGCCGTTCGCGGTTCCGGAAGACGGCCCAGTCCAGGTACGGCACGAGCGGCGCGCCTTGGCCGCCCACGGCCATGTCACGGGTGCGGAAGTCGCTGACGACGGGCAGGCCGGTGCGCTCGGCGATGACGGAGGCCTCGCCCAACTGGAGCGTGGAAGGTGTGGAGGACAGGTCCGGCGGCAGGTGGGCCATCGTCTGGCCGTGCGAACCGACGACGTGCACGTCCCCGGGGGCCACGCCCGCGCGAGCCAGGACGGCGAGCACCGCTTCGGCGAACTGTTCGCCCAATTCGAAGTTGAGCGCGCACAGGCTCCGGGCGTCCTGGGGGCCCAGCACCCGCGCGATGAGGTCCGGCGCGAAGGGGCGTGAGACGTGGGCCACGAGTTGGAGCGTCACGTCCGAGCCCGTGCCCTCCACGCGGCACAGGGCGGCCTCCGCCGCGTCCACGCTGGTGCCGGACAGCACGCCCACGCACAGCCGGGGCGGCAGGGAGGG
>NZ_RAVZ01000654.1 GCF_003611635.1 Corallococcus terminator | reverse complement strand
GCTCCCACGTAACGGAGCGATGAGACGAGGGCCGGACGTGGGGGACACTCCCTCGCGCCGGCCCTCTTCGCGTTCCAGGACGACACGGCGAGGCCCAACGCACTGGCGCCCCCGCCCCCGCCGCGTTACGCCCGGCCCCGAGCACGCAACGGGCCCCAGGCGACAAGCGCCGGGCCTTGAAAGGACGCGACAACGATGAGGCCGGACATGAAGAGGCTCACGTGGGTGTTGGCGGCGGCGCTGATGCTGGGCGCCTGCGCCACGGGCAAGCCGTCGGAGGTGGACCGCACGCCGTCCGCCACGGGCGCCGTCTCCGAGGAGGAGTTCAAGGCCATGCACACCCTGCGCACGGACGCCGCGCCCGCGCGCAAGGGCGTGGAGGTGACGCTGCCCGGCGGCGCGAAGGGCTACCTGAGCCTGCCGGAGAATGCCAAGGGCCCGCTGCCCGGCATCATCGTCATCCACGAGTGGTGGGGCCTCAACGAGCACGTGCAGCACTGGACGGACCGCCTGGCCGCGGAGGGCTACGCGGCGCTCGCGGTGGACCTGTACGGCGGCAAGGTGGCGGCCAACCCCGATGAGGCGCTCGCGCTGGTGAAGGCGGTGGACGCCGACCAGGCGACGAAGACGCTGCTGGAAGCGCACGCGTTCCTGAAGGGCGACCCGCGCATCCAGGCCCCGCGCACCGGCAGCATCGGCTGGTGCTTCGGGGGCGGCTGGTCCCTGCGCACCGCCATGGCCGTGCCGGAGTTGAGCGCGGCGGTCCTCTACTACGGCCACCCGGTGACGGACGCGCAGCAGCTCTCCACCATCAAGGCGCAGGTGCTGGGCGTCTTCGGGACGAAGGACAAGTCCATCCCGCAGGAGACGGTGCGCGCCTTCGAGAAGGCCCTGGACGAGGCGGGCGTGAGAAGCCGCATCCTGGAGTACGACGCGGACCACGCCTTCGCCAACCCGTCCGGTGGCCGGTACGACGAACGCTCCGCCGCGGCGGCCTGGGCGGAGACGTCCGCGTTCCTCGCGCGCACCCTCAAGCGCTGAAGGTGCGCGCGAAGGCCCGGCCCGCGTCAGTACGGACGCTGGCCGGTGTAGTTGCCCGGCGGCGCGTAGTTGCACACCCACAGGTCCCACGTGGGGAAGTTCGCGCCGAAGGGCGAATTGGTCGTGCAGCGCTTGTAGGCGCACCCCAGCCGCGTGGTGTTGCGCCACACCACCTGCGTGTAGTGGCCGCAGACCTGGCCCGACGCGCAGGTGTTCTTCGCGTAGTCGTAGTCGCTCTTCTCGTCGTCCCAGCCCTTCACCACCCCCTTCGTGGTGAGGTTGTTCGGCGAGGAGGCGGCGAGGTTCTCCCCGGCGTTGCCCCGGCCCTGGTTGTGTTCGAACTTGCAGTTGTTCGCCCACTTCTGGGCGACCTCCTCCACGGTGGCGTCCCAGACGAGCGGCGACAGCGCGGGGGCCGGCGTGGGCTGCGCGGCGGCCCGGGCCGCGTTGTGGGCCTCCAACATGTCCGTGGCGAACTGCGTGGGCCCCACGGACCCCGCGTCGGACGTGGTGCCCCCGTCGGAGGACGTGCCGGCGTCACCGTCGAGGCCGGCGTCCGAGGTGGGATCCGTCGTGTCCCCGTCAGGGATGCAGGCGAGCAGGAGCAACGGCGTGAGCAGACCGACGGCGGAGAGGGAGCGGAGAGAAGGGAGGCGGCGCATGGGCTGGATTATCCGCGTGCGGGTGGGTGTGCGGGCAAGCGGACAGGGG
>NZ_RAVZ01000653.1 GCF_003611635.1 Corallococcus terminator | reverse complement strand
GTTCCACCGCCTCCAGCCCCCGCCACGGTGCAGGTCCGGTTCGATGCGCCCGCCCGCACCGTGCTTGGCCGGCCGGGGGGCGACAAACTGCCCATCAACCAGGTGCTCGCCGTGGTCCCCGGCCCCCTTCGCGTCCAGTACACGTGTCCGGGAAAACGGATACTTCCACGCATCGAGACCTACAACATCCGACCTGGAATCGTGGAACTCCAGACGCTGCGGGTCCCATGCCGGAGGCGACGCTAATCGGGACGGCCACTTGCCCGTATGCGGCATGCGCACCCTGCGGCGGACACGTAGGACCGGGTAAGCTTGAGTGCCCTTAAGTCGTTGGAATTCCTTGGTTTTCCACCAAGCGGGCGCGTTTACACATGTCAGAGGGGTCCGTAGACTCCGCCCCCTCTATGGCTCGCGCGAAGAAGCAGAAGAACATCATCCGACAGAGGACCTACCCCGCGGGGAGGGTGGCCCGGCAGCTCCCGGTCGCCCCTGAGCCCAACCGCCTCGTGAAGGTGTGGCGGCGCGTGTTGGAGCGGCGCCTGCGCACGCGGTTGAGGGGGAAGGTGGCGGTGGAGATCCACGACAACACGCACACGATGCTGACGTTCCAACGTCAGCGCGCGTTGTGGCGGCTGCGGCTGCACCACATGTTCCTGGCCGCGCCGGACGAGGTGCTCCAGGCGCTCGCCAGCTTCGTGCGCACGGGGGACGCGGACGCGAGCACGCTGCTGGACAAGTACATCGAGCGCAACCGCGTCTTCATCCGCCGGCTGTCCCCGGCGCAGATGCGCAAGCGGCTGCGGCTGTCGCCCGTGGGGCGCTACCACGACCTGGCGCGCATCTATGAGCGGCTCAACGAGCGCTACTTCCAGAGCCGCATCGACGCGGCCATCACCTTCGGGCCGGCGCCCCGGGTGAAGGGCCCGCGCAAGAGCATCAAGATGGGCTCGTATTCGGCGGACTCGAAGGTCATCCGCATCCACCCGGCGTTGGACCAGCCGCTGGTGCCCCGCTACTTCGTGGAGTGGATCGTCTTCCACGAGATGCTGCACCACGTGTACCGCGCCCGCCGGGGCGAGGACGGCCGGCGCTGCATCCACCCGCCGGAGTTGATGGAGCACGAGAAGCGCTTCCACGACTACCAGCGGGCGGTCGCCTGGGAGCGGGAGAACCTGGACCTGCTGCTGTGCGCCCGCACGGATCCGTCCTGACGACGGGCCCCCGCCACGGGCGCCGCGTGGGCGTCAGGGGAGGATGAGGCCCCCCGGGCCGCGCCGCTCGGGCGTGGCCGGGGCAGGGGGCTCGCCGGACGCCGGGGCCCCCGTCGCCGCCGCTGCCTGGGCCTGCGCGCCCGCGGCGGCCAGGACGACGACCTTGGCGAAGAGCGTCTCCGCGAAACGGGAGTAGGGCTCCTCGACCCCGTGGAAGAGCCGCCGGGCCTCGCCCCGGGCCATGGCCGCCTGCAGGGGGCGGGCGGTGTTCTCGAAGAAGGCCGCCATCCGCCACAGCCGGCGCGCGTAGCGCTGGCGCACCTCCGGGGTGAAGTACGCCCGCGCCGCGTCCAGGACCTTCTGCCGCACCTGCTCCTGGCGCTGCGACGCGCTCAACGCCAGCGGGCTTGAGGCCAGCTCCCCCACCTGCTCCATCAGCCGCTGGACGTGCGTGTCGGGCGGCATCCACTCGGCGAGCTCCGGCGTCGCGTGGAGCTGGTCGCCCTCCAGGGCATGGCGCACGTCGTCGGGCTTCGGGGCGGGCAGGGG
>NZ_RAVZ01000652.1 GCF_003611635.1 Corallococcus terminator | reverse complement strand
CAGCGGGGGCGCCCTGGTTCGTGATGGTGCGCAACAAGCAGGAGGGGCCCCTGGACGAGGCGGCCGTGGCCGACTGGATGGCCGCGGGCACCATCAGCGCGCGCAGCTTCTTCTGGCGCCAGGGCATGCCGGACTGGAAGCGGGGCTCGGACATCCCGGAGCTGGCGGCGCTGTTCGCCCCCGCCGCGCCGGCCGAACCTCCTCCCGAGCCGCCGCCCGTGGCCGCCGTGGCACCTCCGCCGCACCGTGCCCCCGCACGTCGTGAGCCGGAGCCGCAGCAGGCGTTCTATGCCGAGCCCGAACCGGGGCCGTCCACGGAGGACTCCGGGACCGAGGAGCGCGACGGCGACGAGGACGAGGCCGACAGCACGCTCTACGGGGACCCGCGCCATTCTCCCGTCCCCACACCCGCGCCCGCCCAGCGCCGGGGCCATGTCGAGGCGGCGCCCGCCGCCGCTGGCGCGCCCCTCAACGAGCTGTTCTCCGACCTGGATCTTCCCGGCAACCGGGGCGACGCCGAGGACGACGAGGACGCCCGTCAGGCCGAGGCGCGGGACGCGCAGCGCGACGAGGAAGAGGACGAGGAGCAGGCGGTGCAGGACTCGAAGGCCGTCCGCAAGCGGCCCGTCGTGGCCCCGCGTCGCAGCCCGCTGAAGATGGTGGCGGTGGTGGTGCTGCTGCTCATCGTGCTGCCGGTGGTGGCGGTGTTCGCGCTCTCCGCGCTGAACATGCTGCCGCCTCCCCTGGCGGAGCTGGTCGGCAAGGTGACGGGCAATGCCCCGGCCCGCGTTGCACCGACCCCCGCTCGCGTGGCACCGACCCCCGCGCCGGCACCTCCCGCCGCGCCCGAGGGCGCCGCGCCCGCTGCGCCTCCGACAGGCACGGCGACCGGAGGCGAGGCCGCGGCTCCGGCGGAAGGCACCACGCCGTAGTCGAACCTGTCAGGTGGGCCTGCTCCGCGCTTCGCCGGGGGGCAGGCCCTTCCCAGGACATCCTGCTCCGGTCGGGCGACCCGGCACGTCGAGCAGGTCATGCCTGGTCGTGATCCGGTGCTTCCTGGCGGGCAATAGCCCGTCGCTTCCTCGCATCGGACGCTCCGGCACGTCGATGCGGAGGCCCGGCATTTCCTGGCGTCGGCCGCTCCGGCACGTCGAGCAGGCCCTGGGGGTCGGCAGCCCGGCGCTTCCTACAGGTCGAAGTCCCCGCCCGTCGGCGGCTTCTTGCCACGCATCGCTCGCTCCCGCGCGGCGCGGACCTCGTCGCGCAGGGCCTCGGTGGCCTTGGTGTCCACCGTTCCCGTCTCCAGGTCCACGACGTCCCCTTCGCGCACGCCGGTCGGCAGCGTGTGCAGGGCGCGCGTCAGTTGGCGGCCGTCCACCACGAGCACGGCGACGTCTTCTTCGATGCGGTCCACCGTGGCCTTGGACATGGCGAGGGCTGGCTCCTTCAAGGGTTGCAGTCCCGCGCGGGCATGCGCCCCTGCGCCGCCTCTTCGCGCGTCTTGAATTGGATGAGGTTCTCTTCGAGGATCTTCTTCGCGTTCCTGCAGCCGGGCACGTGGAACTTGTCGCTCTTGCGGCTCCCCACGTAGCTGCCCATCATCGCCTTGGTGGAGCCCTTCTTCGAGGGCGTCACCGTCGGTGTCTTGCCGCCGCTGGGCGCGGAGGGCAGGTCGTCCACATCGATTCCCGCGCTGTCCCGGCGAGCGTCGACGGAGCGTGCCGGCTCCACCTTGGCCACGGGGGGCGGCTCGGGCGGCTTCACCAC
>NZ_RAVZ01000651.1 GCF_003611635.1 Corallococcus terminator | reverse complement strand
GTACAAGCAGCGCCAGGCCCAGCAACAGCAGCAGCCCCCCGCCGGCACCCCGCAGGCGCCGCAGCCCCAGGAAGGCCGCCCGCCCCAGCAGGAGGCCCGCCAGCAGCCGCCGCAGCACGAGCACCCCCGGCACCAGCGCGGAGGGGGCCAGGCCCAGCAGCAGGCGCAGCAGAACCTGGCACCGGTGGAAGGCGTGCTGGACACGGAGGCCAAGGGCCCCAACGCGTTCCTGCGGCAGGTGAAGCGCAACCTGCTGGCGTCGCCGGACGACCCGGAGCTGCCCAAGAACCTGGTGCAGAAGCTGCGCCTGCGTCAGGGCCAGTACCTGACGGCGTTCGCGCAGATGCGCGGGCACAAGGGCGTCATCCAGAAGGTGGACACGGTGGACGGGCGCCCGCTGGAGTCCGCGCCCCGGCTGCCCCACTTCGCGGACCTCACCTCCGTGGACCCCACCGAGCGGCTGAAGCTGGAGAACGGCCACAAGGAGATGGTCACGCGGGTGTTGGACCTCATCGCGCCCATCGGCAAGGGCCAGCGCGCGCTCATCGTCGCCCCGCCGAAGACGGGCAAGACGATCATGCTCCAGCGCATCGCCCAGGCGGTCCTCAACAACCACCCGGAATGCCACGTCATGTTGGTGCTCATCGACGAGCGCCCCGAAGAAGTGACGGACATGCGCCGGAGCATCAAGGCGGAGGTCATCGCCTCCAGCTCCGACCGGCCCACGGGCGACCACCTCAAGGTGGCGGAGCTCGCGCTGGAGCGTGCCCGCCGGCTGGTGGAGGGCGGCAAGGACGTGGTCATCCTGCTGGACTCCATCACCCGCCTGGCGCGCGCCTACAACAAGGAGGTCGACAGCTCCGGCCGCACGATGACGGGCGGCGTGGACAGCCGCGCCCTGGAGCGCCCCAAGCGCATCTTCGGCGCCGCTCGCGCGACGGAAGAGGCGGGCTCGCTCACCATCATCGGCACGGCGCTCATCGACACCGGCAGCCGGATGGACGAAGTGATTTTCGAGGAGTTCAAGGGGACGGGTAACTCGGAAGTCACCCTGGACCGGCTGCTCGCGGAGAAGCGCGTCTTCCCGGCCATCAACATCCCCCAGTCCGGCACGCGCAAGGAGGAGAAGCTCTTCACCCTGCGCGAGTACGAGAAGGTGAAGAAGCTGCGGCAGATGCTCTTCTCCGTGAAGCCGGTGGAGGCCATGGAGGCGCTCGTCAAACGGCTCGCCCGGTACACCTACAACGACGAGTTCTTCGACGAGATGTAGCCCGGCTGCCCGCGCGGGGGTGGTGTGGCGAGCCCTGGATTGCGTAAGGTGTGCGCATGATTCAGGGCTCGGGCCGCTGCCACTATCACCCCGACCGCGCGGGCCTGGGTGTCTGCGTGGAGTGTCGCCGCGTCATCTGCCGCGAGTGCACCACGCAGTTCGAGGGCATCAACCGCTGCGCAAGCTGCCTGGACACGCGCCGCAAGGCGCTGGAGGGGCCGCCGCCCCGGCGTGAGTGGAGCGTCGTCAACGTGGTGCTGGCGCTCGTGGGCGCCGTCCTCTTGTGGGGCGGCGTCCTCATCGCCGCCCACGCGGTGGGCTGAAAGACCATGGCCGTCTCCGCGCTCGAACTACGCCCCCGGGGTCCGGTGGCCTTGATGGATGCGGCGCTGCGGCTGTGCGCGCGCAACGCCGGCCTGTGGGCCCTCACGCTGCCCGGAGGCGCCGCGGTGGTGGCCGCGCTGCTGCACCTGGTGGACGCGGTGGACCACGGCCGCTCCCCCACCC
>NZ_RAVZ01000650.1 GCF_003611635.1 Corallococcus terminator | reverse complement strand
GTTGGCCTCGAAGACGCGGAAGAGGGCGAGCGGGTTCGCGCTGTCCACTCCGGACGGGAGCGCTCCGGCACGCACCGCGGATTCCAGCACCCGGGTGAGCGCCGCTTCGGGCTCCAGCGTCGCCAACTCCGCCGTGTCCAGCGCCAGGTCGGCCAGCGACACGCCCATCAAGTCCTGCGCGAACAGACCCACGGCAAGCGTGCGATCCATCGCCTGCTCGGACGCTGCCACTGGCTCCGGGACGTACGAGTCGATGAGCGCGAGCAGCGCCACCTCTTCGCCCGCCGCGCGGAGCTGGTGCGCCATCTCGTACGCGATGACGCCGCCCAGCGACCAGCCGCCCAGGTGGTAGGGCCCGGAAGGCTGCACCGTGCGCAGCTCCCGCACGTAGTCGGTGGCCATCTCCTCCACCGTGCCCACGGGGGCGCTCGTGCCATCCAGGCCTCGGGCCTGGAGGCCGTAGAAGGGCTGCTCTGGACCCATCTGTCGCGCCAGCTCCGCGTACGCGAGCACGTTGCCACCCACCGGGTGGACGCAGAAGAAGGGCGGGGCGGTGCCCGGGCCTTGCTTCGCGAAGGGCACCAACGGCGTGAAGGGTTTCGTGTCCTCCGCCTCGGCCATGAGTTGGGCGAACTGCTCCACGCTGGGGGCCTGGAAGAGCGCCGACAGCGGGAGGCGGCGCCCCGTCTCACGGTTCACCGCCGCGAGCAGGCGCACCGCGAGGAGTGAATGGCCGCCCAGCTCGAAGAGGCTGGTGCGCACATCCACGGCGGACAGGCCCAACGTCTGGGCCCAGAGCCGCGCGAGCAGTTCCTCGTTCGCGTCGCGCGGTCCCACCAGCGGGCCCGACGACGGGGCGTCGGTGGAGGGAGCGGGCAGGGCCTTGCGGTCCACCTTGCCGTTGGCATTGAGCGGCAGGGCCGCCAGCGCGACGAAGGCGGACGGCACCATGTAGTCGGGCAGGGTGCGCAGCAGGTGGCCTCGCAGAGGAGCGGTGTCCACCGCGGGGGCCACGTAGGCCACGAGGCGCGGCAGGCCCGGCACGTCCTCGCGGACGAGGGCCACCGCGTCCCGGAGGCCCGGGGACGTACGCAGGGCGGCTTCAATCTCACCCAGCTCGATGCGGTAGCCGCGCAGCTTCACCTGGAAGTCCAGCCGGCCCATGAAGTCCAACGTCCCATCCTGCCGCCAGCGGGCCCGGTCTCCCGTGCGGTACAGCCGTGCTCCAGGCTGCGTGCTGAACGGATGCGGGATGAAGCGCTCCGCCGTGAGGTCCGCCCGGGCGCGGTAGCCGCGTGCGAGTCCCTCACCGGAGATGAAGAGCTCTCCGGGCACCCCCACGGACACCGGCTGCAGGCTCGCGTCGAGCACGAAGGCCCCCATGTTGACGAGCGGCCGGCCAATGACGGGCACCACCTGCGTCGCGTCCTGGATGCACCACCACGTCGCGTACACCGTGCCCTCGGTGGGGCCGTACAGGTTGTAGGCCCGCGTGCGCTTCGTCGCGGAGAGGACTCGCCACGTGGCTTCGTCCACTGCCTCACCGCAGATGAGCAGCGTCTCCGGTACGTGGGCGCGCTCCAGCAAGCCCGCCTCCAGCAGGGACTTGAGCTGCGACGGCGTGCAATCCAGCACGTCGAGGCGGTGCTCCTCCATCCACGCCAGCATCCGCTCCGGCTCCTGCCGCACTTCCTCGCGCACAAGGCACAGGCTGTGCCCGTCCAGCAGCAGCAGGAGTTGCCCCACGGAGATGTCGAAGTTGAGCGGCGCGTTGAGGCTGGCCCGAAGGACGCGCGGCACCG
>NZ_RAVZ01000064.1 GCF_003611635.1 Corallococcus terminator | reverse complement strand
GCCCCGGGCGTCCTGCGTGGACAGCCGCGAGACGGACGCGAGGGGGCGGGGGCTGTCGGGAATCTTCGTGGCCATGGTGGGGGAGTCCAGGGGTGAAACCGCGCTCCCCAGATTATCCGACCGGGCCGGTCATAAGTTGTGCGCCGCGGCATCTTCCCGCTCCGTCGCGGCCCATTCCTTGAATCCAGGTTTCAGGTTCGCGTCAGCCTGCTGCCCGCGCCTTCACACCGTGTGACCGGCCTTGCTACAAATCCGCTGTTTCATGTGACGCCCGGTGCTACTCCTGGTTTCTCATTTCATGAAACACACGAGTGAAGACAGACAGTTTCGGGGTGTTGGCGCAAGCGGTGCAGGGGTGGGCGGTGCAGTCCACCCCACGACGAGGTAGTGCATGCACCTGAAGATGACGGGCACCCTGCTGGCTTCCCTGCTGATGAGCATGGCGGGCTGCGCTGGCGGCGCCGACGACACCCAGACCTCCGGTTCGCTGAACGCGCAGGAGTCCGCGGCGGAGTCCCAGTGCATCAAGCAGTTCGATGGCATCAAGAGCTGCGCGCTGGGCCGGGCGAAGCTTGCGTCCGCGAAGGAGGGCCTGGTGGTCTCCGGACTCGCGACGAAGGCGGACGGTGTCGCCAGCACCTTCACGAAGGCGGTGAAGTGGGAGCAGCGCAGCGCGGTGAGCCTGGGCGCGAATGGCGGCCTGCAGTTGGCCGCGCGTGACGCGGATCAGGTGGTCAGCACGCTGAAGATCACCCCGGGTCGCGAGGCGAACACGGCCATCATGACGCCCACGTTCACGGGCTCGCCGGGCGGTTCGCGCTACTCGATGAACGTCTATCTGGGCGGCGTGCTCCAGGGCTCTTCTCCCCAGCCGGCCGGCATGCAGATCGTCTTCACCAACTGGCGGGACTTCCTCCGCTGGGCGGAGATGAACCACCACTTCCTGAACGACTTCGACATCGACGGTCTGTCGAAGCGCGCGGCGTCGGACGTGGGCGCGTGCGTGTGGCGCGTGGGCGCGGTGAAGAACACCTTCACGGTGGACGTGAATGGCAAGCCTGTCGTCGGTGACGAGGTGGAGTTCGTGGAGACCATCGCGGATGGCGCCTACCCGTACCGTCACTTCACGGGCATCGACGTGAACGCGGTGGCCAGCGAGCTGATCATCCGCTCCGAGTCCATCACGCAGCCCGAAGGCGCGAAGTAACACCTCCCGCCACACCCCTCCAGGCGCCGGACGGGACGTTCATTCCGTCCGGTGTCGTGGGGACGCCGTGGTAGCCTCGGGGGCCATGGGAAACATCGGTCCTGTCGGCAGCCGGGGCGTCACCCGCCCTGTTTCCAATCCAGCGGAGGACGTGGCGGAGGCCCGCCCCGCGGCGTCCGTCACCCCCGGGTCCGCATCCGTCCCGACGGATCAGCAGGTGGCGCTCCAGCAGGACGGCTTCGAGCCGCCCGGAGCCCCTCCGCCGGTGGACCTCACGGGCACGGAAGGCCCTCGGCCCCTGGGGCAGCGTGAGCGGGCCCTGGAGGTGACGCGCCAGAGTCCTCCGGGCTCCGTGGGCGCGGCCATCCGTCCGCTGCTGTCCGGCGCCATGCAGACGCTGGGCGCGGTGGGCTACGGGATGGGCGCCGCGCCGAGCGCCGCGGCCCTCGCCGTTCCGGGAATGGCCGCGACCCAGCCCGGCCTGCTCGAACGCATCGGAGAGAATGGACGCGCGGGACAGGCCGCGGGCCGCGAGGTCGCCGCCGGCCAGGTGGGTGACTTCTACGAGTCCCAGCGGGAGCTGCTGAACCGGCCCGCGACCATCAGCAACATCATGGAGTTCGCGCAGCGGGAGACGGACTTCTTCCGCCAGCAGCCGCTCAGCGTGAGCGCGCCCGCGTCGGTGATGAGTGCGTCCACGCGGGCCTCGTTGATCATGACCAGCGCGGTCGCGCAGCGGATCATCCCGTAGCTTCCGCCAGCGGCTGTCCGGCGTGAGCGCGCCCGCGTCGGTGATGAGCGCGTCCACGCGCCTGACCCGCGCGGTGGTGCGCACCGCGATGCGAAGGGCCGGGAGGCATGGCTCCCAGCCGGGGGGCCCTACCGCCCTCCGGAGATGGAGGACGTCGGCGTCGCCACGTTCCTGCCGCTGCCGCCGGTGCCCGTCGCGGGGCTCACCTTCGGCACGCGCGCGGCCTCCAGCGGGACCTTGCGCGCGGGCTGGAAGGTGGTGGGGACCTCGTTCGCGTAGAGCAGCTTGTAGGCGCTGTAGCTGCCGAGCACGCGCTTGACGTAGTCGCGGGTCTCCTCGAAGGCGATGTGCTCCACCCACTCGTCCAGCTCCGCCTGGGGCAGGGCGCGGCGCCAGCGCTCCACCGCCGCCGGGCCCGCGTTGTAGGCGGCCACCGCGTAGGCGGGGTTGCCATCGAAGTGCTTGAGGAGCTGGCCCAGGTAGGCGGCGCCCAGGCGGATGTTCTGCCCGGGCTGGAGCAGGGACGCCTCGTCCACGCCGGTCATCTTCAGGGACTCCGCGACCTGCCGCGCCGTCGCGGGCATGAGCTGCGCGAGCCCCAGCGCCCCGGTGGAGGAGCGGGCGCGCGGGTTGAAGCGGCTCTCCTCGCGGATGAGGCCCTGCAGGAGGTCCGGATCCACGCGCGCCGAGCGCGAATGGCTCTGGATGAGCGGACGGAACGCGAGCGGCCACGTGGCCTCCCACACCGGCCGCGACGCGGCGCTCAGGGGCCCGGAGGCTTCCTGGCGCAGCGACACGCGCGCCACCTGCCGCGTGGCCCGACCCCGGCCGGTGCGACGCATCGTCTGGTAGAGCAGCCGCGCGGGCGCTTCCGCGAGGCCGCGCGTGTCCACCGCGAGCAGCTCCTCCACCACGCCCGGCTGGCCCAGGCGCAGCAGCTCCACGCCCGCGGCGAAGCGGGCATCCTTCTGGAGGGGGCCGGGAGGCAGGGGCCAGACCTCGTCGGAGCCGGGGACCTGGGTCGGCACGTTCGCGACCGCCTTCGTCACCGACGGGGCGGCGGAGGCCTCCGACAGGCGGGCGATCCGCTCCGGGGCCTGCTGCGCGAGCCGCGTCCGGGACAGCAGGCCGTACCACGCGGTGGGGCGCTCGGTGGCGATGAGCTCGTAGCGCGACAGCGCCTCCTCCTTCGCCCCGCCGGTCTCCTGGACGCGGGCCTGCCAGTAGCGCGCCCGCCAGAGGGCGTCGTCGGTGCGCGCGGTCTCCGGAAGCTGTTCCACCGCCATCAGCGACGCCAGGCCCTGCTGCGTCTCACCCTTGCGCGAGTGCAGCCAGAAGGCGCGGAACAGGGCCTCGGCGGCGAAGTTGCCGGCGGGGTAGCGCTTCGCCAGCGCCTCGTAGTTCTTGAGCGCGTCGTCCGCCTGGCCCAGGCGCTGCTGCGTCCAGGCCTCGAAGAACAGCGCGTCGTCCGCGTAGCCGTGCTCCGGGTAGTCCTTCGCCAGCGTGGCGTACGTCTCCACGGCCGCCTCGGGATGCACCACCGACTGTGAGTACGCCAGCAGGTAGAGCGCCTGGGGGCGCTGTTCGGGCGACTGGCACTCGCGCGCCACCGGCTCCAGCACCTGGATGGCGCGGCGGTGCTGGCGCTCCTTGCGCAGGGCGCGGCCCAGGGTGAGCTGGGCACGGCAGGCCAGCTCGTCCGGCAGCTCCGTGCGCGGACCCGAACGGGACAGGAGCGTCATGGCCGCCAGGTTCTGGTGCACCTCCACCAGCGCTTCGGCGCGGCGCACCCGCCACTTCATGGGCAGGGGCAGATCCCTCAGCATCGCCCGAGCGCGGTCCGCCGCGGGCGACATCGGCGCGGTGGCCCAGACCTCCAGCAGCGCGCGGTGTTCGGCGTTGTACTGGCCCGCGGCGCGAGCCAGGTCGCAGTACGCCAGCAGGGCTTTCATCCGGAGCGCGTCCGGTCCACGCGCCTGCCGGTTGTCGATGAACTCCTGCAGCGCTGCCAGTGCTTCCGGGATGCGCAGTTGTCGCTTGAGCACGCTCGCCATGGCGAAGCGGGCGTCCGGGTAGAGCGGGGAGCTTGAGGACACGGCGCCGTACTGCTCCGCCGCGCGCAGCGGCTTGCGCAGGCGCTCATGGGATTGCGCGGCCCGCATCAGGCAGTGGTCGCGCAGCGGCGTGTAGTCCTCCGCGAGCGCCGTGAACTCCTCGGCCGCGGTGGTGTAGTCCCGCGCGAGGAACGCGCTCTGGGCCTGGAGGTAGCGGCCGGGAAGGGAAGGGGGCGCTTCGGTCGCGAGCAGGGCCCGCGCGGACTTGTACCGGCCCCGGTCGAACTCCGCCCTCGCGCGGGCCAGCAGCCCTTCGGCGAAGTACGAGGTCAGCTTCTCCGGTCCGAACGCCTCCGCCGTCAGCTCGTCCTGCGACGGCTGCGCGGTGGGCGTGTCGAGCAGGGCCTCCAGCTTCTCCTCCGACATCATGTCGCCGGAGTCGTCCTCGCCCGGGACCTGGGCCCATGCGGCGCCCGGCCCGAGCACGCTCGCGCATGCGAACAAGACCACCGCTGTTCCTCGAAATGCGTCCATGCCAGCCCTCGTTCGTCCGCCAGGGACCCCGATGGATTGGCACTGCCGGTACGGTTGGGACCTGCCCGCCTGTTCGCCCGACAGGCACGCGTTGGCGAGTGGATACGCCGGGAGGAGCCCTCCACGGCGAATGCACGAAAGCCAACGCCCCGTCCGTCCCGGAACTGGCACCAGGTGTGCCAGGACCTCCGGAAGCGGAGGGTGGGGTGCGCTACGGGATGACGCTCAGGTCGGACGGCGCGCGGGGCGCCACCTCGTACGTGGTCTCATACTGCGCGGCCAGGCCCACCACGCGCAGCCGCTGCCCCACGGTGAGCGCCTGCAGCGCCGCCTTGTCGAAGCCGGCCGACACGTGCACGAACACCTGCACCTCACCGCTGCCATCGTTGATGTAGAGCTTGTAGCCGTAGGGCGAGTCGTCCTGGAACGCCTGGGTGATGGCGCCGGTGACGCTGATGAGCTCGCCCTCCACGGACTCGTTCACGCCGCCGGTGGTCACTTCCGCGGCGGACACCTGCTTCGTTCCGGAGAGCAGCTTCACGTCCCCGGCCACGGCCTTGAGGATGCGCAACTGGTTCTGCTCATCCAGCGTGCCGCTGACGCGCACGTGCGCGCCCAGACCGAAGGTCTGCTTCGGGTCCAGCTTGACGTAGATGCCGCCCGTGTCGTCCTGCAGCGCGAAGCCTTCGTCCCCCAGCGCGGAGACGAACGCGCCGGGTTGCACGGACACGTAGCCCTCCACCGTCACTTCCGCCCCGGTGCCCTGGTCGCGCGCCTCGGCGATGGGCGTGGCATCGCTACAGGCGCCCAGCGCCAGCGCGAACACGCCGAGCAGCGCGAGGGCACCCCGGCGCGAAAGGGGTGAGGGGGAACGCAGGGGCAGGGAAGGGGTTCGGTTCATGGCCGCCTTCTACCAGTCGGCCACCGATAAATTCCAGTATGTCTTGTTTGTATTGAATTGCTGGTGTTGAGCCCGTGGGGGATGGCTGTCTTTTCCTGTTTTGTTTTGACGCATGTCTCCGTGGGGCGCCGCGCTGCGGCGGAGATCGGATGATACATGCCGATGAAACATCTGACGGGCGTGTGCGTCATTTGAAAATGGATGTCATGGGTTGGATTGATAAATTGTATCGTGGTTGTATCGTGGGGCTACAGCGCGTTCCCCCCAGCCGCTTCCTCCCCCTCCATGAACCCACAGCTTTCGTCGACGTCTCCAGCGCTGCTGGAGGCGACGCCGTCCATGAGTCGCGTCTGGTGGCTGGCCCTGCGCCCCAAGACGCTCATCGCTTCGGTCGCGCCCACGCTGCTGGGATGGGCCTTCGCCTCCTCGGAGGGGAACTGGAGGCCGGTGCCCGCCTTCACGTTCTTGATTGGCTTCGTGCTGATGCAGATCGTCAGCAACCTGGTGAACGACTACGCGGACTTCGAACGGGGCGCCGACACCGACGCGCGACTGGGCCCCGCGCGGGTGACGCAGAAGGGCTGGCTGAGCGCGCGTGAGGTGGCGAATGCCGCGGCCCTGGCCTTCACCGGCTCCTTCCTGGCCCTGCTGTTCCTGACCTGGGAGGGAAGCTGGCCGGTGTTCGCGGGCGGGGCCTTCTGTCTCGCGGGCGCGGTCCTCTATTCGGCGGGCCCCGTGCCGCTGGGCTACCTGGGCCTGGGGGACGTGCTGGTGCTGCTCATCTTCGGCCTGTCCGGGGTGTGTGGCAGCTACGTCGTGCTCTCCCAACAGGTCACGCGGGAGGTCGCGCTGGCGGGCCTGTCCATGGGACTCATCGCGTCCGGCATCCTCGCGGTGAACAACCTGCGCGACCGGCATACCGACAGGGTCGTGGGCAAGAACACCCTCGTCGTGAGGTTCGGCCGCCGCTTCGGGCAGTGGGAGTACACGCTGGTGGTGGGCGGCGCGTTCCTCCTCCCCGGCCTGGCCTGGCTGCTGCTCCCCGAACACCGCTTGGGGTCGCTGCTCACCCTGGGGGGGCTGCCCCTGGCGGTGAGGGAGATCCGGGCCATCTGGACGGAGGACGGCGGCGCGCTGAACCCGCACCTGGGAAAGACGGCGGGACTGGGGCTGGTATTCTGCCTGCTCATGTCCGCCGGCTTCCTGCTGTAGCCCTACCCGGCACGCCCGGTGGACCGCGAATTGCGCGGACTCTCATAATGTGGTCAGTTCGGTCCGATGAGGTGTTCTCCTCCCGACCTTTCCCTGGGCTTCACGTCTTCGCGCCGCGAAGCACGGGGGGCGTCTGGGCCGGCGGGACGTGTGGGCCCGCGCGTGAGAGCACCTGGTTCCTTCTCCCCCCTGTTTGATCCCGGCCTCGTCTTCCATGATCCGCTCAATCCTGCTCAAGAGCGCGTGGTGCGCCCTCCTGGTGCCCCTGCTGTCGTGCAACCTCCTCAAGGTCACTGACGACGAGGGCTCCACCACCGGCCGCGGCGCCAAACGGTTCGACCCCTATCAAGGCCTCAATTCCGGAGCGGTCCGGCTGAGCCTTCAGTACATCAATGGCTGCGCCTTTCTTCCCAACGGCCAGATGGTCGCGGGAAACGGCACGCCCAATCTGCTGCCGGACGGCACGCCCGGCCCGGCGTACCCGGGCGTGTGCATCACGCCGCTCGGTCAGGATCCGCTGACGCTGTCGCCGCCCACGGGCACGCTGCAGATCCTGGCGGACACCCAGTACTTCCTGAACCAGTTCTCCGTTTCGGAGACCGTGGTCAACCAGCACACCAACCCCACGGACCTGAGCGGTGCCCTGACGTGGATCAAGACCCAGACGGCGTTCGCCGGCCTGGACTGGGGCAACGTCAGCCAGGGCCAGGACGAGTGGAGCTTCTACAGCCTCGCCGGCGCGGTGGAGGAGTGCTGGACGCGCGAGGTGCACTTCGGCAACGCGAACTGGCAGAAGGTGACGGACGACACCATCACCGTGGAGGTGCTGGACGAAGCGGGCACCCCGCGCGCCAGCCAGACCTACCTGCGCTCGGAGCTGCTCGCGTCGTCGCCCTACGCGGGCCACTCGCGCTTCGCCTGGCGTTCTGAGAACCTGAAGCCGCCGCGCTTCCCCGGTGACAAGGACCCCGGCACCGTCACGGGCATCGCGGGCGGCATGGCGCAGCCCGCCACGTACCGCACCGTCGCGCGCGTGGACATGGTGGGCAGCACCAACCCCTTCAAGGTGCTGCGCGTCCCGCGCCTGTCGGGTCCCGGCGCGCTCCGGGCGACTTGGAGCCAGCTTCCCAACCGGCCGTTCTTCTTCCCCGTCACCTACGTGCTCCCGGATGACCGTCCCTCCACCTGCACCGACGACGCGGGCCAGCCCGTGCAGTGCAGCCCGGGCCTGGATTCGCGGCTGACGTTCGCGCCTCCGGCGGAGGGCAGCTTCTACAAGCCCGGCGAGCCGGTGAGCATCTACGTCGACCTGCGCGACAGCGCGGGCAACCACCTGCACTCGCCGGACCTGCTGCCCAGCGCGCGGGAGATCATCAGCAACCAGTCCAACGGCATCATGACCTTCGTCCCGAACGTCATTGGCACCGTCATGGAGAACGACTCCATCTCCAACGTGGCCATCGCCGGCCCCATCCAGAACTTCAAGGTGCTGGGCGACCCGAGCGACAAGCCGCAGTTCGCGGCCCGTCCGTTCCCGTTCGCCTTCATCGATGACGCGACGCTGACCGGCCTGACGCCGGGGCTCGCGGACTTCAAGTGGCCCACGCGCCAGACCTTCACGCTGCCCGCGGACGCCCAGCCGGGCACCTACGTGGCGCTGGTGAAGTTCAACCGCGCCTCCATGGGTGAGCGCGTCGCCAAGCTGTCGCCGTTCTTCTTCCAGGTCGGCCAGGACGAGGCGACGTCGTACCCGGGCAACGTGGGCAACTGCCAGATCTGCCACCGCGGCGTGAACTCACTGGACAACCTGCGCCACGGCCTGTCGGTGGACCACATCGAGAGCTGCAAGGTGTGCCACCACTACGACACCGACACGGTGGGCCGCACGCAGGAGATGGTGCACCGCATCCACATGAACTCGTCGCGCTACCCGGCGGACCGCGCGGACTGCACCGTCTGCCACCTGACGCGCAAGAGCACCGAGCGCCCCAGCCTGGCCCTGTGCGGTTCGTGCCACCCGTCTCAGCACGGCGACGAATACTTCCAGACCGCCTTCAAGCAGCGCGGCGCCGTGAACAAGTTCGGCAACTGCGCGCAGACGTGCCACGGCGGCGATCAGCTTCCCTCCAGCCACATCCTCCCCGCGAAGTAGGGGATGCGACGAGCCATGCAAAAGTCACTCTTCGTTGGAACGCTCCTTGGAGCGAGCCTGTTGGGCGTCGGCTGCCAGGAGTCCGGCACGCCCGCGTCGTCGACCTTCGTCCCGCGCCCCGTCTATGTGAACCGCGAGCCGGCGGGCCTCACCACCCGTCTGACCGGCTTCACGGTCGACCCGGAGGCCTACTTCATCAACCTGGCGATGTGCTCGGAGCTGTACGGGCCCGTCGTCAACGGCCGCAAGCAGTGCCCGCTGCCGCCGCTGTACGCGGAGTTCAGCCCGCTGTTCCAGCGCTCGACGGTGCGCGAGTCGCTGGTGACGGTGCTGGACACGGTGCCGGACGCGACGGGGCAGCCGCCCGCGCCGCCCCCGCCGGTGATGGCCAGCACGGCCGGCCTGTGGACCATCGAGAAGGTGCCCACGCGCCCCTGGCCCAAGGGTCCCGTGCAGGGCCCTCCCCCCATCTACCTCGTCCTGTCGCTGGGGCAGGGCGCGCTGGCCAACGACGCGCCGACGCCGTTCCCGCTGCCCCCCGTACCCGTGGGCAACTACCTGCCCACCGCGGCCGCGCGTCCGGTCGTCACCGGCCACAGCGCGTGCGTGGGCCTGGAAGCCATCCAGGTGAGCGACAAGGGCATCGTGGAGGCGGTCGCGAAGTTCCTGAGCACGGAAGGCACGCCCGTGACGGTGCAGGACCTGCTCAACCCGGCGAAGTACGCCGGCGTGACGGTCTTCTGGCTGTACCGTCCCGGCTTCCCTGTCTTCCGCGTGCCGGGTGAGAACACGACCGTGGAAGCCACGGCGGGCCGTGTGCTGACGTTGGAGTGGGCGCCTCCGGGCGCGCCGCTGCCGCCTCCGCTGGCGGCCATCCAGTCCACGCGCGGCTTCTTCGTCGCCCCGGGCGCGCCCGTGAGCAGCCTGGGCCTCGTGGCCATCGTCCATCCGCCGCTGATGGGGCCTCCGGTTCCCGTGGTCTACACGCCGAAGGACCTGACCACGAGCACCGTGGAGAACCGGCCCTGGAAGACGGATCCGCTCGTGCTTCCCCCGACGCCGGGTGTCATCACGTTCGCGGGGCTCCAGTTGGCGGACGCTGTGCCGCTGAATCAGCCGAACATTCCCCCGCCGACCACCTGCGTTCCGTTCCAGTAGTCGCAGTCCCTCCCCACCAACGCCTCCCGCTTCGCCCTCTCCTTCACCGGGGATGGCGAAGTGCTGAATCCACGCCGTACGGAGCAACGTTCCCCATGATTAAGAAGATCCTGCTGGCCGTCGGAGTGCTGGTCGTCCTGGTCCTGATTGGTGCCGGCTCCGCGATGGGCCTGGCCACCCACAAGGTGAATAAGACCTACGAGGACGTCGCGCTACCCAACATCACTCGCGATTCGTCGCCGGAGGGCATCGCGCGCGGCGAGCAGGTCTTCCGCGCCGTCTGTGCCGAGTGTCACGCGGGCGGAGGCAACACGAAGCCCGTGGGCGTGCGCATGCACGACTTCCCGCCAGATCTGGGCACGTTCTACTCGGCGAACATCACGTCGGACCCGGAGAAGGGCGTGGGCGCCTGGTCGGATCAGGAGATCGCCCGCATGGTGATCAACTCCATCGACCGCAACAACAAGTTCCGCCCCATGCCGCCGTTCCCCAACATCGGCGACAAGGACCTGGCGGCGGTGATCGGCTTCATGCGCTCAGGCCACCCGGACTTCGCGCCGGAGAAGGCGCAGCCGCCGCGCTCCGAGCTGTCGCCCCCGGGCCGGATGGTGTTCTCGTTCGCCATGGGCATCAACGACAAGTCGCGCACCGCGGAGGTGCCGGTGCCCGCGAAGGCGGCGGACTCCGTGGAGTACGGCCGCTACCTGTCGGCCAGCGTCTACGACTGCGTCTTCTGCCACTCGCCCGGCTTCGGCAGCAGCGGGGAGAAGATGAAGGATCCGGCGACCGTCCTCGGCGGCGGCTTCGAGTTCGACATGACGCCGCTGGGTGGCGAGGGCAAGCTGCTGTCGCCGAACATCTCGCCCAGCGAGACGGCCGGCATCGGCAAGTGGACCCTGGATGAGTTCATCCTCGCGATGAAGAGCGGCGTGACGCCGGACGGCCACCTGCTGCGCGCGCCCATGCCCAAGTACCGCTACGCGGACGACGCGGAGCTCTCCGCCATCTACACCTTCATCCGTTCGATGAAGCCCGTCGACAAGGTGGTGCCTCCTCCCGCGGGCGGCCGTCCCAAGGTGGATCCCGCCAACAGCGACCCGGAGAAGATGTTCAGCGCCCTGGGCTGCGCGACGTGCCACGCCCCCGGCAAGGCCTACGAGGCCAAGCTCCAGGGCGCGAAGGGCAAGCCCGTGGAGGAAGTGGCGAAGTGGATCCGCAACCCGGAGGCCTTCAAGCCCGGCACGCAGATGCCCACCTACGCGACCCTCGTGGACGAGAACAACGCGCTCGCGCTGGCCAAGTACGTGCTGGGCCGCACGGGTGGCACGGTCAGCGAAGGCACCACCCCCTGAGCGTCGTCGTGCTCCTGCCGGACCGCTTCTCCTGAGGAGAAGCGGTGTCGCTCCCGCCGCCCCGACCTCGTGCCCCACGCCGCTGCTGGCCTGGAGGACCGGAGTCGGGGCGGTCTTCTTTGGGGCCCGGAAGAATCAGTTCCGTACACTTCCGGTGAATAAATACGCGGATTCGACGTGGAGAAGGGGCAGCGGCGATGACGCCCGACGGTCGGGCGAACCCGCTTCCATCTCAAGGAACCTCCATGAACCCGCTTGTCCGCGCCGTGCTGGCCTCGTCCCTGTTCGTCTCGTCCGTCTCCTTCGCCCAGGGGGCGGAGATCAACATGCAGGTGGATGTCGATGATCAGGACATGCCTGGTGCGCGCATCCACGTGAAGGCGTCCGGCCCGGACGGCGAGGAGGGCGCCACCGTGAAGGTGCGTGGCGGCGGGGCGCGGATGGACGTGCGCGTGACGGGGGGCATGACGACGACGGAGACGCACACGGAAACCCGGACGGAGCGGAACACGGAGTACGTGGCCCCCGTGCGTGAACGGGAAGTGCGTGAACGGGAAGTGCGTGAACGGGAGTCCGGGCCCTCGTTCCGCGACTGTGGCACCGGGTCGGACGAAGGCTGCACCACACGCCGGGACGGACAGCTCCCGATGGATGCCAGCACGTGGAGCGGCTTCTACCAGTCGCTCAAGAGCGAGCCCAACGAGATCGTCCGCGAGGAGAAGGCGGAGAAGATGCTCAAGCGCGTCTACCTGACGGCGGCGCAGTTCGGCAAGGTGCTGGACCTGTTCCCCAATGAGATCACCCGCCTGGACGTGGCGAAGGTGGCCGTGCCCCACGTGGTCAATCCGCAGCACGCGCTGGGCTTCTCCTCCAAGTGGAGGAACTCCATCAGCGGCAGCGAGTACACCGACCTCATCACCGAGTAGTCGGCGCAACGAAGCAGCAAGGCCGAAGTGATGAGCCCCCGCGCCTCGTGAAGGCACGCGGGGGCTCGGGCGTTCCAGGTCCGGCGCCGCGCTACGGGGCTACCGCCACGTGTCGTTGAGCGTCACGGTGCCGCTGGCGGGCGTCGTCGAAGCGCGGTTGGCGCCGCTCTCCCAGACGACGTTCCCGGCCGCGTCCTTCTTGATGTACTTGTATTCAAACGCGGTGGAGCCGGGCAGGCCCACCGTCGCATCCCACGTCGGGTAGTTGGCCGGCGAGAGCGCGATGGCCGCCGCCGGGCTCCAGCTTCCCAGCGCGGCGAGGCTGCCCACCACGAAGACGTTCTGGCCCTGCACGGTGCTCGCCGTCGAGCGGAAGGTGACGGCGGCTCCGCTCGTCGCGGTGGTGACGCTCAACGCGCTGCCCTGCGCGGAGGCGTTTCCGGCGTTGTCCCGCGCGCGCACGGTGTAGCTGTAGGCCGTGCCCAGGGTGAGGCCCGTGTCGGTGTACGCCGCCGAAGCGGGCGAACCCACGAGCGTCCCGTTGCGGTACACGTCGTAGCCCGCGATGCCGCTGGCGTCCGTGGACGCCGTCCACGTCAGGCTCACCGTCGTGGCCGTCTTGGACGGAGCGGTGAGGCCCGTGGGGACGCTCGGGGCGGTGGTGTCGGTGGAGGGCGCGCCCGCGGTGATGACGCCCGCGGTGAACGTGGAGGTGCCCTCGGGCAGGAAGTAGTTGAGCCCGCCGTTGTTGTCCCACGTGCCGCCGCCGTTGTTGAAGACGGCCTCCAGTTGCGTGGCGCTGCCCAGGCTGACGGTGAGCTTCGCGTAGCCGGCCACCTCCGCGTTGGGCATGGCCACGCCCGGGGTCGTCGTCCACGTGCCGCCCGCCGGGCGATAGTGCATATACGGCGTGGTGAAGCCCTTCTTGTAATAGACGGTCGCGGTGCTGCCCGTGCTGGTGGTGACGGACAGCGCGGTGCTGGCGGCGGACGTGTTGCCTGCCGCGTCCTTCGCCTTCACCGTGTAGCTGTAGGCGACGTTGCTGGACAGCCCGGTGTCCGTGAACGCGGCGCTGGTGGGCGTGCCCACCTGGGTGCCGTTGCGGAACACGAGGTATCCCGTCACGCCCACGTTGTCCGTGGAGGCCGTCCAGGACAGCGACACGGACGTGTCCGTCTTCGACGGTGCGGTGAGGCCCGTGGGCGTGGAGGGCGCCGTGGCGTCCACCACCGGTCCGCCCGGGGTGATGGTGCCGGCGTTGAACGTGGAGGTGCCCGCGGGGAACAGGTAGTTCAGGCCGTTGTTGTTGTCCCACGTGCCGCTGCCGTTGTTGAAGACGGCCTCCAACTTGTCCACCGCGCCCAGGTTGACGGTGTACTTCGCGTAGCCGGCCACCTCCGCGTCCGGCATGGCCACGCCGGGCGCCACGGTCCACGTGCCGCCCGCCGGACGGTGGTGCAGGTACGGCGTGGCGAAGCCCTTCTTGTAATAGACGGTGGTGGTGTAGCCGGTGCCCGTCGTCACCGGGAGCGCGGTGCTGGCGGCGGACGTGTTGCCCGCCGCGTCCTGGGCCTTCACCGTGTAGAGGTACGTCGTGGAGGAGGACAGGCCCGTGTCCGTGTAGGTCGTCCCGGTGACCGAAGCCACCTGCACGCCCTCGCGCAGCACGAGGTAGCCGGCGACGGCGTAGTCATCCGTGGAGGCCGTCCAGGACAGCGCGACCGAGGAGCTCGTCACCGCCCCGGACGCAAGCCCGGTGGGCACCGACGGCGCCGTGGTGTCCGGAGCCTTCGTGGTGACGGCGAGCGCGCTGCTGGTGGCGGACGTGTTGCCCGCCGCGTCCCGCGCCTTCACCGTGTAGCTGTAGGCCGTGTTCGGCGTCAGGCCGGAGTCCGTGAAGGCCGGCGTGGTGCTGGTGCCCACCTGCGTCCCGCCCCGGAACACGAGATAGTCCGCGACGCCCACGTCGTCCGTGGAGGCCGTCCACGTGAGCTTCACCGAGCGGTCCGTGCGCGTGGCCGCCACGAGCCCCGTGGGCGTGGAGGGCGCGGCGGTGTCCACCACCAGGAAGGGCGCGGTGCCCACCACCGAGCCGTTGATGTCCTCGATGTACTTGCCGCCGGTGAGCGTGTAGCGGCCCGCGCCCACGTAGACGGATTGGATCTCGCTGCGGGTGATGTTGCCGCGCGTGTCGGTGGCCTCGATGTAGTAGTCGAGCAACTGGTCGCGGTAGTTGCCCACCGTGACGTAGTAGAGGTCGCCGGTCTCCTGCGCCGGCACCTTCGCCATCACCGCCAGGTGCGCGGGCTGCCAGGACACGCCGTTCATCGACGGGCGTAGGTCGCGGCGCTTGAGGGGATGGTCCACCCACGCACCCACGCGCGTGGTGTCGATGTTGGGGATGCCCGCGGCCTTCAGCGCCGCCGGATCGTAGACCTTGTGCGTGTTGTCCGTGGGGTCGATGGACTTCGCCGTGTGCACGCGCACGCGCGCCTTGATGCTGGCGATGCCGCTCACGTCATGGGCGTAGGTGTAGAGGCCGAACACGTTGTTGAAGTGGTGCAGCGTCCAGCCCTCGGACTTGTCCGTGTTGGCGCTGCCGGGGTTGTACGGCCAGCGATTGGCCCACCACACGGACGGGCCGGTGCGGTCCTGGGTGATGCGGTCCTGCACGTAGGGCTTGGAGAAGTAGAGCGACTGGTTGAAGGACAGCGTCGGCTTGACGATGTCGTCCACGTTCTCGTCGTAGTAGCCGAAGCCGGAGTCCATCGCGGGCAGGAGGAAGTACCAGGACAGCTCGGCGGGGTTCGCGCCGCCGGCCCAGTCGTTGGCCGCGTCGCCCTTCACCGGGAATGAATACATCCACGGGTTCAACTGGTTGCCCGCGTGCGTCACCTGGCTGTCGATGGCGGTGGTGGGCTTCCAGTGGTTGGGGTGCGCGTCCAGCCAGATCTGTTCGGCCGTCTTCGCGTAGTTGAGGGCTGCCTGGAGCTGGGCGAAGTTGCGCTCCAGGTAGTGCCAGCCGTGCTCGAAGGAGACCGTCATGCCCTCCTGCAGGCCGCTCAGGTTCGTCTTGGGCGCCAGGTTGAGGCCGGTGGCCGCGTTGAACGCGGGGAACTGGCCCTTCCAGATGCCCATGGGCAGACGCCAGTGGTGCCACTGCGGATCCGACGACGAATCGCGCGTGTCCACCCAGGAGCCGTCCTGCACGTGCACCACGTCGCTGGCGACCGGGGGGTGGGCCGCCAGGTATTCGCTGATGCCCAGGCACTGCACGCCCCCGGCACAGGTGGCGCTGCGGCCGTTGTACCAGGTGTCGGACGAACCGGCCCGGCCGCCGCTGTTGTCGCCGTCATGGGCAATCACGAAGAACTGCCGCTGCGGCACCAGCCCCTGGAAGCTCTGGAGGTTCACGACATCCACCGTCGCGGAGCCCTCCCAGCCCTCCAGCCAGGAACCGTTCTGGTTCACCGGGATGCCCACCACCCTGGACTCGGCGCCCGTGGCGGCGTCCACGTAGCGCACCCAGTGGGGTGTGGAGGCGAAGGGGTACTTGTTGCGGATGGTCTGCTGCTCGTGCGCCATCTGCGCGCTCACCCAACTGCCCACGCCGCTGGTGTTCTGCAGGTCCGAGCGGTTGGGCGGGGACACCAGCGTGTCCGAGCCCGGGTCGTTGAGGAACGGGTAGTCCTTCAGCGTGCGCGAGAAGTGGTTGTCACCGATGACGGACCACTGGATGCCCAGCTTCGCCAGCGTGGGAATCAGCCGTTCGGAGAACCCCAGCTCCGTGGGAAAGAAGCCCGGGGACGCCTGGAAGCTGCCGCCCAGGAAGTAGGGCTGGGCGAGCGTGGCGCTCTGGTAGACCAAGTCCTTGAGGAAGTAGTCGTTGCCCACCAGCGGCCCCATGCTGTGGTGGCCGGTGAAGTGGATGAGATCCAACGTGCGCTTGCCGGTGGGCGTGCGCAGGGCGTCGTACTTCGCCTTCCACGGCGAGCCCCACGACGCGTTGTCGTAGCCCGCCACGTTCTTGCGCGTGGACAGGTCGTTGACGTTGTTCACCACGGCGCCGGACATCGTCACGTGCACCTGACCGGTGGACGCGTTGGTGCGCATGTCCTGCGCGACGTCCGGCGGCCAGTACAGGTACGCGCCCGTCTTCGCGTTGTGCGAGTAGTACGTCACCAGATCGTCGTGCGGCATGGGCGCGCCCGACGGCAGGAAGTACGTGTAGTTCGCCGGGGGCGACTGCTTGATCTGGATGACCTGCGCGTCGTAGGCGTAACGGATGGGACCGCCCACGGGCGTCGTCGCGTATTGCGAGACGTCGTAGTACGGCCAGAAGTTGGGCATGTGATTGTGATACACGTGCGCCGCGGCAATCGACTGCGACTGCGCACGTGACAACCCGGGGGACACTGCGGACGTCACCGCCGCGAGCAACGCGACGGCCTTCAAACCACGCATGGGGGAGCCTTGCCTGGGATTCGCATGAATGCCGCGAATCCCGGACTTGTTCTAATGCGGTTCCCGCGTGTCTCAAAAACAGGTCGAAGGAAATGGATTATGCCGGGATGCCCACTGTCAGGGTGGCGACGTAGCCCTCCGCCACGCTTCCCGTGACGGTGGCCATCTGGAGTTGCGTCCCATCGCTGAACACGTTGTCGGAGGAGAAACTGATCCGCGACAGGTTGCTCACGCTGGCGCTGTAGCCGGTTGTCGCGAACACGGTCTGGCAGACGTCGGTGGGCAGGGCGATCTGCGACGTCTTGATCTTGTTCTTCGACGAAGTGGCGGTGGAGAGGTTGGGGTAGACCTCGAAGTGCAGGTGCGGCATGCGGCCGGAGTAGCAGGCAGGGAAGATGGAGGTGAAGGTGACCGTCCCCGTGCTGTCCGTCTCCTGCACCCCTCGCAGGTAGTTCTGCTGGGTGAGGGTGTACATGGAGTAGTGGCCATCCCGGTCGCAGTGCCAGAGGTAGACGGCGTAGCCCTCCAGCGGCGCGCAGGTGCCGCCGCTGTCCACCAGGGTGAGCTTGAGGGTGAAGGGGACGCCCTCCGCGGTGCCGGAGAGGCCCGCGATGCTGGAGCGGATGTCGCTGCGCACGATGCCGGAGAGCACCAGCGCGTTGGCCCCGTTGGAGCCATCCCCCGGATAGGGACCGCCAGTTTCTTCCGGGACGGAGGACTCGCAGGCGGAGCCGCTGCCCTCGCTGCCTCCGCCACAGCCGACGAGCGGGAGCAGGGCCGCGCCCGCCATCATCCACTTCAGGAGCTGCCTCCGGTCCGTCCTCGCCGCCAGGAGCTTCAGGTCGTGTTCGAGGCCCCGGTCGTGGTCGTGATTGTCGTCGCGCATGCTGCCTCCCAGTGATGCGCTGGAAGGTAAACGGACAATCTTGAGCAAGTCTTAAGCGCGGCCCGGCTTGGTTTCACTGCCCGGGCGGCTCGATGCTGGTGGTGTAGGCGACCTGCCAGTCGGGGTGGCCGAGTGGGCTGACGTAGTTGAAGTCGCCTCCCAGCAGTGGGTTCAGGCCCAGCGTCCCCAACTCGTCGGCGTTTGGCGCGCCCTGCAACTGGCTCAGCGGGCCCGCGCCGAAGTAGCGCCCCAGGTCCCAGTCCGTGTCGTGTGCCATGGCGATGCGGCTGGAGGCGCCAGGGTACAGGCCCGTGGGGATGATGTGGGGGCCGTTGCCGGCGGTGCCTCCGAAGGGATCGAAGCGCATCCAGAACTCGGCGGGAATCTGTCCTCCCGTCCGGGCGCAGGCGGCCTCCGCCCAGGCGACGTGGGACGGGGAGCCGTAGTAGCCCTGGGCCTGGGACCATTCCTGGAGCGAATCGAAGCCCGCGGCCTTCATGTCCGCCCCGTAGGCCTTCGTGTCGTCCGCGAGCTTCTCCGCCGTGGCGCGGTCCAGCTCCGCCTGGAGTTGCCCGGGGGCGATGCCCAGGTCCAGCGGCTTGACGCGGATCTCGATGTGGTCGCGCATCGTGAAGCCGAACGGCAGCTCGACGGCCTTCGTCTCCACCCGGATGGTCTGTCGTTCGCCGGCGCCGCCGGCCTGCTTCGTCGTGACGGCCTGGGCCGGCACCGGGACGTCCAGGGACAGGGCAGGGCGGGCTCCCGCTGCCTTCGGGGCGTCGAGCCCGTCCGCGACGCGGTAGGCCGTCGGGGCGCGGACCGCGTTGTCGGAACGGCGCGCCGGGGTGCCCTCCGTGCTGGCGGGAGCACGTGCCGGTGGCGAAGCGGGCCTGGACACCTTGGACATGGGGGCGACTCGCGGGTGGGCTTCCCGGCGACGGGCCGGGGTGAGGGCATTATCGCCCCGGCGCGCCCGGAAGTTGACGGACCGTCACGGTTCGTCCCGAAGGGGCGCTACGAAGGGGTGACGCCCGCGACCAGGTAGACGCGCAGTTGCCCGGAATTGACGCCGTAGGCCACGTCCACGCCCAACAGCGGCAGCACGACGTTGCTCAAATACAGGCGCAGGCCCGCGCCCACGCCCTGCGCCACGGTGGCGTTGTCGAGCCCGGACTTCGACTCCGGCAGGTAGCCGCGGATGACGCGCCCGTTGGCGTCGGTCAGGGTGCCATTGTTGGGCAGGTCGCGAAAGGCGATGACGCCCGTGTCGGAGAAGCCCACGCCCCGGAACGCCAGCGATTTGATGGAGAAGAGCGGGAAGTGGTACTCGGCCGTGAAGGTGAGCCGGGTGTCGCCGCGGAACTGGCGGTACTGGAAGCCGCGAAGGGTGTTGCCGCCCATCACCAATTCCTGGTGGAAGGGCAGGTCCTTTCCCACGGCCAGCTCACCGCGCAGGATGAGGTTCTGCTCGGTGAAGAAGCGCAGGCCCTGACGGTAGAGGACGCCGAATTTGCGGTAGCGGAACTCGCTCCACACTCCCGGGACGGACACCTCGTAGGAGCCCTCCAGGTTGAGGCCCTCCGTCACCGCGTGCAGCGTCTGGCGCGAATCCAGGCCCACCATGAAGCGCAGCGACGTGTCCCGCAGCGACGGGCCCGTGGAGAACGCCTGCGTCGTCACCGGCTTCTCCGGATCGGGCGACTGCGCGTCGATGCTGGAGAGGCGGTACTTGGCCGCCGCGCGCACGCGCTCGAAGAGGATGAAGCCCAGTTCGCTGGCGACCGACGCCGAGTTGAGCCGCGTGCGCCGGACGATTTCGGGGTCGTCCTGGCTGGCCCCCGGAAGGTACTCGTCCACGCGATCACTTCGAAGCTGGCCCTCCAGGCTGAATTTGAGCTGCGGCAGGCCGAAGACGAGCGGGTCCAGGTAGCCCATGAACAGGCCGCTCTCGCCGGTGCTGACCTGCGCGGCGGCGGCGAACTTCTTCGCGCGCCCGGCCAGGTTGTTCTCCGCGTAGAGCAGGCCGCCGCCGGTGTTGGCGGACGACAGCGCCACCGTGGGGGCCACCACCCACGACGCCTTGTCCTTCACCTGCAGGATCAACCGCACGCGCCCGTCCTGCCGGGGCTCCGTGCGCACATGCACTTCCTGGAACAGGCCCGTGGCCAGCAGGCGCCGCTCCACCTTCAGCAGCTCCACGTCGTCCACCATGTCGCCCACGCCCAACTGCGCGTAGGAGCTGATGGTCCCGTGCTTCGTCTTGCCCGGGCTGTTGTCCACGATGACCTCGGCCACCTCCATCCTTCCCGGGAGTCCGGAAGTGGACGGTGTGACGTCTTCTTCAGCACGGGCTCCGGACGCGCCCAGGCCCAGGAGGGCCACGGCGAGGACCGACACGCAACGCAGGGGATTCAGGCGGACAGGCACGCCCTGCTCATACCCTCAAGTCGCCGCTTCGTGACGGGTTCGTCGTGACGGGCCCGTCACGGGCGCGTGATGTTCAACGTTCTGCTTCCATGCGCGCCTTCTCGCTGACAATGACGTCGCGCACGTGGTCTCGCAGGGCATGTACGTCCCCGGCGAAGCCCGCCGGGTCGATGGGCTCCAGCACGCGCACCCGGGCGTGGACCGCCTGCTGGATGACCAGCCCGTGCTTGGGCATGGTCCGCGCGGTGCCGGTGAGGACCACGGGGATGATGGGGCAGCGCTGCTGGATGGACAGCGTGAAGGCGCCGTCCTTGAAGGCCTTCACCTCGCCGTCCTTGGAGCGAGTTCCTTCGGGGAACATCAGGATGGGGATGCCACGCGCAAGCCAGCGCTCACACCCGGCCATCATCTGGATGATGCTCGCGCGGTCGCCGCGGATGAGCGGCACATAGCGGTTGAGGTGCATGTTCCAGCCGATGAGCGGCAGCTTGAAGTTCTCCGCCTTGGAGACCCACTTGAAGGGTCGGTAGAGGCCGAAGAGGACCAGGATGTCCCCCAGCGACTCATGGTTGGCCACCAGCACCGCCGCGCCCTTCCAGGGCAGGCGTTCGCGGCCCTCCACCCGCAGGTGCCACAGCGGGTTCACGTAGAAATACAACTGTGCCCAGAAGCACGAGTACAGGTGAAGCACGCGCCCATCCGCGTCGAACGGGCGGGTAATCGCCCACAGCAGGAGGGCTCCAAGGAACAACACCGCGCTGGACAGCGCGAAGAAGGTCCAGAACGCGATCGATAGGAGGATTCGGATAGCCCCCAGTCTGTCATGGATGGGTGGATCCACACACCGTAGGTGAGCATTAATCACACCCGACGCATCGGGCGCGAAGGAGCACGGACCATGGGTTCAGCGCAGTCGGGTGAGCAGCAGGAGCTGTTCCTGGACGACCTCCAGGTGGGCCAGCGGTTCGTCAGTGGCACGCATGCCCTGGACGCGGAGCAGATCCGCGCCTTCGCCCGGCAGTTCGATCCGCAGGGCTTCCACCTGGACGACGAGGCCGCGAAGGACACGCTCTTCGAGGGGCTGGCGGCGAGCGGCTGGCACACGGCCGCCATCACCATGAAGCTCAACGTGCAGGGCGGGCTGCCGTTCCGGGGCGGCATCGTCGGGGCAGGAGGGGAGATCCGCTGGCCCAGGCCCACGCGCCCCGGGGACGTGCTGCACGTGGAGAGCGAGGTGGTGGAAATCACTCCTTCGCGCACGAATCCGGCCCGGGGCATCGCCACCGTGCGCAGCGAGACGCGCAACCAGAAGGGGGAGGTGGTGCAGGTTCTCACCGCGAAGCTGGTGTTGCCCCGTCGCCCGGCGAGCGGGTGAGCTGGAAGGAACGCTTTTCGGCGCTCCGGGTGGAGGTTAGCGTGCGGCTTCGCATCGGCCGTGCCCGTGGTTCCCCGTCCCGCTTCCGAGGAGTCCTTCCATGTCCCGCGGCACCCCCGACTTCGACCTCGCCTCCGTGGACGCGGAGGGCTTCTACCGGGAGCTGAAGGAGATCCGCGCCCAGGTGGATGCCTCCCTGGGCGAGGCGGACGCGGCGCACCTGCGCAAGCTGGAGCGCTGGGGCCGGGTGGCCACGGGGCTGGGCGTGGCCACGGCGTGGATCGCCCCGAACCCGTTGAGCGCGGTGGCGCTGGGGCTGGGGCGCTCGACGCGCTGGCTGCTCATGCACCACGTGGGACACCGGGGCTACGACCGGGTGCCGGGCCTGCCCGCGTCGCGCACGAGCAAGGCGTTCGCCAAGGGCAACCGGCGCTTCCTGGACTGGCTGGACTGGATGCTGCCGGAGGCGTGGGTGTTCGAGCACAACGTGCTGCACCACTCGCACACCGGCGAGGACGCGGATCCCGACCTGCTGGAGCGCAACGCGGAGGGCACGCTGCGGGACACAAGCCGTCCCCTGCCGCTGCGCTACGTGCAACTGGCGCTCCTGGCCATCACCTGGCGCGCCAGCTACTACGCGCCGGAGACGCTGGGGTCACTCCGGCGCAAGGGCCGGCGGGAAGGCGGCGCGCTGACGCGGGCGGAGGTGTGGGAGCTCTTCACGCGCTGCTACCTGCCGTACGCGGCCGTCTACTTCGGCCTGTACCCGGCGGCGTTCCTGGTGCTGGGTCCGTGGGCGGCGTTCAGCGTGTTCTGCAACTCCGTGCTGGCGGACGTCGTCACCAACCTGCACACGTTCTTCGTCGTGGGGCCCAACCACACCGGCGAGGACCTGTACCGCTTCGACAGCGCGCCCGCGAACAAGGCGGAACGCATGGTGCAGCAGGTGCTGGGCAGCGCGAACTACCGCACGGGCGGCGACCTCAACGACTACGCGCACCTGTGGCTGAACTACCAGATTGAGCACCACCTCTGGCCGGACCTGCCGATGCTGAAGTACGCCCAGGTGCAGCCCCAGGTGAAGGCCCTGTGCGAGAAGTACGGCATCCCCTACGTGCAGGAGAGCGTCTGGACGCGCGCGCGCAAAATGGTGGACGTCGTCGTGGGCAAGGCGTCGATGATGCGGCTGGCGAAGGTCGGCGCCCGGTCCACGACGGACGCGAGCGTGGACGCGGCAGCGGCGGAAGCCTCCGCGGCCTGAGTCAGGCGGGCGGCGCGCGGCGACGGCGGGGCAGGGGGGCGAGCGCCACGGGCGTGGCCTCCACCGCCGTCTCCTCGTGGCGGATGGCCTCCGCGTTCACCACGCGCACGCCGTCCGGCTGTACGGGCAGGCCGATGGTCTCCACGAACAGGCGGTAGCTCTCCTCCAGCCGCCGGTGCAGGGCGATGAATGTCTGGTGCGCGGTGCCGGGCATGTCCTCGGTGTAGGTGAAGTACCAGCGCAGTTCGTCCAGGCGTGCGTAGAAATGATCCACCACGGCCTGCTCCTGTTCGGACAGGTGGATGAGCTGGATGAAGGCGCCTTCGGCGTAGTGCGACGCCACCGTCTCCACCAGCGGGCCCCGGCTGCGCAGGCGCGAGAAGAGGATGAACATCTCCTCCCGGCGTGCGGCCAGGCGGCGCATGATTCCGGCGGCGTCCAGGGCGAGCAGGTTGCGAACGCGCGCGGTGGTCTCTTCGGCCTTCTTGCGGCGAGCCATGGTGCGACGCAGCCTATCTTCACTGGCCCTTGCTCCGTGAGGCCGGTGATGCCCGGAGAGGGTATGGGTGACGCCTTTCTCGTGGGAAGGCGGGCGACCGGGCCCGTGCCCGTCTCACGGTGATGCGGCGCGGCAGTGAAGCGCTTGTTACGGTGGGCCACCTATGGTGCTCAAGATCGTCCAGGCAGGGGAGCCGGTGCTGCGACAGCGCGCGCGGGAGCTGACCCCCGAGGAAATTGGCAGTGAGGACACGCGACAGCTCATCGCACTGATGCGCGACACGATGCGGGACGCGCCCGGCGTGGGGCTCGCGGCGCCCCAGGTGGGGGTGGGCTTGCGGCTGGTGGTCATCGAGGACCGGGCCGAGTACCAGGCCGGCGCGACGCCCGCGGACCTGGCCACGCGGGAGCGGGCGCCGGTGGCGTTCCACGTGTTGATCAACCCGAAGCTGGTGGTGGAGGACCCCACGCCGATGGAGTTCCACGAGGGGTGCCTGAGCGTGAACGGGCTCGCGGCGCTGGTGGCCCGGGCGCGCGGCGTGCGGGTGGAGGCGCTGGATGAGAAGGGGCAGCCGGTGACGCTGTCGGCGCGCGGCTGGTACGCGCGCATCCTCCAGCACGAGGTGGACCACCTGGAGGGCACGCTCTACGTGGACCGGATGGAGACGCGCAGCCTCACGACGCAGGACAATCACCGACGGCATTGGATGGGCAGGAGCACGGCGCAGGTGCGCGAGGCGCTGGGGTTGCCTGAACGACAGACAGCGATTTCCCCGGAGGACAAGTCATGAGCAACACGAAGCTGTTCACCCCTCTGAAGCTGCGTGACATCTCGTTGCGCAACCGCGTGGTGGTGTCCCCCATGTGCCAGTACTCGAGCGAGGACGGCTTCGCCAATGAGTGGCATGTGGTGCACCTGGGCAGTCGCGCGGTGGGTGGCGCGGGGCTGGTGTTGACGGAGGCGACGGCGGTGGAGCCGGAGGGCCGCATCTCGCCGCAGGACCTGGGGCTGTGGAAGGACGCGCATGTGGAGACGCTGGCGCGCATCAACCGCTTCCTGCACCAGAACGGCGCCGCGTCCGGCGTGCAGTTGGCGCACGCGGGCCGGAAGGCCTCCACGCTGCGGCCCTGGGATACGGGGAGCCACGGCTCGACGGTGACGGCGGAGAACGGTGGCTGGACGCCGGTGGGACCGACCGCGGAGGCGTTCGAGGACGGCTATCCGAAGCCGGCGGCGCTGGATGAGGCGGGCATCGCCCGGGTGGTGAAGGCGTTCGGTGACGCGGCGGTGCGCGCGAAGGCGGCGGGGTTCCAGGTGGTGGAGCTGCACGCGGCGCACGGCTACCTGCTGCACGAGTTCCTGTCGCCGCTGTCGAACAAGCGGACGGACCGGTACGGCGGTTCGTTCGAGAACCGCACGCGCTTCGCGCTGGAGGTGACGCGCGCGGTGCGGGCGAAGTGGCCGGAAGGCCAGCCGCTGTTCATGCGCATCTCCGCCACGGACTGGGTGGAGGGAGGCTGGACGCCGGAGGACTCGGTGGCGCTGGCGAAGCTGGTGGCGAAGGAGGGCGTGGACCTCATCGACTGCTCGTCGGGCGGCGTGGTGCCCGGCGTGAAGATTCCGGTGGGGCCGGGCTACCAGACGTCTCTGGCGGAGAAGGTGCGCAAGGAGGCGGGAGTCCTGACGGGCGCGGTGGGGATGATCCGCTCCGCGTTCCAGGCCGAGCACGTGCTGGCCACGGGGCAGGCGGACGTCGTCATCCTGGCCCGGGAGCTGCTGCGGGATCCGTACTGGCCGCTGCGCGCCGCGACGGAGCTGCACGCGGACGTCCGCTGGCCGCACCAGTACGAGCGCGCGAAGAACTGACGAGTGAAGTGGGGACGCCGGTTCAGTCGTCGAGGAATCGGCGGTCCCACTGCTGGAAGGTCGCGGCGGGGAAGCCCGGGGGGCCGTTGGGGGGATGGAAGGCCCAGGGCTCCAGGACGCGGGCCAGCTCCCGGTACGCGGGCAGAGGCTGGTCGGGGCCTCCGGGTTCCGGAGCCGGGCCCAGGGTGACGACGGCCCGGGACGCGTCCAGGGACTCCACGGTGGTGCCGGGCGTGTGGAGTTGGGAGCGCAGGAAGTCCGTGCCTCCCATTTCGCTCAGGGCTGGATCTCCAATGAAGGTCATCCAGTGGGGGACGCGCAGGCGGGTGCCGACTTCATAAGCGGTCCGCTGGAGATCCAGGACGTCGACTCCTGGATGCTGGAGCAACTGAGGGACGAGATCCTTCATGATGGTCGCTCCATCCAGGAAGCCCGTGGCCGACAGCCCCACATGCCCCGAGTTGAAGGGAAGCAGTGCGGCCAGCGTGAGTGCTAGATCTCGGATGCGTTGCGGGCCATGTGTTTTCAGCCATGCCGTAGGAAGAATGAATTGAACGGCTGTGACTGCGCCAGGGTAATGCCGAAACGTCTGGTTGTGCAGGTCTTTGCCATCGTAATTGAACTCATACTTGTCGGGGTGGGGCCTGTCGTCGGTGAGCGCAACATGTGTGCGGATCGGACGCAGGAGTTTTGCGCGAATAGACTCCCATTCGGCAGCATCCAGATCCCGCCATTCACCGTCCTCATGGGCATAGTGTGTGAAGGTTTGTTTCCCGGTTGTTTCAAGAAATTTTCGCAATGCCAGTGTGGCGGGGCCTGAGATCTCCGTAGTGGATCTGGAGAAATAGAAGCAGATGCTGATGCTCTCTTGTGTGTAGGCCCTGTCTTTTCGGATGACCTGCATCCGTGGGTTTTCCATATTCAGAAGCCTGCTCCCAACCAGGGTGAGACTCGAAAGACTGCATTGGTCTTGAATGCTTCGATATAGATGTCGCTCTGGTTTCGCCCTTCGTAGGGGTGCCCAGGTGCGTACTCTCGCCAACGAGGATGTTGAGAGAGGTCGATACAGGGGAATTTGAAGTCGTAGACAGCCTGGACCCGTTCTGGGTGTCCTTCATGGAGGACGACGTCTGGCACAAGGGACCCTTTCAATTCGAAGAAGTTTCCGTCGCGCCGAATGATGTCCACTTTATCTGGTGACAACCAGGTCGTCTCCTTGCTGTCTGGGTCATACTTGTAGGTGGGCTCAAGGCTGAATCCACCCGGCCGGAGTTCACTCAACTTCTCAGCGGCACAGCGCAAGGCGACGCGATGCATTTCCTCCCCGAGAATCATGGCCCGGGTGAGGGTCTTTCTCTTCTTGTCGGTGCCCTCTTCCAAGCACTCTTCCCGGGTCGGGCTTCGGGTCCCGAAGTGTTCGAGGATGACCTCGGTCCGGGCCTTGTCCGCGCATTTCTTCATGGCCTCCGTGACCTGGTCCAGCAGCGCCTCATCCAGGAGCTTCGCCGCCGCGACCGCGGAACCTCCCGCGGTCCCCACGGCGCGGATGGCCCGGGGGAGGATGGACTCCTGTCCGGCGGCCTGGGCGCAGGAGGAAGGGTGGGTTCGGCAGGCGCTTGTCGCGGAGTCGAGCTTGAGCCGCCCCTGCCCATGCCCGCAGCCCTGGAGCAGCACCGCGATGGCCACGAACCCCACCGTCCACAGCGGCTTCCAACGCACGGGCGCCTTCCTTCCGAAGTCCGCATAAGCTTTGCCGCATGCTGACCGAGGTGCAGGCAGGACCCTATACCGTGCGCGGTATCTCCGTGGGCGGCGTGTACACGTCGCTCCTCGTGCCGGAACTGGGCGTGCTGCTGGATGCTGGCGTTCCCATCCGCTCCTTCGCCGGCACCGACCGCATCTTCCTGAGCCATGGCCATGCGGACCACGCCAGCGCGCTGGGGTCGCTCCTCGGCATCCGTGCGCTGGTGGGGAAGGGCCCACCGCAGGTCTATCTCCCCGCGGAGATTGAAGCCCCCGTCCAGGAGGCCATCGCGGCGCTGGGGCGGCTGCACCGCATGAAGGCGGATCTCCATACCGTCCCCATGCGTCCCGGTGACACCCTCAAGGTCCAGCAGGATCTGTGGGTGCGTGCCTTTCGCACGCACCACCCCGTGCCCTCGCTGGGCTACCAGTTCATCCGCCGCGTCTCCAAGCTCAAGCCCGAGTACCGCGAGCTGCCCCCGGCGGAGATTGGCCGCCGTCGCCAGGCCGGTGAGCCCCTCTTCGATGAAGTCGAACGTCTGGAGCTGGCCTACTGCACCGACACGCTGTCCAACGTGCTGGAGCGCCAGCCATCCCTGTTCGACAGCCGCGTGCTCATCCTCGAATGCACGTTCATCGACGCGGAGCGCACCGTGCGCGATGCGCAGGAGCGGGCCCACATCCACCTGGAGGAGATCGCCTCCATGGCCGACCGCTTCCAGAACGAGGCCCTGGTCCTGATGCATTTCAGTCAGGCTTACAGCCCCGCGCAGGTCCACGCGACCCTCAAGGCCCGCCTGCCCGCATCGCTGCTGGAGCGTGTGCGAATCTTCGCCCCGGACTCCGGCCGCTGGTTCGGTTGATCTCCAGCGCGGGCCTTCCTGAAAGGCAGCCATGACCCCGCCTCCCGTCGCGTCTCCCTCCGCCCGACACGTCCTCATCGCGGGGGCTGGCATTGGAGGGCTCACGCTGGCCTGCGCCCTGCGCCGCGCCGGCCTGCGCGCCACGGTCCTCGAACGCGCGGACGCGTTTCGACAGGTGGGCGCGGGCATCATCGTGCAGATGAACGCCTCGCTCGCCCTGCGCCGCATCGGGCTGTGCGACGCGGTGGTGGCCGTGGGAGAGCGGTCCGTGGAGTCCGTCGTGCTCGATATGAAGGGAGCACCGCTCACCCGGGTGGACGTGGGAGCGCTCCAGCGGGAACTGGATGCTCCGATGGTGGCGCTGCACCGGGCCCGCCTCCAGTCCGTCCTGCATGCCCATGCGGGCCCGGAGGACTCCGTGCGTCTGGGGATCGCGGTGACAGGCTTCCAGGACGACGTAGCCCGCGTCACCGCCTCCCTGTCCGATGGCACCTCCGTGTCCGGTGACGTGCTGGTGGGCGCGGATGGCTTGCGCTCCGCCGTACGCACCGGCCTGTGGGGGGAGCAGCCCACCCGGTACTCCGGCTACACCAGTTGGCGCGGCGTGTGCCCGGCCGCGGACCTCGTCTCCCCGGGGCACTTTTCCGAATCCTGGGGGCCCGGCGCGCGCTTCGGCATCGTGCCCATCGGCCATGGCGAGGTGTACTGGTACGCCACGCTCAATGCTCCGGCTGGAGCGGAGGATGCTCCGGGACAGACACTCGCCGTCCTGCGCGAGCGCTTCGCCGGATGGCATGCCCCCATCAAGGCCCTGCTGGAGGTGACGCCTCCCGAGCGCGTCCTGCGCACGGACATCCACGACCGTCCTCCGCTGCGGCACTGGAGCCGGGGCCGGGTGACATTGCTGGGCGACGCAGCGCACCCGATGACGCCGAACATGGGGCAGGGCGGCTGTCAGGCCATCGAGGATGCCGTGGTGCTGGCGGAGTGCCTGGCGGCGCCCGGAGCGGTGGAAGACGCGCTGCGTGCCTACGAGGCCCGTCGGCTGACGCGCGCCAACCAGATCGTCGTGCGCTCACGGCAGATGGGTCGCGTGGGCCAATGGGAGAATGGTGCCGCCCGCTTCGTGCGCGATGCGCTGCTGCGGCGCATTCCCGCGAGCATGGCCACGCAGCAGCTCCGGGACCTGGTGATGGCCGCGCGGTGATGCGGCGGACCTGCCGAGGTGCAGGCCCCGTCCATCACTCAACGCTCGATGCGGCTACGACTCCACGCTCCACCGCGAATCGTCGGGCCTGACGCCGAGCCACCCCGTCGGCCCGGGTAGCGTGCCCGGATTGCCAGGGACAGGAGTTCCAGGCCGGGGGCGTGGCTGCAAGGACACATCGTGGGAGGATTGCTGGTCATCGCGTCGCTGACCGCCTGTCAGCGTGCCGAGCCTCCGGCAACAGTCGCGCGGGAGACATCCACGGAGGCTCCCGCCGCGCCGCGCGTGGAGGCTCCTGCCTCCGCTCCGGTCGATTCCGGGACGCCTGCCGCGACGGATGACCATGCCGAGGTCAACGCCCGCATCACCACCGTGCTGGGCGACCCCGCGAAGTACGAACAGGCGGTGGCCTCGTTGCAGCGAGCGGTATCCGCGCACGACGCCAGTGCCGTCTCGGCGATGGTCGCGTATCCCTTCACCGCGAGCATCGGCGGCAAGAAGGTGAAGATCGCCAATGCCAAGGCATTCATCGCTCGCTACGACGCCATCGTCACGCCCGCCGTCGCGCAGGCCATCACCGGGCAGCGCTACGCCGACCTCTTCGTCAATGCCAAGGGGGTGATGTTTGGCAAGGGCGAGGCGTGGCTCAATGGCATCTGCAAGGACCCCGCCTGCAACGACTTCGACGTCCGGGTGGTGGCGCTCCAACCCGCCCCATGAGTCGGGCCTACCGGTTGACGGACGCCAGGAACGGCAGCACCCGGGGCAACACCTTCGCCGCCTTCGCCCAGGCGCCACCGTGGTCCGCGTGCTCGATGCTCGCGAAGTCCGCTCCGGCCTGCTCCGCCACGGCCTTCATGGGGTCGTGGTACGGATCCTGGGTTCCGCAGTACAGGAGCCCCGGCCTTGCGGACCGCACCAGCGCATCATCCAGGCCCGTCGTGTCCTCGCAGGCCTTGAGGCACCACCGCAGCGCCTCCAGGTCTCCCGCTTCGATGGCCTCCGCAAGTTCCGGTGCGCGCCGCGCGGCTGTCAGCAACACCTGGAACCAATCCATCTCCGGCTCCGACGGCAGCAGCTTCGACAGCGCCGCGTAGGCCGTGCGCAGGCCGTTGACCGGATCCCAGCCTCCCACCACGTACGACGCGAGCCGCTCCGGCGCGAAGGCCGCCAGCCCACACACCGTCCAGCCCCCCATCGAATAGCCCCACGCATGCGCCTGGGGAATCGACAGCGTGTCGAGCACCGACAGCACGTCCTCCACGCGGCGCCGAAGCCCGTAGGCACCGGGCTCGTGCGGGGTGTCACTCTGGCCGTGGCCCAGCGAGTCGAACGTCACCACCGTGTACGTGTCCTTCAACGCGGGCACGTACCCCTTGAGCGTCCAGTGCGAACCCAGTTGGAGCAGGCCGTGAAACAGGAGCAGGGGAGGGCCCTGGCCTTCGACCTCGAAGTGGATGCGTCGGCCGGACTTCGTCGCGAAGGGCATGGCTCCCGGGCTCCTCGTGTCTCGCGGTGGCTACAGGCCCGACACCTTCGCGGCGCTGGACACCGTGAAGCCGAAGGCCACCGTCTGGCGTGAGCGCGGCGGCAGGTTGAGCTGGAAGCGCACGATTCCTTCCTCGCTCACCTTCGTGGGCGCGGGCTTCGCGGCGTCCTTGAGCAACGCCACCTCCACCGCCTCCACCTCCGACACCGGCATGCGCTCCTCCACCGCGAGGTCCGCCGGCTTCGCGCCCATGTTGGAGACGAACAGCTTCACCCGCTGCGTGCGCGTGCGCCGGCCGGTGATGCGCGCGACGTCCTCACCCACGTCCACCTGCCGCGACACCCGCAGCGAGTCCTCGCTGCCGAAACCCAGCTTCACCCGCTCGCCCCGGCCGGAGAACTTCAACTGCGCGCGGCCCACGTAGCCCTTTTCACGCACCAGATCCACGGGCCCCGCGAGCAGCACCGCCGGCCCGGTGTTGTCGAACCTCGCCACCCGGTGCACCAGCGGCGACTGCTCCGGACACGCCACCAGCTCCGAACTCGCCGGGGCGGTGAAGACGAACAGCGCGACGCGGTGGGCCTCGCCGTCCGAAGGAACCGTGGCCTTGTGGGTCGCCGCCAGCGTCACCGGCTCGCCGCCGTCGTCCATGCCGGGCAGCGCATCCGCGGCCTTCGTGGCCCCGGCCTCTCCCGTCGTCTGGAGCGCTTCCTCGCGGATGGACACATCCACCACCTGCTTCTCGCGCACCGTCTTGTCGCGCAATGACAGCCAGTCGTCCTGGAGCCGGGGCGGCGTGGCGCCCAGCGTGGGTCTCGCCGTGGAGAACGCCAGCGTCACGTCCTTCCACGTCTCACCCGTGTTCTGCCAGACGACGGCTTCGCACTCCACCGTCACCGTCGCCGCCTCCGGCGTGGAGCGCAGCGCCGCGCGGTAGGCCGGGCGCCAGGCCGCGCAGGGCACCAGGTACGTCAGCGTCAGCGTCGCCGTGCCTCCCGCCGCGTGGCTCACGTCCAGCTCCGCGCGCACGTCCAGCTTGGGCTCCGGCAGCTCCGTGCGGGACAGGATGTCGCGGGTCTCCTGCTCGTGCTGGCGCTGGAGGCGGGCCTCGTGGCGCCGCGCCTGCCGGAGCGCGTCGTCCGTCGCCGTCTGCTCCTTGCGAAGCGTGTCGAGCTGCTCCTTCCACCGCGCGGGGTCCGCCTCGCCTGCGCCGGTGCGCTCGGCGATGGCGCGCAGCACGTCCGCGCGCGCGGCCTGCATCAGGCCCCGCTTCACCTCCAGGCGCCGCACCTCCGCGTGGGCCAGCTCCATCGCCTGCTCGTGTTCGAAGGCACGGCGGGCCAGCGCCGAGTGCTGTTCCCGCAGGGCCTCCGGAAGCACGGCGCGCATCGAGCGGCGCAGGCCGGCCTGCGTCACCATGCCGCCCGTCAGCTTCGCCTGGAGCGAGCGGTCCACCGCCACCGCCGGCAGGCCGTCCACGATGAGCCGGGTGGCGCCTTGCGGCAGCGTCACCTCTCCACTGCGTTCAATGAGGGCCCGGTCCTCCAGGACCGTCACCTTGACCAGGGGCAACAAGATGGAAGTGCGCATCACGTCCTCCGGTTTCCGCCGAGCAGCATCTTGCTGGCGGGCAGCTTCACGATCCACGTCGCCTTCAGGGAGCGCTTCTCTCCGGCGGGGATGCTCACGCGCCAGACGCGCTCACCCTCCACCGCCGCCTCGCCCGGGATGGGCGTGGGCTTGTTCCACGGCGGCGCGACCTCCGTCTCCTCGACCTTGATGTCCTTCTGCGACTCCGGCACCGCGCCCACGCGTTCGGAGACGGAGATGTTCACCGGCCGGTTGAGGTGGTTGGCCAGCTCCACCGACACATGGTGCGTGAGCACCGTGCTGTTGCCGAACATGCCGCCCGTGGCCTCGTCGAAGCGGGTGTTGCGCGCCACCTGGAGCGCTTCCTCCACGCCCAATCCCAGCCGCTGCGTCTCCCCCGGCCCCATCGTGGGCAGCGGGGACGTCATCAGGAACTCGTCCTCCAGCGTCACGTCCACCGGGCCCGCGAGCAGGGGGTGGGGCGTCGGATTGTCCAGGCGCACCGTGCGAAAGACGCGCGGCTCCACGGAGGGCACGCTCACGTACTCGGCCTTGAACTCCACCGGCAGCGTCAACATGGGCACCGTGTGCCACGCCCCGTCGGACGGCACGTCCGCGCTCGCGTCCGCGTCGAAGCGCGCATCGAAGTGCCGCGCGGATTCACGCGGAGGCACGGCCCAGGTGGGCGGCGAAAGCACGTTCACGGCGTCGGCGCTGGCCATGGCCACCGCCACGAGGCTCACCACGTCCACCTGCACGCGCACCGCCGACAGGGCCAGCATCGCCTGGGTGACGTGCGCCGGACGGGGCTGCAGCCGGCCGCGGTGATACGCGACACCGGGAGGGGCCAGCGTCAGCGATTCGTAGTCGAGCAACCCCTCCGCGGGCTCCAGGCGGTCCTCGGCGTGCTCCTGCTCCTCGGGCATCGACAGGTCCGCCATCGGGGCGTCGTCGAATTCCACGGCGGCCTTGCGCTTCTTGGCGCGCTCCAGCCCACCGCCCCCCTTGGGCGAGGGTTCGTTCCTCATCATTTCGCGCGAGACGGCGACCTCTCCGGTGGCGCTCCCGCCACGCGGGGCGGACGCCGCCCGGCCGCCCACCATGGGGGCTCCCGGACGCCTTGGGGGCGGGGGAGGCATGGATTTGGAGGGCGCCGCCGACTGTCGGGGTGGGGCGCCAGGAGCGCCTCCGAAGGAAGCCTCCTTCTCGTAGGAGTCCTCGTCGTCCCCGAGTCCGCCTTCCTCCTCGGA
>NZ_RAVZ01000649.1 GCF_003611635.1 Corallococcus terminator | reverse complement strand
GGCCGCGTCCCCACCGCCCCCGCGCATCGCCCCGCTCGCGTTGGACCTGGGCAATGGACGCGGCCTGTCCATGGACGCGGAGCGGTTGACCTTCCAGGGGCGTGCTGGAAGTCCGCCCGTGGAGGTCGCGTGGACGCGGGTGCGCCGGCTGGAGTGGCGCACGCGCCCCTACGCGGAGGCGCTGGGACTGCTCGCCTTCGCGCTGCTGGGCCTCTGGGCGCCCACTCAGGCCATCCGGATCATGGCCCTCGCCGCGGGCGTCGTGGGCGTGCTGCTCGCGGCCCTGTACCGCCACCAGGGCCTCACGGTGGAGGTGGAGGACGGCGCACGGTTGCAGTGGCCGCTGGGCATGGCGCTCCGGGGCTCCGCGCGGGAGGCCCGGCTGGAGGCGGCCCGGGTGGTGCTGCGGGAGGCCGGACGCGCGCGAGGCGTGCCGGTGTCCGACCCCGACGCTTGACGGAGGATCGCGGGCGGGTAGGGTGCGCGCCCATGTGGGCGACCTGGAGTGCGGGGAGTGCGTACCGGTGGGCCCGGACGGGCGTGGTGGTGGTGGCGGTGCTGGCGTCCGGGTGCGGCTACCGCTTCAGCCCGTGGGGCTCCGCGCTGCCGGAGGGGGTGGGGCAGGTGTGCGCGCCCATCTTCGTCAACGAGACGCCGGAGCCCACGCTGGAGAACCTCTTCACGCGCTACCTGCGCCAGCAGCTCATCCAGGCGGGCCGCCTGGCCAGCGCGCCGGACTGCAACGCCACGATTGAAGGGGTAGTGCTCAACGTCGGGGCGTCCCCGACCATCGTCGCCAACAACTACCGCGTCTACACGACCGTGCGCCTGCGCCTCGTGAAGGAGGGACAGTTGCTCGGGGAGACGGTGGTGGCGGGCACGGAGGACTATCTCCAGGGCCGGGGCAACGTTCTGGAAGCAGAAGCCAACCGTCAGGCGGCGTTGGCACGCCTGGCGGAAACGCTCATGCGTGATGGGTACGACCGACTGGCCAGCACCTGGTGAGGACCGGGGAACCCGGTCCTCGACCCAGGGCGGGGTACGACTAGGCCGACTTCTTCGCGGCGGCCTTGGCCAGCCGGGAGATGCGGCGCGAGGCGGTGCGCTTGTGGAGGACGCCCTTGCTGGCCGCCTTGTTGAGGGTCTTGGAAGCCGCCTTGAGAGCGTCCGTCGTCTTCGTGCCGTCCTTGGAGGCAATGGCCTCGCGGGCGGACTTGACGGCGTCCTTCACCGACGACCGGACGTTCACGTTCCGGGCGCGGCGCTTCAGGGACTGGCGGTGACGCTTCTCTGCAGACTTGGTGTTCGCCAAGGCAATGCTCCAGCGGAAGGCAAGACAAGGAAAAAGAGGGGCCGTCCTTACTTCGACGCCCCCGTTGCGTCAAGGCACGCGTGCAAACGCGATCAGGATTTCCGGTTCCGGAACGCCTCGAACGGCACTCGCGAGGGGCCTGATGCCACTCGCGGGGAGAATCAAACCGACGGGGGCGTGTATTCCCACGTGAGCCCGGCCGGGTCCTGGAACCGCAGGCCCTCCTCGGGGCCCGAAACGATGCTGCGGGGGTGGTGGGCTTGTAGCAGGTCCTTCAGCCGGGCGACGGCGGACAGGGAGGGCGCATCCAGCGTCAGGGTGGCCTGGACCGAGGACGCGGGGGCCGGCGTGAAGACGAGCCCCAGGCCCGCGCCCGTGTAGGCCGCCGTGCCTTCCGGAGACTGGGTGGAGCTCCAGCCCAGCCAGGAGGCCACCGGGTCCCAGAAGGCCCGCTGGGCGGCCACGTCCGGCACCGGCAGGCGCAGGGTGGCCACGGA
>NZ_RAVZ01000648.1 GCF_003611635.1 Corallococcus terminator | reverse complement strand
GGCACGGGCGATGAATGGAGGCGAGGCAAGTCCACTCCAGAGCCCCTTCGTGCGGGGCTTCACGCTGACGCCCGCGGAGAAGGCGGACGTCATCGCGTTCCTGGAGTCGCTCACGGACACGGACTTCCTGCACGACCCAAGGTTCGCGGATCCTGCTGTCGCGCCGTAAGCCGGGCCCCGGACTCGCTCACGGGAAGGTGATGTTGCGCACGGTGACGGACTGGGTTCCGCCTTCGGCCCACAGCTTCAGGGTGTAGGGACCGCGCGTTGGGAGCGCTGGCAGTTCGAACTCCATGATGCCCGTGGCGCGCGCCCTGGGCGCGATGGGTTCCTGGGGCAAGACGTCCAGTGCCTGCACGGTGCGACCGGCCCCATCCACCAGCGCCGCGCCCTTGAACACCCAGGGCACCTCCAACCGGTTTTCAAACTTGGCCTTCACCGCGACCCGGCTGGCAGCGCGAAAGGTGGTCACCCGCGTCACCCAGACAGCCGCGCGTGGCGTCGGTTGCGCTTCAGTCTCCAACTTACGGAAGGCCACACCCTCCTCGAGCATCACATCCGAGGCCAGCAGTTCGGCCAGACCGGACGGTCGCGCTTGCTGCGCGCGAAGTCGCTCCACCTCCGCCTGGGAGCGGCCGACTTCCGTGCGCAGTTGTCGAACCTCCTGTTGGTACGACTCCAGCGTGCGCGGATGGCGGAACAACTCCACCTGACGCTGCGCCAGGGCGGGGTGCACCACCAGCACCAATTCCACACGCGAAGGAGCCAGACCATCCGCGAAGACGAGCGCCAGCTTCAGCCGCAGTCCTTCCTTCACATCATTTCGGGGCAGCAGGGTGAGGGTGTCCGCACCTTCCACGACACGGTGGAAGTGCTCCCGCCCCGAAAGCTCCCAACGCGCCACGCGCGCATCACATAACAGCAGGGTCGCCAATCCCGGACTGATGCGCAGTTCGCGAGGGATTCCCTCTTGCTCGGCCGACAGTTCAATGCGGCCCACGCTTTCATCGGGCAGGGGGCTGGCAACCTGGGCCATCGCCCCGGTAGCCGTGGTGACCGCCACCACCACCACCTTCAGCAACATCGGAATGACGGAGCCAAGGCCACGGCGAATCGCCAGGGAGAACGTCACTCGAATTGATCCACGGCTCGCAGATAGACCGTGCTCATGATGATCGCGGTCTCGTTCGTGCTGCCACTCAAAACCGGCATTCCGTGCTCGATACCAAATCCATCAAGCATCTCGATGCAGACGGGGTAGCGCACCCCCTTCTCCGTACGGGCCTCGGTGAAGCGGCCATAGATGTACTCTCCCCAGAGGATGTGTCCGAACAACAGGGTTCCCGCCGGAAGCTGGCCCATGTCATCGACCATTCGGAGGAGAGGCGCCCGCCCCTCCTGGATCTTGAAGCGCCGCTGTCCTCCATCGAAAACGAACGACCCATCAATCTTGAGGCCCGTGGGAATCCCCAGCTTCCGCATGGCCTCCACGGCTCCCGCCGGGCACGCCTCGGGCGGTGGCGAGGGACGCAACTGCGGCCCACTGGGGCACCCCAGGGCGGAGCAGGTGGCGACGACCAGGGCGCTGGACACCGCCTTCCGGGTTCGGAGCGGCCGGACAGGGGCGGGAGGAGTCTTCGTCACGGGTGTTTCTTCTTTCCACGAATGCGCCACCTCGGAGGCGACGGCCACAGGGGGAACAGCCACCCACGGCGGCAGGACTGCGGCCCGGTCAGCTTCCGGTGGAGTCACGGCGGACGCTACTTCCGGGACTGCCTCCGAAAGGGAAGCACGCCGGTGCACCTGGAAACCTCCCCACGTCGCCACCAGCC
>NZ_RAVZ01000647.1 GCF_003611635.1 Corallococcus terminator | reverse complement strand
ACCTCCGGCAACAGGCCTGTTACCTCCGAGCCGAACACCAGGTGGTCCCCCGCCTGGAACCGGGCCGCGTAGAGCGACGTCTGGGCCCGGGCGGAGAACAGCCACCGCCGGGCCGCCGGGTACTCCGCCACATAGGCGTCGTAGGTCGGGTACAGCTTCAGGAACACCTTGTCCCAGTAGTCCAGCCCCGCCCGCTTGAGGTTCTTGTCGTCGATGGAGAACCCCAGGGGCTCCACCAGGATGAGCCGGCAGCCCGTCACCGCGCACAGTCGGGCCACGTTGCCCGTGTTGGGCGGAATCTGGGGGGAGACCAGGACCAGGTGCAGGGGGGACGCCAGGGGCTCAAGCATGGGGTAGAACACGGGACATGCACTGGAGGGTGACCAACGAAACGCGGCAGCGGCTGCTCGCGGACAACGCCGAACGGGCCGAGTCCTTCGTCGAGCGCTTCCAGGGCCTCATGGGCCGCGCCTCGCTGCCGATGGGGGCCGGGATGCACATCGAGCCCTGCAACTCCATCCACACGTTCTTCATGCGCATCCCCATCGACGTCGCCTTCCTGGACGCGGAAGGGCGCATCGTCAAGCAACTGTCCGCGCTTCCCCCCTGGCGTGCCACCTCCATCTACCGCCGGGCCCGCTCGGTCCTGGAGCTGCCCTCGGGCGTCCTCCTGGCCAGCGGCACCCAGGAGGGCGACCGGCTGGTGTTCGCGCCAGCGGAGACTGTTATCTCCTGAAAGGCCAACGCCCTCTTCGCCTCCCCGCCCACCCACACCCGGAGGGTGGGGACTTCATCGACGAGAGCTTTTTGACCCCTTTCCGACCGCTTTGTTAACGTCGCGGCCCGATTTTCACGCCTCTCCCGGAAGAGTCCCCACGCATGCGCATCGAGGTCGCCGGCAGCACCCACGTCGGGATGAAGCGGAACCACAACGAGGACAACTACCTCGTGCTCACCGAGGAGAACCTCGTGGTCGTGGCGGACGGCATGGGCGGTCACTCGTCCGGTGAGATCGCCAGCCGCATCGCGGTGGACGAGCTGGGTGAGTTCTTCCGCATGACGTCCAAGGACCAGGACGCCACCTGGCCGTTCAAGATGGACAAGCAGCGCAACTACGATGAGAACCGGCTGTCCACCGGCATCAAGCTGGCCAACGCCCGCATCTTCGAGCGCGCCACCGTGGACACCAAGTACAAGGGCATGGGCACCACCATCGTGTCCGTGCACTTCGCGGACAGCGCGGTCTACGTGGGCCACGTGGGCGACAGCCGGGTGTACTTCTTCCGCGGCGGCATCCTCCAGCAGGTGACGGAAGACCACTCGCTGCTCAACGACTACCTCAAGGCGAAGAAGCTCTCACCGGAGGAGATTGAAAACTTCCCCCACAAGAACGTCATCGTGCGCGCGCTGGGGATGAAGGAGCAGGTGCAGGTGGACGTCACCCGCGTGGATCCGCTGGAGAACGACGTCTTCCTGCTGTGCTCGGACGGCCTGAGCGGCATGGTCACCGACGCGCAGATGCAGGACATCCTGTCGCGCACGCCAGAGCTGGAGAAGGCGTGCGGCCAGCTCATCGACCTGGCCAACGCGGCGGGCGGCAACGACAACGTCACCTGCGTGCTCGCGCGCTACCACGCCGCCTGAAGCCCATGACAAGGGCCCGGCCTCCCAAACAGGAGGACGGGCCCCGTCAGCGAAGGCCCGAAGCCTTTAGCGCCCCGAAAGCGAAGCGGGCACCCGGTGCGGGCCCCACGCGAGCACCTCGGTGAGCACCTCACCGGGCGCCACCTGCGTCTCCTCGAACACGGCGCAGCGCTCCAGCCGAGCCCCCTGCCCCACCC
>NZ_RAVZ01000646.1 GCF_003611635.1 Corallococcus terminator | reverse complement strand
ATGCTGAACACCGTGGCCACGTAGCGCTTGGGCAGGTTCGTTTCCGGTGACGTGGCGTGGGCGACCAGCTTGTCGTCATTGGTGAAGAGCAAGAGGCCCGTGGTGTCCACATCCAGCCGGCCCACCGCGTGCCACGTGAAGCTCGCGAGCTCCGTGGGAAGCTGGGGCAGCAGCACCTCGAACACGGTGCCGGTGCGGTGCTGGCGCGCGGTGGAGGACAGCACGCCCGCGGGCTTGTGGAAGGCCAGGACGTGCGTGGGCGCCACCTTGCGCACCGGGAGGCCATCCACCTTGAGCACGGCATCGGGGGGCACGGGCGTCAGGTGCGTCTTCACCACGTGGCCGTTGATGCTCACCCGGCCCGCCTTGATTGCGGCCTCCGCGTCCTTCTGGGGCATGGCGCCCGCGCGCGCGAGTGCCCGGGACAGCCAGTCCGGCTTCTCCTTGCCCTCCCAGCGGTTGGGGCGGGGAGGGGACTTCGGCGGCCGTTCGGGCTTGCGAGGCATGGGCGCGGCACTGTAGCCGCGCGGGGCGGCGGTGCGTTGGGGTTACTTCCGGATGAGTTCGTCCGGATCCTCGCCTTCCGCGGAACCGGGTGTGCGGCCGGGCTCGTCGCCGTTGGCCATGCGGTGGGGTTCCTCCTCGAACTCGCCGTCCTCCGCCGTCAGGGGCGTGCGGCCGGGTTCCTCCGGGCGGTCCTCGCGGGACGGGGCAAGCTGGCCGGGGCCGGGCTCGGTGCCTCCCACGACCATCGATTCGTAAGGCATGTGGTTCACGTGGCGCTCCTCCCTCAAGCGGGGTTCGGCACTTCCGTGAAAGGTAGCGACGCTCCAGGGTCCTGCCCGAAGGGCCAGGACGTCCCCCTGCCTGCTCAGCCCCCGTCCCTGGGGGGCGGGAAATTCTTTCGCACGGTGTGCAGCGCTGCCAGCCACAGCCGGGCCTCGTTGCGCGTGAGCCGGGAGCGCCGCAGGGGCGCGAACAGGTCCCTCACCGCCGTGCGCCCGGGCTGCTCGTCCACCAGGAAGCCTCCGGTGGTCAGCAGCGTCTCCAGCGTCGCCTCCACCCGCGCCAGCTCCGCGTCGGTGGCAGCCAGCGGAAGGGGCCCGGGAGGCGGCGCGCTTTCGGCGAGCGCGGCCATCCGCACCTCGTAGGCGTAGAGCAGCACCGCCTGCGCCAGGTTGATGGAGGGCTGCTCCGGCGCGGTGGGCACCGCGGACAGGTCGTGGCAGCGCTCCACCTCCGCGTTGGTGAGCCCGCTTCGCTCATCCCCGAAGACGAGCGCCACCGGACCCTGCGCAGCCCTCGCCACCAGCTCCTCACCGACAGCGCGGGGCGACAGGCGGCGTTTGCCCTCCACCTTGCGCGAACTCGTCCCCACCACCCAGACGCAGTCGGACACGGCGGCCTCCAGCGTGTCCGGCCGCTTCACCCCACCCAGCACGTCCTCCGCGTGCACGGCGAGCCGGTGCGCGGGAGACAGGTCCTCGACCTCCGGCGTCACCCAGGCCCAGTCGGACAGGCCGCAGTTCTTCAGGGCGCGGGCGGCGGCGCCCAGGTTCTCCGCGTTGCGCGGGCGCATGAGGACGAATCGGACAGGCAGCACCATGGGCCGGCAACCCTAGCGCTCCGGCCGACTCCCGGGGTCCCGCAGTTGACCGCCACGCCCCTCCGCCTCCAGTCTGCACGCCGAAATCCCGCGTCCCGAGCGCGTCCGGACACCACTCGAGTGTGGCTGCCTGGACACCCTGTGGGCCCGCGGACGCGCATGGGGGAGCGCCGGCACGTGGTCGCCGGGCCGCACTTTCCGTGCGCCTCCGAGGTGCCCCACGCGCGGCACGCGGAATGAAAT
>NZ_RAVZ01000645.1 GCF_003611635.1 Corallococcus terminator | reverse complement strand
CGACAGGGGCCGTCGTGGGGCTGCCTCGGGTCTCCCAGCTTCCGGAGTCGAGCGTCAGCAGCGCCAGCGGGGTGAACAGGGCGTAGGTCACCGGCATGAGCAGGGCCATGGGCAGGAAGCTGGCCCCCGCCACGCGCCGGTCTTCGGGAAGGTGCCGCGTCTCCATCCGGTAGATGAAGCCCAGCAGGCCAATCACCAGGAAGTGGAACGTGAGGATGTCCCAGAACTCTCCGTTGAGGAGGTTGTGGACGATGACCACCGGATACGACAGCAGCAGCGCCAGTTGCGACACGTAGTGCACCGTGATGACCGGGTGCAGCCGCCATGCGTGCGACAGACCCGCCAGCAGGTCCACCAGGTTGGAGCGCCGCCAGCGCAGTTGCTGGGAGAAGTAGCCCGCAAGCGTGGACGGCGCCGCGGTGAAGCAGAACGCGTCCAGCGTGTAGACCGTCTCGTAGTCGTGTTTGACGATCTGCCGGGTGAGGAAGCGGTCCTCGCCGTACTTGATGGGGACGCCCGCGATGGCGCGCGCCTCCAGGATGGGCTCCAGTTGGAGCAGCACGCGGCGGCGGTACGCCGTGAGGCAACCGGACAGACACATCACCTGGCGGAACGAGCGCTCCAGGTCCTTCAGCCACTGCTGGGCGAAGTGGAACTTGATTTCAATCATCCGCGTCATCCAGTTCTGATGACGGTTGGTGACGAAGGTGCGCCCGCCCACGGCCGCGACGTTGGGGTGGACGAAGCGGCGGATGAGCTGGCGCACCGCGCTCTTGTCCACCACCACGTCGGAGTCCACGGAGACGATGATCTCCGCGTCCACCGCCGCGCGAACGCCGCGGTTGATGCCCTTGCGCTTGCCCATGTTCTCCGGGTTGCGCATCACCCGGACGTTGGGGTGGCCTTCGGCGGCCTTGTTCGCCCAGGCGACACTGTCGTCGCGCGAGCAGTCGTCCACGACGATGATCTCCAACAGCTCGCGCGGGTAGTCCTGCTCCAGCAGCGCGCGCACCGTGTGGAAGATGCCTTCGCCTTCGTTGAAGAGGGGCACGACGATCGCGACCCGGGGACGGTAGCTGTCGTCCACCCGTTCGAACCGCTGTCCCTTCAGCCGCCGCAGCAGGGGGCCCAGGATGTAGCGGTTCATCAGGACCACGATGAACAGCAAATGGATGGGAAACATTTCCATCGACTCCGCCCCTCCCCCTGACACCCGCGTCCCAAACCCAGACGCTTGTCGCTCCACCCCTGCGAAGCGGCCAGAAGGTTGGGGTCACTCGCACGTCGCGCCAACTGTCCCGGACCCGTGGGCAGCCGGCTGACGGGAAGTGGGCAGGCGCGGGGGCCCTCGGTGGTGACCCCCCGCTGCCGGGCGCGCCCGCCGGTGCGTGGAGGGGGGCAACCGGTGGGTCGGACAACCGCCGCCAGGTTCATGCCGCAGCGGACGCTGGGGGGCACGTCCTCCGGGCGTGACGGCGGACGCGGCGGGGCTGGAATTCAAAAGCCTTGGATGCGTTAGGCACTGGTCGCAAGGCTCGTCCTCGCCCGCTGGCGCGAGGGCTGGGGCCTTCCACTCAAACCAAAGCGGGATCCGCCGACAAGGGTGGCTCCTGCCATGCCCGGGAGCCCCTTCCCGAGCGTGGCGGTGTGCCCCTCGCGCAGGGCCCGTTGGAGGAAACACAGTTTGCGGAAACTCCCAATGGCATTCGCCGTGACGGCATTCTCACTCCTGGTGGCGGCAGGCTGCGGCGGTAACACGGCGGGCGAGGGGGCCTCGCCGGATGATTCCACCCCGGACTCCAACCCCTCCACGCCCGTGGACGGGCCGGCTGCCCCCGGTGAAGTCACC
>NZ_RAVZ01000644.1 GCF_003611635.1 Corallococcus terminator | reverse complement strand
GCAAATATCCATCAGAGGGCAGGTGCCTGGATTGATTGGGAAATTCCCCAGCCCCTGTCGTCTGGCACGACCGTTGCTAGCCTATGCCGCGTCGCGCCGTGAAGGCGCGGGCAGTGAGCACCTGGAAGGAGCGGGAATTGACGCGGTGGCAGCGACAGACGGTGGGGATGGCCTGGGGTGTGGGGTTGTGCGCGGCGACGCTGGCGTGTGCCCAGCCGAAGCCGGCGACGACGTCCGTGGCGGCCCGGGGTTCGGGGTTCTCCATGGAGACGGTGAAGGAGCGGGCCCGCGCGCTGGCCGCGAAGCCGTACCAGGAGCCGCCCATCGGGGTGCCGCCGTCCTTCGAGAAGCTCACCTACGATCAGTACCGGGACATCCGCTTCCGCGACGCCAGCTCCCTGTGGCGTGACGCGAACCTCCAGTTCCGGGCGCAGTTCTTCCACCCGGGCTTCTATTACACGCGTCCCGTCCAGGTGAACGAGGTGTCCGGGGGCAAGGCGCGCCCGGTGCCCTTCTCCACGGATCAGTTCACCTACGGGCCCCTGGTGGGAACGCCGCCCAGGGGGAAGGTGAATGGCTTCGCGGGCTTCCGTCTCAACGCGCCGCTGAACACGAAGGGCTACTACGACGAACTGGTGGCCTTCCTGGGCGCCAGCTACTTCCGCGCCCTGGGCAAGGGCAACCTGTACGGCCTGTCAGCGCGCGGGCTCGCCATCGACACGGCGCTGCAGGGCCCCGAGGAGTTCCCGACGTTCCGCGAGTTCTGGCTGGAGAAGCCGGCGGAGGGTTCGGACCAGGTGGTGGTGCACGCGCTGCTCGACAGCACCAGCGTCACGGGCGCCTACCGCTTCGTCATCCAGCCGGGCGAGCAGACGGTGATGGACATCACGGCGACGCTGTTCGCCCGCAAGCAGGTGCGGCAGTTGGGCCTGGCGCCGCTGACCAGCATGTTCCTCTTCGGAGAGAACGACCGGGGCGACTTTGACGACTTCCGTCCCGAGGTGCATGACTCCGACGGCCTCCTGGTGTGGATGAAGAACGGCGAGAAGCTGTGGCGCCCGCTGAAGAACCCCAAGCACACCCAGGTGAGCAGCTTCCATTCGGACGGGCTGTCGGGCTTCGGCCTCCTGCAGCGCGACCAGGCGTTCACCAGTTATGAAGACCTGGAGGCGCGCTCCGAGCGTCGGCCGGGTGCCTGGGTGCAGCCGGTGGGTGACTGGGGCAAGGGCTCCGTGCGGCTGGTGGAGCTGCCCACCCGCGAGGAGATCCACGACAACATCGTCGCCTTCTGGGTACCGGATGCGCCGCTGGCGGCGGGTGCACAGCTTGAATTCTCGTATCGACTGTCGTGGGGCTTCGCGCCGGAAGGTGTGAAGTCCTCGGGGTCGGTCGTCGCGGCGACGCGTGTCGCCGCGGGCAGCAAGCCGGGGGCGCGTCGCTTCGTCCTCGATTTCACCCAGAACACGGGGGACGGCACGGGTCCTGTGGAAGCGGTCGTCACCGCCTCCCGTGGGCAGGTGCTGCACCCGCGCGCGGAAGTCCACGCCATCACCGGTGGCTATCGCGCGGCCTTCGAGCTGATGCCCGACGGAGAAGGACCCGTCGAGCTCCGCTGCTTCCTCAAACGCGGTTCCGAGACCCTCACCGAGACCTGGAGCTACCTGTGGATTCCGTGACCACGCACCCCTTCCTCTCCTTCGCCCCGGCGATGCCCCAGGCCCGCGTGGACACCCACGAAGCGCTGGTGGGCTTCTTCCAGGACTTCGGCTTCAGTGGCCGTGGAGACCTGGAGCGCCTGGCGAACTGGGTCCTGGGCACCCGCGACCTGTCGCTGTCTCCGGAAGCCGCGCTGGCGCTCGCGCGCTGGCGGGTGGAGGGGTGGCTGG
>NZ_RAVZ01000643.1 GCF_003611635.1 Corallococcus terminator | reverse complement strand
GGCGGGAGGATCTGCTGGGTGGGGGTCGTGGACAGCAGGAACTGGAGCATCACCGAGCCGCCGTTGGGATAGGCGGACTCCGTGCCCTGGTTGCAGACCCGGGCGGAGGCGAAGAAGGGGTCGCCCATGCGTGCGTTGGCGGGCCCCTTCACGTCGGTGATGACCAGGTCCGGTCCCTCGGTGAGGGATTGGGACTGGCTCTTCGCGGACGACGTGACGTCGCTTCCGCAGCCGTTGAATACCAGGGTGCCTGCGATGAGCAGACACACGCCTCTCCATGACGGTGTGGGCCGTGACATGAGTACTCCTTTGGGGGTGGTTGCTGGGAATAAACTCAATCAATCCCAACCGAAAACAGAATCCGGCTTTTCCCACTCCCTGGGAAAGCTTTCCAACGGCATGTCGGCCTGGATGACCCATCACCCCGGGGCGCCGCCCGGGGCACATGTGGGCCCCGGCCGGCGCTGGCATCTCGGGTCAGTACGGCAGCAGCACGAACACGTTGCCGGTGAGGCTGTTGTTGTCCCGGCGCGGATCCTGCCCATACGGGTCCGAACCGTCCGGGACCAGGAAGGCGCTCAGGTACAGGACCTGGTCCACGGAGGCGGCCGTGGGACGCGAAGCCAGGGAGAGCACCGGGGTCGTGAGGCACTGGCCCGCGTCGAGGACGGGGACCTGGGTCTGTCCGACGAGGTTCTGGAGGCCCGTCATGGCGAACGGCATGCCGTCGGCGGGCAACAGGGGCGTGGCCTCCGTGGACAGGACGACCTGGAGGGTGCGGGGGTTGTACGAGGCCGTCTTGCTCTCGTTGCAGACCGTCACCTGCGGCGTGAACGCGGTCCCCGGGCTCGCGATGAACGGCGCGCTCAGGTCCCGGACCACCAGATCCGCGCCATCCCCGATGCCGATGATGCCGCCGAGGAAGGTGTTGTTGTCCTGACGCAGCTCCGGCTGGGTTCCCTGCGGCGACACGCGCGCGGCCATGTGCAGCGGCGTATCGGGGAAGTGACTGAAGACAGACGGCAGGGTCGGCAGGAAGTAGGGCGTCGGGACCGACACCGTGAGGCACTTCCGGGCCTCCAGGTCCGGCACCGTCACCGTGCCCAGGGAGACCGCCGTGGCGGGATTGAGGTTTCTGGGGTCGGAGGTGGACGGTGCCGGAATCTCCGGGTCCGTGGTGAGGAGCACCTCCAGGTTGCCGCTCAGGATCATTGAAGTGCCCGCGTTGCACACCGTGACGGACAGCGGATCCGAATTGGACACCATGAGGCTGGAGGGACCGCTCATCGCGGTGATGACCCAATCCGGCCCGGTGCCCACGCTGATGCGGCCGGCGACGCGCGTGTTGTTGTCCACGCGCAGCTCCGGCTGGCCCGGCCACTGCTCCACGAAGACGCCCAGGTAGAGGGGCTGCCCCGGCAGCGCCGAGGGCGGCAGGGAGGCGAAGGCATTCGACGGGGTGAGGGTCATGCACTGTCCCGGCGTCATCCCCGGCACGGTCACGCCGCTGCTGGAGCTCTGCGTGGGGGGCAGGGAGACGTACGCCCCCGGAGGCAGGGGCAGGGTGTCCAGAAGGGACAGGACGAACTGCGCATAGGTGGGGGAGGAGGGCGCGGTGCCCACGTTGCAGACGCGCATGGACAGGCTCATGACGTAGCTGGCCTGCACGCTGGCGGGGCCCGTCAGGTCCGTGATGAGCAGATCCGGCCCGGTGCCCACGCCCACGCGGCCCGGCACGAGGGTGTTGTTGTCCTCGCGCAGCTCCACCAGCGAGGCCTGCGGATCGACGGCGGCGCCCAGGTACACGACGGGGGTGGGGCCGGAGGCGCCCGAGGGCAAAGTGGCGGAGGCGCTGACGCGGCGGGTGGAGCACTCACCCGGGCTCAGCCCCGGGACGGACT
>NZ_RAVZ01000642.1 GCF_003611635.1 Corallococcus terminator | reverse complement strand
GCGCTCGGAGAAGCGCCAGACGCGACGCGAGTACATCCGCGGTGTCTTGTCCCGGCATGCCTTCACACTGCTTCAGAGGACGGACCTTCCGAAGGCCTCGCTTCCCGTTTACCCGGCGGAGTTGCCCGATGAGGCTCCCAGGCGGACGACAGTTCCGATTCCTGTGAGGCTCAAACGCTTCATCGACGAACGCATGAACGAGCCGGCGGCGTTGAAGGAGGCGGACATTGCCTCCCAGGCTCTCCAGGACATCGGGACGTACTTCGACCTGCCCAGTGACCAACGGCTCGTCCTCGAAAGCGAGCGACGGTTGCTGGCGAAGCAGGTTCGAAGCCTTGTCGAGGACGATGAAATGACCCACCGAGAGCACCTCCGGGCGATTTTCTCGGATTACGTAAAGGCGTTGCAAGCCCCAAAGGCTTAGCAGCGATGTCGCTATGGGATTGCGTATCAGGGCACGGCGTCCATCGAGGGCGCCCCACACCACCCTCTGGGTGAATCTGTCCCTCTTGCCGCTTCCCGAGCGCCTTTTCGCCTCGCTCCTGGTGGTGTCTTCCTTTGCGCCGGTATGTGCCGGCGTCTATGCGCAGTGGGTGGATCCACACGGTGCAACCGTGCTCGGCATCCTCGGCCGTCACCCCGTCGGGCTCTGGCTCGCGGTGACAGTCGTCATCCTCGCTGCTCTCGCTGTGCTGGAGCCCCCGCGCCGCCTCGATGCGCGCGGATGGCTCGCGCAGCTTCGGGCGCGCAGCGCTCGTGCAAAGGCCACCTACGACGCCGGTTTGCGGCGTCTTACCGAGGAGCAACACCGTGCAGTCCAATCCCACGAAGAAGAAGAACAGCAGCAGTGAAGTCACCCGCGCCTTCCGCACCCTGAAGGCGACGCTGGCCCTCTACGCCCTCACCTTCGCCATGCCCGCCCATGCGTACCTGGGTGAGAAGATGGTGCTGTGGGCGAGGACGAACATCATCCTGCCCCTCGGCTTCCTCATGATTCTCGTCGCGGTCGGCGCGGCCATCTTCAAGCCGCAGTTCGCGACCGCCGCGACCTACACCGTGATTGCCGTCATCGTGATGATGTTGCTGATGTCGTCAGGAACGCAGATCATGGCAGCCATGCAGTAGGCCGGGCTCTCCATGCGGGCGCCCGTCTATCGGGACGTTGAGGTCCGGGAGACCATCCTGGGCCTCGCTTTTCCCAGTGAAGCACTCGTCGTCTTGGGATTCACCTACCTGCCGCTGGCTGTCCTGGACAGCGCCCTCGGCTCGCTTGCGGCTCTCGTCGCTTCGTACATCGGGATTCGGGCGCTGACCTACGGCCGGCCGCCTCAGTACCTCCAGCACCTGGTGGCCTTTCACGTGCGCCGTCTCTCGGGTGGCCGCATCAGCGCCGCCAACAGGGCCCGCCACAAGGCGTTCCCTGTCACGGCCATCCCGCCGTGGGTCCACCTGCATTCGCGCGTGCAGACGTCTGCGCGCAGGAGTCCTCCGGATGAGCCTCGCTGACCACATCCCCATGTGGGCCTGTATCCGTGAGCAGGAAGTCACCGCAGTGGTGACTCCGGCCATGGACTACGTCGGGGGGTTCGAGTTGCAGCCCCGCGACATCACCTACGAATCCGCGGAAGGAATCGAAGAGTTTGGCGAGGCGCTGCGAAGCTTCCTCGCCTCGGTAGAGGACGAGGCGGTGCTCCGCTTCGTCTACCGCGTGGACGGCGACTGTCGGGAGCGGGTGGACGCGCACGAATCCATCCTGGCTCAGACGACGGAACCGCTCCTCCAGCAGTACGTGGCGGGGCACCTGGCGTGGCTGCGGCAGCAACCGATGCGAAGGGTGCGGCTCTACATCTTCTTCTGTCTCAAGGGCCCCACCCACGCCCTTGCACGTGGCGCACTCGGCCGCCTTCTGCCCTTCCC
>NZ_RAVZ01000641.1 GCF_003611635.1 Corallococcus terminator | reverse complement strand
CCTCCGCCCCCTCCGCCACCGCTGGTGCCGGTGGGCCTGGGCGGCGAAATCGAGGGTGGCCGCGACGTGGGACCGCTCTTCACCCAGGAGCAGGTGTCCCTCTTCGAGCGCCGATTCGACGACGGCCACCACCTGGTGCGCGGCGTGGCCGGCAGCGGCAAGACGTACGTGCTGGCGCACTGGGCCGCGCGCTACCTGCTGGAGAACCCGCGCGCGCGGGTGCTGGTGTCCTTCTACAACCGCTCGCTCGCGCCGCTCGTGGACAAGCTCCTCGTCGAAGCGCTCACCGTGCGCGCGGGCGCGGAGAAGGTGCGCGCGCTCAAGGCCCAGGTGACGGTGAAGCACGTGGGCGCGCTCCGTCGCCTGGAGCCTCACGCCTTCGACGCCGTCTTCGTGGACGAGGCGCAGGACATGGACGCGAAGTCACTGGCGTCCCTGCACGCGCTGGTGCGCCCGAGCGTGGGGGAGGACGGCCGCGAGTCCCGCTGCTTCCAGTTGTTCATGGACGACTCGCAGAACGTCTATGGCCAGGCGCCCATCGACACGCTGAAGGAGCAGCTCCCCGAAGGGCTGTCCTTCCGGGGGCGCACCCGCGTGCTCAAGGAGACCTTCCGCGCCACGCGCGACATCCTGGATGTGGCCTTCAACGTGGTGCTGGATCCGTTGCGGCAGCACCGCGTCACCGACCCCGGCATGCGCGAATACATGAAGGCCGGAGAGCTGGCCCGCGAACGGCTCCTGTGGCTGCCGGAGGAGACGCTGGAGGGGCTCTACCGCGTGCAGTCCACCGAGAGAGGCGGCGTGCTGCCCCAGGTGAAGGCCTTCGCCTCCAGCAACAGCGAGGCGCGCTGGGTGGCGAAGGAGGTGGCGCGGCTGGTGCGCGAGGAGCACGTCCACCCCGGCGACATCCTGGTGGTGGCGCCCGTGATGCCCGCGTCGTTCACGGACGCGCTGCGCAAAGCGGGCGTGCCCGCGGAGGCCTACGGCGGCAAGGGCGGACGGGACGTGGCGGACTTCCGGGTGAGCGGCGTGGACCACGTGCGCGCCACCACGGTGTTCTCATGCAAGGGCCACGAGTGCCCCGTCGTGTTCTTCGCGGGCCTGGAGGCGCTGGACTCCATCGAGGCGTGGATGGCGGGCGCCCGCCAGCGCACCGAGCGCGAACACGAACGGATCCGCCGCGCGATGTTCTACGTGGGGGCCACCCGCGCCATGAAGCGCCAGTACCTCACCGGCGTGCGCGGAGGCCGCTTCCTCCAGGTGGCCGCGTCCTACGTGGAGACGCTGTCCGGCCACCGCCCGGCGCCCTGAGGCAGGGCGCCCGGGCAGCACTACATCCGCCAGCCCGTCACACCCGCGCGCTTGCCGAACACCGGCTGTCCGTACACCTCACGGAAGCGGGCGCGCAGCATGTCGAAGGTCTGCTGGAGGTCCGCCGTCGCCGGCTTCGCTTCCGGCACCTGGCCTCCCATCCGCGCGAAGCAGCGACCCATGGCACCGTCCAGCCACTGCGTCACCGTGGCGGTGTCCTGGTCCTGCAACCGCTCGAACACGGACAGGGCGCGCTCCAACGTCTCGCCCACCAGCTCCGTGGAATCGATGGTGCTGCCCGCGCACAGCTTCGCGGCCCGAACTTCCAGGGCCGGACGATGCGTGCGAACGAACTCCCCGAAGGCATGCAGATTCACGATCACCATTCTTAGACCTTCGCCCCCTCAATGTCAGAACGTCCGACAACAAAATCCTTGGCTCGCGGCTTTTATGCGTCGCGTGATGAAAAATGGTGGTGACGCTGACCCAGGGGGGCACCTGGAGTCTCAGGAGGCAAGACGGCGGGGGCACTTCCCCCTGACTGGGGAGCCTGCGACCCTTCATGTGGGGCTGTCTCTTATCCACATCTGACGCTGCCGACGAAGCTAGAAGTGTT
>NZ_RAVZ01000640.1 GCF_003611635.1 Corallococcus terminator | reverse complement strand
GGGCCGGAGCAGGGGTCGCGGCGGCCGGAGCCTGATCGGCGGCGCCAGCCAGCGCGGGCACGGCCGAGCACAGGGTCAGGAGCAGACGGAAGGCAGGCCTCATTCGGACTCCCTCCCCGTCGAGCGCAGCGGCAGGAAGATGGAGATGCCCGCGTTGAGGGTCATGATGTTCTGGATGGCGCCCTTGCTGCTGCCCAGGGGCTGATCCACGTAGGAGGTGTTGATGAGGGCCACGTTGACGGCCAGGTAGTCCTTGGTCACGAACCGCATGCCCAGGCCCAGGTCGAACGCCGGGTTGAGGCCGCGTTCGGGCAGCGCGGAGGTCTCCGTCTTCACCACGCCCATGCCACCCATCAGGTAGCCGTCGAAGTGGAGGATGGAGTTGAGGAAGGACACCTTGCCGTACAGCGGCGCCCACTCCACGTCACCCATGGCGGACCACTGGGGCACGGAGTTGTAGATCTTGCTGTTGAAGGTGCGCTTGGCGGTGCGCACGTCATCCGACGGCAGCACCTGCATGAGCGAACCGCGCGCGGAGATGGCGAGCGTGTCCGCCAGGTACCAGGCGCCTCGCAGCGAACCCCCGAACTTCGAATAGAAGGGGTCGTTGACCGAGATGCTCACCAGCGGGGTGATCTCGAAGCGGTGCTTCTTCAGGTAGACCTTGCGCTGGACGCTCTTCACCCGGTCGTCCTGGGTGATGTCCGTCAACGGCATCAGCGCTTCCGGTGGGATGTCCTTCGCCTTTTCGGCGGTGGGCGGCGACGCGGGCCGGGCTTCCTCGTCCGGTGGCGGCGCGGGGTTTTCTTCGGGAGGCTTGGGCTGGGCGTCCTCGGTGAGATCGAGGCCCATGCCTTCCTGACTCTGGGCGGGGGCCAGCGCGGGCCACATCAGGCTCAGCGCAAGCATCAGCGTGGGGCGGTTCAAGTCCGGGCGCTCCGTGGGGGGGAGGGGGCGTACTGCCACCGGAAGGCAGCATGACATCAGCCACGCCATCCTATCGGCCGTATTCCCAACCATCAACCGCCACGACGTGCCTGCTCCCTCTGATATCCGACGGTGCTCCTTCACAATTCCGCCCGTCCCGCGTCCCACACGTCGGTGGTTGGCGTGAAGGAGGGCTGTGCTACCGTTTCCGGCTTCTGGGTGTCGCCTTCCCCCACGCCCCCGGTTCCTTCCTTCCTAGAGGTCTCAACGATGTTCGTGCGATCCGCGCTCTTCCTCTCCGCCGTCCTCCTGCTGGGAGGCTGCGAGGTCACCACCGAGTTGGGCAAGCCGTGCCGTCTGGTGCGCAAGGCTACGGCAGAGGAGCAGGAGACCTACTCCACCAAGTTCATGCCCATCCGGGAGCGGGACGTGGCGCCGGATCAGGACTTCATCTCCTTTGGTTCGCTGGACTGCGAGGACCTCATCTGCGTGCGGGACGTGGACTCCGAGCGCAGCGAGGACCCGACGGCCGAGGCCCTGGGCTACTGCAGCAAGGAATGCGTGCAGGGCACCACCACGGGCTGCGAGGTGACGCGCGATGACGCGCCCGCGGGTCTTGCGCCCCGGATGGCGTGCCGCCCCCTGCTCCTGGATCAGGCGACGCTGGACGCGATCCGCGTGGCGGACGAACAGAAGTACCGCGACACGTTCGGGGAGAACAATTCGCCCTACTTCTGCGCCGGCGCGTCCCCCCAGGCGCAGGGCAACTGACCGGAATCGCCCGCTGAACAGTCGTCTCGCGCGAAAGGGTTAGACCTTTTCGCGCGCCCCGTTCGTAAAGGCAGGGCCCGCGTTCCACACGCCCTGGAGTCCCGCCATGAATCGTACGGTCCTCTTCCTGTCCCTGGCCGGTGCCCTGGCCCTCACCGCCCTGGTGCTGGGCCTGCCCCGGGGTGAGGATACCCCGCGCTCGCCCCACCACGTGGTGGTGACGACGCCGAACCCGCCCAC
>NZ_RAVZ01000063.1 GCF_003611635.1 Corallococcus terminator | reverse complement strand
GGTCTGGGGCGCGGGCGTCGGCTCGGGAGCGGGCGTCGGGGCCGGCTGCCGGGCCTTCTCCGCCTCGGACGCGATGACCTGGTCCATGGCCTGGTCAATGGTCTTGTGCGCCGTGATGCCCGGCTGGTCGCCCCAGCCGTTCTTCACGGCCTGCTGCTGGCCGCCCAGCTTCTCCACCGCGCGCCAGTCCTGTTCGAACAGGCGCTGGTTCACGATGCCAATCTCGTACTGGCCCACCGCGGCGGGGCGCGGCGGAGGACCGTTGGGCTGGGCCTCCTCCATGGTGACGACCTGGATGCGCCAGGACCAGATGGCACCGACGAAGAAGAGGACCATGGCGCCAACGCCGACGCCCACGACCTTCCCCATGACGATGTGGTCTTCCTCGGCCGCGACGCCATGCGCACCGACGATGACCCGGGACTCGATTTCGGACTGGGTCTTCTTCATGGCTGCACGTACCTCAGGGACTCCGCGATGTAGGGGTCCTTCACCGGCAGCGTGTACCGGCCGCGCGCCCGGAACAGGGCGTAGCCCACCGAGACACCGCCCACGCCCACGAACGCCGTGATGAGCGTCCAGTGGAACGTCGGACCGGCCTCACCGGAGAACGCCGGCCAGATGAGCCAGTACAGGTCCACCGCGTGGATGAGAAGCAGATACACCGCGATGACCGCCATGAGACGGGGCTTCTCCTTCAGCGTGCGTGACAGCAGCGTGAAGAAGGGCAGCACGAAGTGCAGCCAGAACAGCGCGATGGACAGGTTGCGCCACGGGCCGAACATGCGCAGGCCGTACCACGGGGCCTCTTCAGGGATGTTGGCGATCCACACGAGCAGGAACTGGGAGAAGGCGATGTAGGCCCAGAACGCCGTGAAGGCGAGCATGAGCTTGCCCAGGTTGTGGTAGTGCGAAATCTTGACCACGCTGCCGTACAGGTCCTTGCCCTGTGCGTTCACCGTGATGAGCATCAGCATGCAGAAGGCGGCCAGGAAGCTGCCCGCGAAGTAGTAGACGCCGTAGATGGTGGACTGCCACATCGGCGTGAGGCTCATCAGCCAGTCGAAGGACGCGAACGTGATGGTCAGCGCCAGGAAGGGCAGGGCGCCCGGGGAGAAGCGGCGCTGCTTGACGGTGAGGTCCAGCCCGCCCGACTCGTCCTGCTTCGTGCTCCAGCCGTACAGGCGCGTGCTCACGAAGATCCACACCGCGAAGTAGATGACCTGGCGGATGCCGAAGAACGTGGGGTTCAGGTAGCCGTGCTGCTTGTGGGCCAGGTGCTCGAGCTCCACGCCGTGGATGTTCGCGAACAGCGGCGAACCCGGGAACCAGGGGTAGAGGTACTTCAGCGCCGGGATGAGGCCCAGGAAGAGCACCGCGAAGACGGGCACCGACACGGCCATGGTCTCCATGGCGCGGCGCAGGACGATGAGCCACTTGGCCTTCGCCGTGTGGAAGATGGCCAGCATGATGAGGGCGGCCACGCTGATGCCCACCCAGTAGGTGAAGCCCAGCAGGTAGCTGAAGCTGGTGGCCTCGGGGTTCATGAAGAACCCCACGGCGGTGAGCACGAGGCCCACCACACCCAGGCCGAACGCGGGCACCATCAACTTGGGCGTGCCGGTGTAGCGCTCCATGGCAGTCATCGATTCTCCTGCGGGACGGGCTGGGCCCCCCCGGGGGTGCTGCGGGCGGCCTGCAGCGCGCGCACATAGGCGACGACGGCCCAGCGCTCACGCGTGTCGAGCTCACCCGAGAAGGACGGCATGATGCCGTAGCCCTCGTTGATGGCGGTGTAGAAGTGGCCTGCGGGCTTGTCCGCCAGCTCCAGCAGCGACGGCGGCAGGCGCAGGGCCATGTTCTCCGCGACGATGCTGTTGCCGTCGCCCAGCACGCCGTGGCACTGCGCGCAGACGATGTTGTACTTCTTCTGACCCAGGGCGAGCAGCGGCTTGTCCACCGTCATGGGGACGTTGTTCACCGCGATGCCGTTGGCCCGGCCGGTGCTGATGCCGGGGTTGCCCACGGGGCGCTCGCGCGGAACGGTGCCGGCGGGGGGCACGCGCATGGCGCGGCCGTCCGGCCAGAACTCGGAGGCCTCGTAGTACTCGTACTTGGCCTGGGTCTCCATGCGCTGGAGGAATTCACTGCTGACGTTGCAGCCGGTGAGCGCGGCGAGCCCCGCGGCGGGGATGAGCCACCTCATTCGTTCTCTCCCGAGACGATGGTCACCTGGGTGGCGCCCAGGGACTTCAACTGGTTCGTGGTGTCCGTCGCGTCCTGGCCCGTGGGGTGGGGCACGCTCAGCCAGTAGCCGTGCGTGGACGCGCTGCGGAAGCCTTCGAATTCGAAGGCGGGGTGATACGGCTGGGGCAGCTTGCTGAGGCCGAGCAGCCCGAAGACGATGCCGAACGCGCAGAAGAGCACGGTCAGCTCGAACGTGATGGGCACCCAGGCCGGGAGGCTCAGCAGCGGCCGGCCGCCGATGTTGAGCGGGTAGTCGATGGTGTTCATCCACGTCTGCATCGCGAGCGCGGTGACCATGCCGGTGAGCGCGCCACCCAGGGCGATGAAGGGCACCCGCGAAGGGGGCAACCCCAGCGCTTCCGACCCGCCGTGCAGCGGGTACGGAGAATAGGTGTCCATGCCCTGGAAGCCCTTCTCGCGCATCTGCCGGGTGGCATCCACGAGGGCATCCGGCGTGGCGAACTCGGCCAACACCCAGGAATCGAGGACCTTGGCTTCCATGACGCTAGTGCGCTCCGTGCGTGACCGCGGCGGAATCCGTGCCGTGGTGGCCGTTGGCGGCGTGGGCTGCGTGCTTCAGCTCGAGCTGCAGCTCCTTCACTTCGCTCACCGCGACGGCGGGAACGAACTTCAGGAACAGCAGGAACAGGGTACCGAACAGGCCCAGCGTGCCGATGTAGATGGACCAATCCACCCACGTGGGACGGTAGATGTCCCACGACGAGGGCAGGAAGTCCTGGCTCAGCGAGGTGACGATGATGATGAAGCGCTCGCACCACATGCCGATGTTCACGGCGATGGAGGCCACCCACATGATGGGGATGCTGGTGCGGCACTTCTTGAACCAGAAGATGTTCGGGGTGATGACGTTGCAGGCGATCATCAGCCAGTACACGCCAGCGTAGGGGCCGGTGGCGCGGTTCACGTAGAAGGTCCAGATCTCGTACTGGTTCTGGGAGAACCACGCGATGAAGTGCTCCATCATGTACCCGTAGGACACGATGAGGCCCGTCGCGAGGATGACCTTGTTCATGTTCTCCAGGTGGCGGTCGGTGATGACGTCCCGGAGGCCCAGGTACTTGCGAGCGGGCACGATGAGCGTGATGACCATCGCGAAGCCGCTGAACACGGCGCCGGCCACGAAGTAGGGCGGGAAGATGGTCGCGTGCCAGCCGGGGATCTGCGACACGGCGAAGTCGAACGACACGATGGTGTGCACGGACACGACCAGCGGCGTCGAAATGCCGGCGAGCAGCAGGTAGGCGATTTTATAGTTGTGCCAGTGCCGGCCGGAGCCGCGCCAACCCAGGGCGAACAGGCCGTAGATGGTGCGCTGCAGCTTCGTCTTGGACGAGTCCCGCAGGGCGGCCAGGTCCGGGATGAGGCCCACGAACCAGAAGAGCGCGGACACCGTGAGGTACGTCGAGATGGCGAACACGTCCCACACCAGCGGCGAGCGGAACTGCGGCCACGCGCCCAGGGTGCTGGGGTAGGGGAACAGCCAGAACGCGAACCAGGGACGGCCCGTGTGCAGCAGCGGGAACAGGCCGGCGCACATGACTGCGAACAGCGTCATGGCTTCCGCGAAGCGGTTGATGCTCGTGCGCCACTTCTGCTGGAAGAGCAGGAGGATGGCGGAGATGAGCGTGCCGGCGTGGCCGATACCGACCCACCAGACGAAGTTGACGATGTCGAACGCCCAGCCGACCGGCTGGTTGTTGCCCCACACGCCGATGCCGCGCGCCAGGGTGTAGGTGACGCCGATGACGAGCAGTCCCAGGGCTGCGGACGTGATGCCCAGCATCATGAACCAGCCCTTGCCGGGCTTGCGCCAGACATGGTCCAGCAGCGTCTCATTGAGGGACTTGTCGTCGTGGTGCGGCGCGACGAGGTCCCGGGGCTCGAGCGGGTCGAGCGGGATTGCGTGAGCGGTCTCGGCCATGACGGTCAGTGACCTCCTTCGTGCGCCGGCTTCGACTCAGCGGGAGCAGTGGCCACGAGGGCGGGGTTGGGGTTGCGCAGACGGATGAGGTGGGCGGTGCGGGGACGGGTGCCCAGCTCGTGCAGCAGCCGGTACGCGCGCTCGTCCTCGTGCAGCTTGGTGACGCGCTGAGCGGGGTCCGCCAGGGAACCGAAGGCAATGGCCTGCGTGGGGCAGGTCTGCTGGCACGCCGTCTGGAGTTCCTTCTCCTGGATGAGGCGCTTCTCCACGCGGGCGTTGATGCGCACACGCTCGATGCGCTGGACGCAGTACGTGCACTTCTCCATGACGCCGCGGTTGCGCACCGTGACGTCCGGGTTCATCAGCATCTTCTCGGTCGGCGTCTTGCCCTGCGTGTAGTGCAGGTAGTTGAAGCGGCGGACCTTGTAGGGGCAGTTGTTGGAGCAGTACCGCGTGCCGACGCAGCGGTTGTACACCATGTCGTTGAGGCCCTCGTCCGAGTGCACGGTGGCGTTCACCGGGCAGACGTACTCGCAGGGGGCCTTCTCGCAGTGCACGCACGCGACGGGCTGCATGACCATGGCGGGGTTGTTCTCGTCGCCCTCGAAGTAGCGGTCGATGCGCAGCCAGGCCATCTCACGGCCGCGGCTCACCTGCTCCTTGCCGACGACGGGGATGTTGTTCTCCGCCTGGCACGCCACGACGCACGCGTTGCAGCCCGTGCAGCGCGACAGGTCGATGGACATGCCCCACTTGTAGCCCTCGGCGGGCGTCTTGGCGTAGTCGAAGTCGGGCAGGTTGTTCTGCTTGCCCAGCTTGTGCTCGCCCTGCACGCGCTCGAGGATGTGCTCGGTGGGCTTCGACGGGTGCGCCAGCTCGCTGACGGACATGTCGAGCGCCAGCGGGCGGCCCTCCATGCGCCAGTGGTACTGGGTGCGGGCGAAGGTGTGGCTGCCGCGGACCTTGGTGAGCTTCGCGCCGCCGTCGAACCAGGGGGCGTTCACGCTGCGCAGCAGGTTCGCGTTGAAGCCGACGTCCTTGGCCACGACCTCGTGCAGGCCGGTGCGGCCGTAGCCCAGGGCCACGGTGACGGTGTCGTCCGCGTTGCCGGGGAGGATGGTGACGGGGACCTGCAACTTGCGGCCGCCGTACTCCAGCTCCGCCAGCTGGCCGCTCTCCAGGCCCAGCTTCTTGGCGGTGGCGGGGCTCAGGATGGCGGCGTTGTCCCAGACGATCTTCGTGATGGGGTCCGGCAGCTCCTGGAGCCACGCGTTGTTCGCGAAGCGGCCGTCGAGCAGCTTGTAGTCGGCGACGAAGTTGATCTCCAGGTCGCCGGCGGACGGCGGCTGGTACGCGGACACCGTGGCGGCGGCGGCGCCCACGTCGGGCGAGGCCGCGATGGCGGTGGCGACGGTGCCGGGGATGACGCCTTCGGAGACCCAGGTCTCCCAGCGGGTCTCGAAGTCGGCGCGGCCGGCCTCGCCACCCTGCTCCGTCCAGTACTCACGCAGCAACTGGTAGGCGGGGCGGAAGGGCTGGTCCAGGAACAGCGCGTACAGCTCCGCTTCCGGCACGCCGTTGAAGAGCGGCTGGATGAGGGGCTGGGCGATGGACACCGTGCCGTCCACCGCGCGACCGTCGCTCCAGGTCTCCAACTGGTGCGCCAGGGGCACGAACCAGTCGGCGTACTTGGAGGTCTCGTCCTCGTAGTGGCCCGCGTACAGGACCGACAGGGCCTTGCGGTTGGCGTTCTGCTTGGGGTCCAGCACCTCCGCCAGGCCCGCGTCCACCGGGAGGGCGTAGAGGGGGTTGGAGGCGGTGATGACCAGCGTGTCCACGCGGCCGGCCTTGATGTCTTCCACCAGGGCGCGGACTTCCGCGAGGCCGGAGGCCTCCGGCGCGGCGGCGGGGACGACCTTCACGGTCGTGCCCACGTTGCCGAGCGCGGCGTTGATGGCCTGGGCCAGCGCGTGCACGGCGGCGGGCTGACGCTCACCGGCGAGGACGACGCTGCGGCCGGCCTTGGACTTGAGGTCCTGGGCGACGGCCTGCACCCACGAGGCGACTTCCGGGCGCAGCGTTCCGCCCTTGGCGGAGGAGGCCAGGGAGGCCGCGGGGCCACCGACGGCCTGCGCCAGCGCGGCGGCGAGCCCGAAGATCTCCTGCGACTTCACGCGCAGGCGATGGTCGGCCATGCCGCCCGTGATCGACATGCGGTGTTCGGCCACGTAGAGGCGGTTGAGGTCGCCGTTCGCCGGGTCGCGGCGGTCACCGAACTGGCGCGACATGCCCAGGTTCGCCGGGCGGCTCTCCAGGAAGTCGGCGTCCAGGGAGACGATGACGTCCGCGCGGGTCAGGTCGTAGAGGGCCTGCACGGGCTGGCCGAACATGGCGCGGTGCGCGGTGTCGGCGGCCTCGTTGGAGATGGGCGCGAAGCTGTGGAACTTCGCGGACGGCAGCTTGCGCTGGATGCGCGCCTTCAGGTCCGCCAGCAGGGGCGAATTGAGGGGCTCCGACAGGAAGCGCAGGCGGGCGCCGCCGTCGCCCACGGCCTTGGTGCCCACGAGCGAGGAGATGTCCTCGGCGAGCACGCGCAGTGAGCGGGGGTTGTTGCCCCGGCGCAGCACGCGGGCGCGCTGCGGGTCATAGAGCGACAGCAGGAAGGCCTGCTCGAAGATGCCCGCGGCGCCCTGGTTGACGGGGTGCTGGGGGTTGCCTTCGACCTTCACGGGCCGACCCTCGCGCGCGGTGATCAGCAGGCCGGAGGTGTGGCCGGCGAGCGTCATGCCGGAGGCGTAGTGGAGCGGGTTGCCGGGCGTGATTTCCGGCGGCGTCTTCGTGTACGGCACCATCCGCTCGTCCTGCGGGCGGGTGCTGCACGCGGTGGCGCCGGCCAGGGCGAGCGACGCGCCGAGGATCTGCATGAACTCGCGGCGGGCGAAGCCCGTGGGGGGCAGGTCCGCGCCGACGGGGAACTCCGGGCGGGTCTCCTCCAGGAACTCCGGCGTGGCGAGCTTCTCCTCCAGGCCGAGCCAGTACGTCTTGCCGTACGCGCCCTCCGCCGGGATGGAGCGGGTGGTCGCGTGCTCCAGGGCGACGGCCACGACATCGTCGTGGTCGTGCGCGTGGGGCTTGGCCTCGTTACTCCCCGTCACGACCGGGAGCGCGAACGACGAGGGGAGGTCCTGCGCGGGCGCGCTGTCAGGCTTGGTGTTCATCGGTGGCATGTGGAGCAGCTCGTGCGCGAGTGAACGTCGTATTCTTGGTAGAGCTTGTCGGCGAGCGCCGCGGCCTCGGCCTTATCCGTCGGAGGAGCCCAGGTCATGCTGGTGATGAACTCCGCGGGGCGGAGGTTGGGCTTCGGGTCGCGGTGGCAGTCCAGGCACCAGCTCATGGTGAGCGGCGCGGCCTGCTCGATGGCGCCCATCTGATCCACGCGGCCGTGGCACGTGGCGCAGCCGACGCCCTTGGCCACGTGGATGGAGTGGTTGAAGTAGACGTAGTCCGGCAGGTTGTGGACGCGAACCCAGGGGATGGGCTGGTCGGCGAAGAACGCCTTGCGGACCTCGGTGAGGTACGGGCTCTTGTTCCAGACCTGGGCGTGGCAGGACATGCACACCGTGGTGGAAGGGATGCCCGCCGACGGGGACTTCTCCACCGTCCAGTGACAGTAGCGACAGTCGATCTGTTCGTCGCCGGCGTGGTGCCGGTGGTCGAACTCGATGGGCTGCTCCACCGGGTGCGCCTGGTTGGTCACGAGCGGTGAGCGCACGTAGGCCAAGAGGCCGCCGATGGCGATGGCGGGCACGGCGAGGAGCATCGCGGCCGACAGGCGCGACACCGTATTCGTCCAGCGTGGGAAGAGAGGGCCGCTCATACCAGGACCAGGGGCAAGGGGACTGAAGGCGACATGAAAGCAGGGGTGGACGCGTCAATGCCGTCCGGCGCTGAAATCGAGAGTGCCATCCCGGCCCCGGTGGACCGGGGGGGCGGTGGCTCCTGGCGCTCAGACGGCAAGGCAGTCACGTCCAACGAACCTCTAGGATGGTGCCGTGTGCGAGGGTCCCATATGCATTTCCCGACCCAACGCGGCGCGGGACCATCATTCATCGACACGGCAGTGTCAACCATTCTGTGGGGAGTGGGAATACGGAGCGCATAGCACTTCCACGCGAGGTTGCGACAAGTTGCCGCGCGCGGTGATGAATCCCGCTTCTGGCGATCGGAAGGGGCATTGCGCGTCATGCCGCCACGCAGGGGATCAATCCCTCTCAGGGTGCGCGCGATACAGGGTGCGACGGCTCACGTCCCATCGGTCGCGGCCTGAAGCAGAGCTACTCGGAGTCCGGGTCACCAGGGGCGCGCCAGCGGTCGCGGCGTTTCTGGAGCAGCCGTTCGACCAGATCGCGGACGCGGGCATCGCGGTGGAAGTTCGCGTCGTGGCGGCTGCCCTTGCCCTGGTTGCAGCGGGCGCAGGCCAGGGCCAGGTTCTCCAGCGCGTCCGTGCCGCCCGCGGTCCGGGGGAGGATGTGCTCGATGGTGGCGCGGCTGATCGGCTCGCCATCCAGGGCGACGGTGAGGTGGGCATTGCAGTGCAGGCACTTGCCCATCCAGACCTCGGCGCCCCGGTGGGGCACGCGCTCGAAGGTGGCGTCGGTGGCGATGATGCCCAGGACGCGGCGCCGCTTGGCGTGGCTCATGGGGGGACTAGACCTCCACCACGGCGGTGCCGGCGATGGCGAAGACCCGGTCGCCCCGGCCGCGCCGCACGTTGAGCCCACCCGTGAAGGCACTGAACGCGGGCAGGACGCCCACCCCGGGACGCAGGTGGAAGCAGGGCAGACGCAGCCGGTCGCCTCCCCCACCCAACCTCACCATCGGATGAAGGTGCCCGGCCCACACGAAACGCCCGGTCGCGGGTTCGGGGTGGTGGGCGAAGCGGAAGGGACCTTCGTCCAGGGCGTCCTCGCGGTCCTCCATGCCCCAGGTGGGGGGCAGGGTGCGCACGTGGCGGTCGTGATTGCCCCGGATGAGCACCACGTTCAATTGGGGGTGGGCTTCGCGCCAGGTGGTGACGCGGCGGATGACGTCCTCCGTGAGTCCCTGGCGTGAGTGGACCAGATCCCCGACGAGCAGCAGGCGGCGGGCCCGGGTGGCGGTGAGCGCGGAGGACAGGCGCGCGAGGTCGTCGTCCAGCACGCCCACGGGCAGGGGGATGCCGTGCTGCTGGAAGGACTCGGTCTTGCCCCAGTGCAGGTCGGCCACCGCGAGCACGCTGGCGTCGGGCCAGTGCAGGGCCCGCTCCGGGAGCAGCTCCACGTCCGCGTCACCTACGCGGGTCTGGCATCGGCCTGGGACCATCGCTCCTTGAGGCGCTCCACCCGCTCCAGCAGGGTTTCGTTGGACACGCTGGCGCTGATGCGTTCGATGACCAGCGGGAAGGCCAGCGGCGAGGGCCGGTGGACGTGGACGCATTCGACGGGGTGCGCTTCCAGGCGCTCCAGCGTACGTGTGAGCCGGCCCTGTTCGAACTGCTGCTCCAACACCTCGCGGCGAGCCTGACGCAGCAGCAGGTTGTCCGGGTCGTACTTCACGAAGACGTCATAGAGGAGCGCGGCGCTGGCCTGGACCTGTCGCGTGGACTTGCGTGCACCCGGCAGCCCCGGCATCACCAGTCCGGCCACGCGGGCAATGTCGCGGAACTGGCGGCGTGCGAGCTCGCTCAGGTTCACGCTCTCCAGGATGTCCTCCACCAGCCGCTCGCGGGTGAAGAGGGCGGGGCGCAGGGCTTCATCGAAGGGGAAGGGCGTGGGCGTGAGCAGCTCCAGCCCGTAGTCGTTCACCGACAGGCTGAAGGTCGCCTTCTGGAGCCGCGTGAGGCGCAGGGCGAGCAGCGCCGCGAGGCCTTCGTGCACCAGCCGTCCCTCGAAGGGATAGAGGAACAGGTGGTAGCCGTCGCGCGTGTGGCAGGTCTCCGCGAGGCACCCTGCGTCACCGGGGATGCGCGACAGGCGGGCCTGCGCGTCGAGGATGGGCCAGGCGGCGGCGATTTCATCCCGCGTGACATCGCCCTGTCGCGCGGCCTCCAGCGTGCGGCGCATCGCGGACGCGAGCGACGTGGAGAGGGGCAGACGGCTTCCTCCCCAGCGCGGCGTCTGGGTGGCCTTGGCCTTCGCCGGCTTCACGTACGCGGTCATGTCCTTGAAGCGGCTGAACTCCAGGCGACGTCCCGCGAAGAGGAACGTGTCTCCGGGCCGCAGTCGGCTGACGTAGGACTCCTCCACCGTGCCCAGCTTGCCTCCGCTCCAGTAACGCAGTTGCACGGACGCATCCGAGCTGATGGTCCCGATGTTGAGCCGGTGCAGTCGTGCAAGGCGCACGTCGGGGACCCGGAAGCGGCCTTCGACTTCCACCACGCGGCGGAACTCCGGATAGGCGCGCAGGGTGGGGCCTCCCTCTCGCACCAGGGCCAGCGTCCATTCGAACTCCTCGTCGGTGAGGGACGCGTAGCTCGTGGCGGTGCGGACTTCCTCCCTTAGTGCCTCGCGGGTGAAGCCTCCTCCCAGCGCGCAGGTGACCAGGTGCTGCGCGAGGACATCCAGGGGTTTGGACAGCGGCGTGCGCGGCTCCACTTCGCGGCGCGCGATGGCGTCTCTCGCGGCGGCCATCTCCACCAACTCCAGCGCGTGCGTGGGCACGAAGAGGATGCGACAGGTGGCACCGGGACGGTGCGCGCTGCGGCCTGCTCGCTGGAGGGTGCGGCCGATGCCCTTGGGGCTTCCTATCTGGATGACCCGCTCCACCGGACCGAAGTCCACGCCCAGGTCCAGTGAGGACGTGCACACGACGAGGCGCAGGCTTCCGTCCTTGAGTCCGCCTTCCACCCGCTCGCGCTCCTCGCGGTCGATGGAGCCGTGGTGCAGCGCGAGGAGGTGCTCCCATTCGGGGCGCAGGTAGCGCAGGCCTTCGTACCAGCGCTCCGCCTGCGAGCGCGTGTTGGTGAAGAGCAGTGTGGACTGCGTGGGATCCAACCCGTCCGCCACGCGCGGAAGCATGGTGAAGCCCAGGTGCCCGGCCCACGGGAAGGTGTCCACCTTCTCCGGGAGCAGCGTCTCCACGTCCACCGGGCGTTGGAGGTCCGCGCTCACCAGGGTGGGCTTGCGCTCCGTGCCCACGACGGCGCGCGCGGCTTCGTCCAGGTTGGCGAGCGTGGCGGACAACGCCCAGATGCGCACGCCCGGGGCGAAGTGGCGCAGGCGGGCCAGGGCCAGTTCCACCTGCGTGCCTCGCTTGGAGGCGAGCAGTTCGTGCCACTCGTCCACGATGATGGCGCGCAGCGAGGCGAAGTGCTCCGCCGCCTGCTCCTGGGCGATGAGCAGCGACAGCGACTCCGGCGTGGTGATGAGCACCTGCGGCAGCCGTTCACGCTGACGCTGTTTCACGGACGAGGACGTGTCGCCCGTGCGGCTCTCCACGTCCAGGTCCGCGTCCAACGCCATCAACGGCTCTCGCAAGGCCTGCTCGATGTCGCGCGACACCGCTCGCAGCGGCGTGAGGTAGAGGATCTGGAGCCCTTTCTGGTCGCGCTCCGCCACGTCCGCCAGCGGGGCCAGATAGGCCGCGTACGTCTTGCCCGCTCCGGTGGGCACGTGGATGAGGCCGCTGTCTCCTCGGGCGTACGCGGCCCAGGCCTCCTCCTGGAAGGCATAGGGCGTCCAGCCCTTCGCCGCGAACCAGTGCCGCAACTGCTCCATGGGTGGACCCTGGAACGGCGAGGATGCACGGGGCACGGGGCGCTTCTTCGCTCGGGTCCGCGGTGGAGCGGGTGTGTCGGTTTGAGCCTGTGGCGCGAGCTTGCCGCGCATGCGGTTGCGGCGGGGCTTGCTAGTGGGCGACATGCAGCAGCCCCTTCAACGCGTCGAGCGTGTCCGCGTCCCGGGCCGTCTTGTCCGCACGCCAGCGCGCGATGCGTGGAAAGCGCAGCGCGATGCCTGACTTGTGCCGTGGCGATGGCGCGATGGCTTCGAAGTGCAGCTCGAACACCTGCTCCGGATCCACCGAGCGCACCGGACCGAACTTCTCTCGCGTGTGGGCGCGGATCCACCGGTCCAGCCGGCCAATCTCCTCGTCCGTGAGCCCCGAATACGCCTTGGTCACCGGCAGCAGGTTCTCACCGCTCCACACCGCGAAGGTGTAGTCCGTGTACAGCGACGAGCGCCGCCCGTGTCCCGGATGCGCGTAGAGCAACACCGCGTCCACCGTGTACGGGTCGATCTTCCACTTCCACCAGTCGCCGCGCTTGCGCCCCGTCTGGTACGCCGAATCCAGGCGCTTGATCATCAGCCCCTCCACGTTGCGCGTGCGGGACTCCTTGCGCAGCTCCGCCAGGGCCTCCCATGACGGCGCCGTCACGGACGGGGAGGTGGGGAAGAGGGGATGGTTCTTGAGCAGGGCTTCCAGCCTCGCGCGGCGCTCGCGCAGGGGCAGGTCGCGCACGTCCTTTCCGTCCTGCTCCAGCAGGTCGTAGACGACGAACGCGGCGGGGGCCTCCGCCAGCACCTTGGGCGTGAGCTTCTGCCTTCCGATGCGCCGTTGGAGTCGCGCGAAGGGCAGGGGGACGCCGTCCTCGTAGGCCATCACCTCGCCGTCGAGCACCGTGCCTTCGGGCAGGGCTCGGGAGGCTTCGGTGATTTCGGGGAAGCGTTCGGTGATGAGTTCCTCGCCGCGACTCCAGAGGAACACGTCTCCCTGGCGGCGGATGAGCTGGCCCCGGATGCCGTCCCACTTCCATTCGACGAGCCAGTCACCCAGTTCGCCCAGGGACTCCGGGGGTTGCTCCAGGGGCGAGGCGAGGTAGTACGGATAGGGGCGCGACACGTGCCCATCCGTCACATCCGTGGCCACGAGGTGCGCGAAGAATTCGGGCGTGGGCTTCCACGTGCCCATCAGCCGGTGCGCCACGCTGGGCGCGGGCAGGCCCGTCACCTGCGCGATGGCTCGCACCACCAGCGTGTTGGACACGCCCACGCGCAACTCACCTGTGAGCATCTTGTTGAGGAGGAACAGCTCGCGGCGGGGCATGGACTTCCACCACCCCACCACGCGCTCGCGCTGCTCCGAGGCCTCCAGCCCGCGCAGGGGCAACAGGCGCTCCTCCAACCACCGGGAGAGGGGCAGTTCCTCGGCGTGCTCGGGCGGCAGGTTCGCTCCGTCGAGCAGCAGCGCGATGACCTCCGCGAGGTCTCCCACCGACGCGTAGACCTCGTCGAAGAGCCAGTCGGAGATGCCGGTCAGCTCCTGCGTCCAGCCCACCAGCAGCTTCGAGGTCAGCAGCCGCTTGAGCTTCTGTCCCGTGAGGAAGAACAGTCCCCAGGCCGCGTCCTCAGGCGGCGTTTCACGGAAGTAGCGCGCCATCGCTTCCACCTTGGCGTTGGTGGACGTCGTCTGGTCGAGCGTGTCGTACAGGTCCGCCAGTCGGCGCACGCGTCAGTCCTCCGCTTCGCCCTCGAAGGGCGTGGCGAGCGGCGAGGCATCCACGCCGCGATCGCGCAGGTAGTGCGACAGGGAATCCGTCTGGCCGTGGGTGACGAGCACCTTCTCCGCCTGCGTGTCCGCCACCGTGCGCAGCAGGTCCGGCCAGTCCGCGTGGTCCGACAACACGAAGCCCCGGTCGAACCCGCGCCGCCGCCGGTTGCCCCGCACGCGCATCCACCCGGACGCGAACGCGGTCTCCGCTTCACCGAAGCGGCGCATCCACGTGGAGCCGCCCGCGCTCGGCGGCGCCAGCACCAGCGCCCCCGCGAACGACGTGCCCTTCTCCGTCTCCGACACCAACTGCGTGGGCAGCATCTCCACGCCCGCTTCCCGGTACGCCGTGACGAGCCCGTTCACCGCGCCGTGCACGTAGGCAGGCCGGTCCGTCAGCTTCCCCAGCTCCGCCAGCAGCCGCTGTGCCTTGCCCAGCGCGTAGCAGAAGAGCACCGCTGAGCGCCCTGCCTCACGGTTCGCGTCCCACCAGCGCAGGATGTCCTGGGCCACGAGGCGCGGATCCTCCCAGCGGTAGATGGGCAGGCCGAACGTCGCTTCGGTGATGAAGGTGTGGCAGCGCACCACCTCGAACGGCGCGCACGTCGGGTCGGGCGTGCGCTTGTAGTCGCCGGACACGACCCACACCTCACCCTGATGCTCGATGCGGATCTGCGCGCTGCCCAGCACGTGGCCCGCGGGATGGAAGCTCACGGTGGTGTCGCCCACCGTCAGCTTCTCGCCGTACTCCAGCGTGTCGATGACCGAGTCCGCGCCCAGCCGCCGCTGCAACAGGCCCAGGCCCGCGCGTGCCGCCAGGTAGCGCTGGCTGCCGCTGCGAGCGTGGTCGCCGTGCGCGTGCGTGACGAGCGCCCGTTCCACCGGACGCCAGGGGTCGATGTGGAAGTTCCCCGCCCGGCAGTACAGGCCCTGGGGCGTCACGGCGACGAGCGGCGGTCGGTCCTGGAAGGAGGCGGAGCCCACGGTCCTCTAGAGGTAACGAGGCCTTGGAGCAGGGGCCACCCACGGCGGGGGTTCGGGTTTCGCTCTGCTGACAAGGGGGCAGGCGTGCGGCCGAGCCCCAGTTGCGGCCCAAAGGACGAAGGCAGCGACCGGAGGGCCCCTTGGATGGTGGGCGGGGACAGGGGATAAACCCAGGGACCCTCTTCCTGACGGACCCTCTCCCGATGACGCCCGCGCTCCTGCTGTCCCTGTTGCTTGCCCAGAACGAACCGTCGCCCCTCGAATACAGCGTGTCGAAGGAGAGCGGGGCGACGCTGGCGATGGAGGACTTCGAGTTCACCGCCTTCGAGAAGGGCCAGAGCCTCTATCTGGGCGTGGACGAGGCGAACCTGCGCGCGAGCGCGGCGGCGGATGGGGCCGTGCTCCAGACCTTGATGCTGGGCACGCCCGTTCGCGTGGTGGCGGTGGGTGCGCGCGCGAAGGTCGGTGAGTACGTCAACGCCTGGTACCAGGTGGCGGTGGTGGACGCGAAGGCGCCGAAGGGCGCGGCCCCCGCCATGGGCTGGGTGTTCGGCAACACGCTCACCCCGTTCCGCGTCGAGGCGGACCTGGACGGCGATGGCGAACTGGAAGTGGCCACGCTGGTGATGAGCAACGAGTTCAAGGCCCGCGTGCGCGTGCTGGAGCCGGGCGTGAAGCCGCCGCGCCGGGTGAGCAGCGTGGACGTGCCCGTGGCGTCCACCTCGTACGGCATGGGGCAGGGCGGACCGGCGACGCTGACGCTGGTTCCGGCGAAGAAGGCCGGGATGGCGCTGCTGGTGGTGGACTCCAGGCCGGAGCGCTGCGGCGACCTCGTCACCTCGTATGTGAGCTACGCGGGGGCGGACGGGAAGAAGGGCGTGCTTGGAAAGGCGAAGCTCGCGTTGGAGCTGGGCGGGCTGATGGATCCGCCGAGCGAGAGCACCTTCAAGGTGTCCTTCCAGCCAGCCGCGAAGCGCCTCCAGGTCGCTCGGACGACTGTCGAGGACGAGGATGCGGAAGGCAATCCGATGAAGAGCACGGAGCGCACGTTGTATCAGTGGCAGGACGGCGTGTTCGCGGAGGTGAAGAAGCCTGCCTCTTCGGGCGCCGTATCGGACGTGAAGCCGTAATCGCAGGGCCCGGAAGGCCGGGCACCCGGGCGCCCCTCCGGGTGATGGATGAGGGGCCAGGGCAATCGACCATGGATGCGCAGGAGCGGAAGGCAGCCTACCGGCAGCGCGCGGAAGCAGGCCAGGCGGTGCCGGTGTCGGTGGAGCTGCCGGCGGATCTGGACACGCCGCTGTCGGCATACCTGAAGCTGGGCGGCGGAGGCCGCGGCTTCATCCTCGAGTCGTGCTACGGCGGCGAGCGCTTCGGGCGCTACAGCCACGTGGGCGCGAACCCGGCCGGCCGTGTGCGGCTGGATGGCGAAGGGCTCACGTTGTGGCGTGGCTCGCACGAGGAGCGTCGCGAGGGCCGCCCCCTGGATGTCCTGCGCACCCTGTGGCGCGAGTTGTCCGTGGCCACGCTGCCGGGCGAGGCTCCCTTCCTGGGCGGGCTCGTGGGCTACCTGGGCTACAACGCCACCTCGTGGTTCGAGCCGCGCGTGCCGGACCGGCACCCGCGCGACACCGGCTTCCCGGACTCGGAATGGCTGGTGGCCGAGGACTTCGTCACCCACGACACGCGCACCCAGACGCTCAAGGCCATCGCCATTGCCCGGCCCGCCCTGCACGGCAGTGTCGCGGCGGCGCTGAAGGACGCGGAAGAACGCGCCGAGGCCATGGCGGAGAAGCTGCGCCGTCCGCTGCCGCCGGAGGCCTACGCGGCGGCGCCCTCGCAGAAGAATGCCCCGGCCCCCGTGGCCTGCTGGGACCGCGCGGGCTACGCCGCCGCGGTGGACAAGGTGAAGGAGTACGTCCGCGCGGGAGACTGCTTCCAGGCGGTGCTCGCGCGGCGCTTCGAGGCGAAGGGCGCCATTCCTCCGCTGTCGCTCTACCGGGCGCTCAGGCGGGTGAACCCGTCGCCGTACCTGTTCATGGTGGACCTGGGCGAGGCGCGCGCGCTGGTGGGTGCTTCGCCGGAGCTGCTGGTGCAGGTGCGCGATGGCGACGTCGTGGTGCGGCCCATCGCGGGCACGCGGCGCCGGGGCGCTTCCGAGGCCGAGGACGTGGCCCTGGAGAAGGAGCTGCTCGCGGATGAGAAGGAGCGCGCCGAGCACATCATGCTGGTGGACCTGGGCCGCAACGACGTGGGCCGGGTGGCGGCTCCGGGCACCGTGCGCATCGAGGACATGATGATCATCGAGCGCTACAGCCACGTGATGCACATCGTGTCGCAGGTGCGCGGCAAACTGGACACCACGCGCTTCGACGCGCTGGACGCCCTGGCGAGCACCTTCCCCGCGGGCACCGTGTCGGGGGCCCCGAAGATCCGCGCGATGCAGATCATCGACGAGCTGGAGCCCATGCGGCGCGGGCCCTATGCCGGTGCGGTGGGCTACCTGTCCTTCTGCGGCACGCTGGATGTGGCCATCGCGCTGCGCACCTTCTTCGTGGATGGCGACCGCACGATGTGGACCGCTGGCGCGGGGCTGGTGGCGGATTCGGATCCGATGAAGGAAGCGGACGAAACCGAAGCGAAGGCGGGCGCGATGGCCGCCGCGCTGCGCCTGGCGCGCGAAGGAGGTGGGCGATGATCCTCGTCATCGACAACTACGACTCGTTCACCTTCAACCTCGTGCAGTTGCTCTACACGCTGGGGGCGGAGGTGAAGGTCGTGCGCAACGACGCGTTGGATGCCGCAGGGGTCGCCGCTTCAGGGGCGTCCCACCTGGTGGTGTCCCCGGGACCGTGCACGCCGCACGAGGCCGGGGTGAGCGTGGCGGCCATCTCCCAGTCGCGCGTGCCGGTGCTGGGCGTGTGCCTGGGACACCAGTCCATTGGCGCCGCGTTCGGTGGCGACGTGGTGCGCGCTCCGGAGCCGGTGCACGGCAAGGCGGCGCACATCCGTCATGACGGCACCGGCGTGTTCACCGGTTTGAGTCAGGGGTTCCAGGCGGCGCGCTACCACTCGCTGGTGGTGAAGGCGGAGTCGCTGCCCCAGGAACTGGAGGCCACGGCGTGGAGCCAGGACGGACTGGTGATGGCGCTTCGTCACCGGACCCGTCCGGTGGTGGGCTTCCAGTTCCATCCGGAGAGCGTGCTGACGCCGGAAGGTCCGGCGCTGGTGCGCAACTTCCTGGAGGGGCGGCTGTAGCGCTCAGCCCTTCAGGTGGGCGGTGTTGTTCCAGCCCGCGAGCACGGGCTGGACGCCATCCGGCTCCGAACCCAGGACGCTGATGGCTGCGGTGCCCAACTGGAACAGCCTGCCTCCTTCTGGGGGCAGGCCCAGCCAGCGCGCGGCGATGATGCGCAGCATGTGCCCGTGGGAGAAGAGGAGCACGTCATCCTGGATGGCGCGGGCGTCCGCGATGATTCGGTCCGCGCGGGCGCCCACCTGCTCCAGCGTCTCCCCGTTGGGGACGCCGTCCTTCCACAGGGTCCAGTCCGGGCGCGTGCTGCGGATGTCCGCGCCGGTGCGTCCTTCGTAGTCCCCGTAGTCGAACTCCATCAGGTCGTCGCGCTTCTGGGCCGCGTCGCCGTAGCCGGCGAGCACGCAGGTCTCCAGCGCGCGCGTCAGGGGGCTCGTCCACACGGCGGCGAAGCTCCAGGCGCTCAGCGGGGCTCGGAGCTTCTCGCCCATCGCCCTGCCTTCTTCGAGCAGGGGCAGGTCGGTGCGGCCGGTGTGCTGGCTGGTGCGGCTCCACTCCGTCTCACCGTGACGGACGAGGACCACCTGGGGCGCGCGAGTCTTCATGGCGCCAATCTGTGTCAGCCGGAGGCCGGATGGGTGGGAAAAAGGCCGGCGCTACTTCTTCCGTGTCCGCCACTCCTCACGGCTCTGGCCCCAGATCTCCATGGGGTCCTTCTCGTAGGGCGGCGGCAGGTGCTCCATGCGCAGCAGGCGCGAGCCCAGGCGCTGGGCCACCTGCTTCGACGGCGTATTGGCCGGCTCGATGGAGTGGATGACCTCCGTCCAGCCCAGATGGTCGAAGGCCCAGTCGATGGTGGCGGTGGAGGCCTCGGAGGCGTAGCCCTTGCCCCAGTGTTCGCGCAGCAGGCCCCAGCCGACCTCGGTGCCCGGCCAGCCGTCCGGCATCCAGGGCCCGACCCGGCCCACCCACTTCCCCGTGGACTTCTCGAACACGGAGAACATGGCGAAGCCCTGGAGGACCCACGAGCCGGCCATGGTGCAGACCGCCCGCCACACGTTGGAGCGCGGTTGGAGGCCGCCGATGAAGCGGGCGGATTCCGGATCCGCCATCATCGCGCAGAAGCCATCCAGGTCCTGCAGCGTGGGAGGCCGCAGGATGAGGCGTGGGGTTTCGAGGGTGGGGCCCAGGGTGATCATGTCCGGTCTCCGGCGTTCGTGCTGCGACGCGGGAGACCGTACTGCATTCAGCGCTTCAAGCCGCGCTTGATGTCCGCGCAGAGCTGCTTCGCCGCCTGGGGTCCGTCCGAATGCGCGGCGCGCACCAGGGCGCTGCCCACCACGACGCCGTCGGCGTGGGCCACCAGCGCCTTCGCCTGTTCGCCGGTGGAGATGCCGAAGCCCGCCACCACCGGCACCGACGCGGCCCTGCGCACCAGGTCCAGTCGGTCGGACAGGTTCGGGGGCAGCTCCGCGCGCATGCCGGTGACGCCCGCCACGGACACGCAATAGACGAAGCCTCGCGCGTCCTTCGCGATGCCTTCCGCGCGCGCGGGCGGTGTCGTGGGCGCGCACAGCGGGATGAGGTCCACGCCTTCCGCGTCGAACGCGGCTCGCAGGGCGGCGCTCTCCTCGGGGGGCAGGTCCGGGAGGATGGTGCCCGAGATGCCCCGCTCGCGCGCGAGCTTCGCGTAGCGCGCTTCGCCCATGGCCATCACCACGTTGACGTACGTCATGATGACCAGCGGCGTCTCCGGGCAGCGGCGGCGCACCTCCGGCACCACTTCGTCCAGCACGCGGCGCAGCGTGGCGCCCGCCTTCAGCGCCCGCTCCGACGCGGCCTGGATGACGGGCCCGTCCGCGATGGGGTCGCTGAACGCCACGCCAATCTCCAGCACGTCCGCACCGCCCTCCACCATGGCGGCGAACACATCCACCGACCGCGCGAGGTCGGGGTCTCCCGCCATCGCGTAGGCCACCAGTGCGCCTTCGCCCCGGGCCTTCGCCCGCGCGAACGCCTTGCCCAGTTCCGTGCTCATGACTTCACCCCCGTCGCCGGAGGAACGCCGCGCGCGGAGATGGTCGCCACGTCCTTGTCGCCGCGTCCCGAGCAGTTGATGACCAGATGCTGTCCCTTGCCCATGTCCCGGGCCAGGGAGCGCGCCGCCGCGAACGCGTGCGACGTCTCCAGCGCGGGGAGGATGCCCTCCGTGCGCGCCACCTCGTAGAAGGCGGTCAGGGCGTCGTCGTCCGTCGCGGTGCGCACCTCCATGCGGCCCGTCTTCGCCAGGTGCGCCAGCTCCGGCCCCACGCCCGGGTAGTCCAGGCCGGCGGAGATGCTGTGCGCCTCTTGAATCTGTCCGTTCTCGTCCTGGAGCACCAGCGAGCGTGAGCCGTGCAGCACGCCCTCCGTGCCCAGTGTCAGCGACGCGCCGTGCTGGCCGGACTGGAGTCCGTGGCCCGCCGCCTCCACGCCGACGAGTCGCACCGACGTGTCCGGGATGAACGGGTGCAGCGCGCCAATGGCGTTCGAGCCGCCGCCCACGCACGCGATGATGGCGTCCGGCAGCCGGCCGATGGCGGCCTGCGTCTGCGCGCGGATCTCCTTGCCGATGATGGCCTGGAAGTCGCGCACGATGGTGGGGTAGGGGTGCGGACCGGCCGCGCTGCCGATGACGTAGTAGGTGTCCTCCACCTGCGACACCCAGACGCGCATGGCCTCGTTCATCGCGTCCTTCAGCGTGCGCGAGCCCGACTCCACCGGCCGCACCACCGCGCCCAGCGCGCGCATGCGGAAGACGTTGAGCGCCTGGCGCTCCACGTCCAGCGCGCCCATGAACACCTCGCAGGGCAGGCCGAAGAGCGCGCACGCGGTGGCCGTGGCCACGCCGTGCTGGCCCGCGCCCGTCTCCGCGATGATGCGCTTCTTGCCCATGCGCTGGGCGAGCAGCACCTGGCCCACGGTGTTGTTGATTTTGTGCGCGCCCGTGTGCGCCAGGTCCTCGCGCTTGAGCCACACCTGGGCGCCGCCCCACGACTTCGTGAGGCGGTGCGCGGGCGTCAGCGTCGTGGGCCGGCCCACGTATTCGCGCAGCACGCGCGCGACCTCTTCTCCGAAGGCCGCATCCCGCTGGGCTACCGCGTACGCGGCTTCCAGCTCCATCAGCGCGGGGACCAGGGTCTCCGGCACATAGCGTCCGCCGTAGCGGCCAAAGCGGCCCGCGGCCGTGTCCGTCGTCATGGCTCTACTCCAAGCAGTTTGAGGGTCGGCCAGAGTGTCATGGGCAGTGGGGTAGCGCGGCTCATGGTGGCGGTGCGGTTGCAGAATGAAGCACAAGTCCTCCTGGCAGGGGAGAGGCCAGAGGTCGCAGAGGATGTTGCCTCGCTTGCAGGGGGCTGGACCTGACGGCGCGGGCGTCGTGCCCTGTCCGTCACGGCTTGTCGGCCATGGCGGCCAGTTGGCCCTGCGCGATTTCGCGGTACAGGGGGACCACTTCGACGGACAGCACATCGCGCATTTCCTGGCGCGCGCTGTCGTAGTCGCCGTTCTCTTGGTAGCGGTACATCCTGTGGAGTGCATCCCCCACCCGGTTGGAGCCCTCGGTGATGCGCCGTGAGCACTCGCGCAATACCGCAAGCGCGCTGGCTTCGGTGCTCACGTCGGCGGCGTCCAGTGCCACTTCGCGCGCCGTGCGTCGCAAGAGGCCGCGCACGTCGTCGGTGAGCACCAGCGGCGCTCCTTGGCGGAGGACTTGCCGCGCGAGCGCGCGTATCGGGTCCCAGTCAGGTCCATCTTCCGTCATCGTCATCGCCCACCCTTCGGTCGGCACTGGTCGAGGGGCCATTCGTGCTGTCCGGTGCAGTCCTCGAAGCACGCAAAGCAGCGCTTCTTCCTGATCCAGTCTTTAGTCTGGCAGTCCCCGTACAGCCGGATGCACCGCCGTTTCCAGTCCGGAAGGTTGGCGTTGTGTGAGTCGTCGTACTCCTCCGCGTCTGAGCCAACATGCGTGCCGGTGGCGCCGACACTCGCGGCCATGATGGCGGCGGCTTCGGCGGTCGTGAGGCCGCATGCCTCCGGCAACCCGGGGTGGCGCTGGATGCAGTCCGTTTCGGTGTCCATCGCAATCGTGGCGCACCCCAGACAGAAGGCCGCAAGGATGGGGGCGAGGTGGTGTCGCCAGGACGTGGCGATCGGAGTCGTCATGGCGCCCGACGCTACAGCGTGGCCCCCTCGGGTTCGCTCAATCGGGCGGGATCGCGGTGAAGGCAGGGCGGTTCGACCTTCGGACTGAGCGGTGGACGCGGGATGAAGGACACGCGGTCCAACTCGCAGGAGATATCGGAGGGGCTACGGTGGTCCCTCGACCCAGAGGTTGAGGGTCCTGACCGTGCGCACGAAGGCGCGCACCGCGTCCAGGTCCTTGATGCCAGGGGCCGACTCCACCCCGCTGGCCACATCCACACCGTAGGGCCGGGTGGCCTTCACGGCCTCGGCCACGTTGGACGGCTTGAGGCCGCCCGCCACCAGCACCGGCGCCCCGCAGTCCGCGAGCCGCGCCACCAGCGACCAGTCGAAGGTGACGCCGCCGCCGCCATAGCCCGGGGCCGCGCCGTCCAGCAGCAGCCCGGAGACATCGCCCACGCCCACGTAGGCCCGGGCCCTCGCCACGTCTTCAGGTCCGCGCACGCGCAGCGCCTTGATGACCGGCACGCCGTAGCCGGAGCAGGCCTCGGGCGGCTCGTCGCCGTGGAGCTGCACCGCCGTGAGGCCGCACTCGCGCACGCGCAGCCGGATGTCCTCCGGCTTCGCGTTGACGAACACGCCCACCACCGCGCCCAGCGGAGGCCGCGTGCGGGACAGCGCCGCCGCCGTGTCCACGTCCACGAAGCGGGGGGAGCCCGGATGGAAGTTGAGCCCCATCGCGTCCGCGCCCGCCGCCCACACGCCTCGCGCGTCCTCGATGCGCGTCACGCCACAGACCTTCACGGTGACGTTCACGCGCCGCCACCTTCCAGGCCGAGCAACCGGAGCAGGGCCCGACCGGGGTCGGCGTCGCGCAGGAGCGATTCGCCCACGAGCACGGCGTCAGCGCCCGCGTCACGCGCGGCGGTGAGGTCCGCGAGCGTCTTGAGGCCGCTCTCCGCCACCAGCGCGGTGGACCGGGAGCGCAGCGCGGGCATCACCCGGAGCGCGGTGCCAGTGTCCGTCTTCAGCGTGGCGAGGTTGCGGTTGTTGAGGCCCACGATGCGCGCCCCCGCCGCGAGCGCGCGTTCGGCGTGTTCCGCCGTGTGGGCTTCCACGAGGGCGGCCACGCGGAACTGCTTCGCGGCGGCCACCATCTCGCGCAGCACGGTGTCCTCGAGCGCATCCGCGATGAGCAGCACCGCGTCCGCGCCCCAGGCCGCGCTCTCTTCGACTTCGCTCGCGGCGACGAGGAAGTCCTTGCGCAGCACCGGGATGGCCAGGGCGGCCCGGACCGCGACCAGGTCCTCCAGGTCGCCCCCGAAGTCCGGCCCGTCCGTGAGCACGCTGATGGCGCACGCGCCCGCGGCTTCGTAGGCACGCGCGACCGCGACCACGTCCGCATGCGGGAAGGCGCCGCCCGACGGGCTCTTGCGCTTCACCTCCGCGATGACGTTGACCGGATGTCCGGGCACGCGCCGCACCAGCGCCTGCGCGAAGTCCCGCGTGGGAGGCAGCGTGCCGTGCGTCGGGGGAGGGCGGGTGCCCAGCTCCCGGCGCTTGCGCGCCATGATGACGTCCAGCGTGCCGGGGGCTTCCGAGGGCTTCGCGGCGGAAGAGGGGGTCGTCATGCCGCGACCCTTTCAATCAGCGCGGCCAGCTTGCGTTCAGCGGCCCCGGAGTCGATGGCGTGCTCCGCCTTCTTCACGCCGTCCTTCAGCGTGTCCACCAGACCCACCACGAGCAGCGCGGCGGCCGCGTTGAGCAGCACCGCGGTGCGGATTCCGTTGCGTTCGCCCGCGAGCAGGGCGCGGAGCTTGCCCGCGTTCTCCTCCGCGTCACCCCCTGCGATGGCGTCTCGCGAGATGGTCTCCAGGCCCGCGTCCTCCGGCCTCACGGTGAAGCGGTGCACGGTGCCATCCGCGCGCAGCTCCGCGACCTCCGTGGGGGCGCAGGGGGAGATTTCATCCAGTCCGTCGTGACCGTGCACCACCCAGGCGCGGCGGCTTCCCAGGCGTCCCAGCACCCGCGCGGTCTGTTCCACTCGCTGCCGGTCGAACGTGCCCAGTAGCTGGTAGCGCGCCCCCGCCGGGTTCGTCAGCGGCCCCAGCAGGTTGAACACGCTGTGGAAGCCCAGGTCCCGCCGCGCCTGCGCCACGTGCTTGAGGGCACTGTGGTGCGAGGGCGCGAAGAGGAAGCCCACCCCGTGTTCGTCGATGTCGCGCGTCACCTGCGCGTGCGCCCGCTCCATGGACACGCCCAGCACCGCGAGCACGTCCGCGCTGCCGCAGCGGCTGGAGACCGCGCGGTTGCCGTGCTTGGCCACCGTCACCCCCGCCCCGGCGGCCACGAAGGCCACCGCGGTGGAGATGTTGAAGGTGTGCGCCCCATCACCGCCCGTGCCGCAGGTGTCGAGCACCACCTCCGCCACGGGCGAGATGCGCGCCGCGCAGGCCCGCATGGCCTCCGCCGCGCCGAGGATTTCATCCTCGGTCTCACCCTTCATCCTCAATGCAGCGGCCAGCGCCCCCACCTGTGCGGCGGAGGCCTCGCCCGCGAGCATCTGGCCCATCACCGAGGCCATCTCCTCGCGGGAGAGGTCGCGCCGGCCCACCACCCTGCCCAGCGCTTCCTTGAGGGTCATGGCGCCTATCCCAACCGGACCATTTCGCGGCCCATCGCGTGGGCGATGGCGCTCACTTCACCCATGGCCTTCTCGAACTCGGCGAAGTCCAGCGACTGGAAGCCGTCCGACTTCGCGCGCGGCGGATCCGGGTGCACTTCCACGATGATGCCGTCGGCTCCCGCCGCGATGGCCGCGCGCATCATCGCCGGCACCGCCTTGCGCACGCCGATGCCGTGGGAAGGGTCCACGAACACGGGCAGGTGCGTCAGCGACTTGAGCATGGGGATGGCGTTCAGATCCAACGTGTTGCGGGTCATGTTCTCGAACGTGCGGATGCCGCGCTCGCAGAGGATGACCTGGGTGTTGCCGCGCGCGACGATGTATTCGGCCGCCATCAGCAACTCCTTGATGGTGGCGCTGATGCCGCGCTTGAGCAGCACCGGCTTGCGCGTTTCGCCCACCGCTTCCAGCAGGCTGAAGTTCTGCATGTTGCGCGCGCCCACCTGGAGGATGTCGGTGTGCTCCGCGACGGCGGCCAGGGTGGCGGTGTCCTTCACCTCCGTGGTCACCATCAGGCCCGTCTCCTTGCGCGCCTCCGCGAGGAGCGCCAGGCCGTCACCCTTGAGGCCCTGGAACTCATAGGGGCTGGTGCGCGGCTTGAACGCTCCGCCGCGCAGCATGGTGGCGCCCGCCTTCTTGACGGCGTGCGCGGTGGAGACGATCTGCTCGTGCGACTCCACCGAACAGGGGCCCGCGATGACGTGGATGCCCGCGCCGCCGATGTTCAGGTTGCCCACGCGCACGATGCTGTCGTCGGGCTTCACCTCGCGGCTGACCAGCTTGAACGGCTGGGAGATGACGACCGCGTCCGCGACGCCGGGCAGCACGCGGAAGGGCTCCGGTTCCACCGCGCCCGGGTTGCCCGTGATGCCGATGGCCGTGCGGGAGCCTCCTGCGATCGCGTGCGGATGCCAGCCACGGCGGCGGATCTCATCGTTCACACGCTCGATGTCCTGGGCCGTTGCGTCTGGACGCATCACGATCAACATGGGGTGCTCCTGCTCTTTCTTCTCCGGAGGCCACACCGGCCCATGCCGGTGCGGGTGTGCTTGGGGAATCGGGCACGGGGGGAACGTTTGCAATAACTGTCGGATGCCCGCAACCGGCCTGGAGTCTCGCTTGCACGTCCTGGCGTTTACAAGCCAGGGTCCGGACGCTCGCTGGATTGGAGGAAGACCGTGGCGAAGCCAGGGGTCATCGTCGTGGGCGCGGGACTCGCGGGGCTGGCATGCGCGAAGGCCCTGCGTGAGGCGCGGGTGGATGTCCACGTGCTCGAAGCAGGGGACGCACCGGGAGGTCGGGTGCGCACCGACGCGCACGAGGGCTTCCTGCTGGACCGGGGCTTCCAGGTGTTCCTCACCGCTTATCCAGAAGCACAGCGCGTGCTCGACCTGAAGGCCTTGTCGCTCCGCCGTTTCATTCCAGGCGCGAAGGTATGGCGGGGTGGGCGACTGCACACGCTGGCGGACCCGCTGCGGCACCCGGTGGAAGCGGTGTCGCATCTGTTCACGCCCGTTGGAGGGCTGCTGGACAAGCTGCGCGTGCTGGAGCTGCGTCAGCACGCGACGTCGGGAGAATTGGGGGACCTGTGGCAGCGCCCGCAGCAGGACTCGCTGCGCTTCCTGCGCGACCTGGGCTTCTCCGAGGAGATGATCGACGCGTTCCTGCGCCCGTTCTTCGGCGGCATCTTCCTGGAGCGTGAGCTGACGACGTCCAGCCGGATGCTGGAGTTCGTGTTCCGGATGTTCTCCCAGGGGCACACGGTGGTGCCGGAGCGGGGCATGGGCGCCATCCCGGAGCAGCTTGCGGCGAAGCTGCCGTCGGGGGCGCTGCGGATGAAGGTGCGCGTGGCCGATGTCTGGGGCCACCGCGTGCGGCTGGCGGACGGCGAGATGGTGCACGCGGACGCGGTGGTGGTGGCGACCGACCCCGGCACGGCGGCGTCGTTGCTGGTGGGCATGCCGGCGCCGAGGATGAACCGGGTGACGTGCCTCTACTTCGCCGCGCCGGAGCCGCCGGTGGAGGGGCCGTGGCTCCTGCTGAACGGCGAGGGCCGGGGGCCCGTGAACAACGTGGCGGTGATGAGCGAGGTGTCCCCCGCGTACGCACCGAAGGGACAGGCGCTGGTGTCCGTGTCGGTGGTGGATGACGGGGGCGACGGGGAAGGGCTGGAGGCGCGCGTGCGCGAGCAGCTCACGGAGTGGTTCGGCGCGGCGGTGTCCGCGTGGCGCCACCTGCGCACGTATGTGCTTCCGGACGCGCTGCCCGTGCAGACCCCTTCCGCGCTGGTGGAACCGCACCGGCCCGTGCGGCTGGCTGCGGGGCTCTACGTGTGCGGCGACCACCGCGAGAACGCGTCCATCGACGGGGCGCTCACGTCGGGACGCCGCGCGGCGGAGGCGGTGTTGCTGGACCTGGGGCGTTAGGGCGCGCTCCGTTCACGGGAATGAGCAGCCGGGCAGGCGAATGGCGGCTGGACGCACCGCCCGCAGGGGACCTAGGGTCGGACACACACTCCTAGTCCAAGGACCCGTTCATGTTCCGCCGTCTTGCCCTGATGGGGATGCTAGGTCTCGTGGCCTGTAATGGCTCCGATGACGATGACGACGTCGATGCCACGAAGGGAACTGTCGAAGGGACCCTGCAACCGTTCCAGGCCGGCTCCTCGGCTGTGGGCAGCCGGTCGTCGCTGGATGCGTTCTTCTCCCTGCCCAACGCGAAGAACCTCTCCAAGATGGTCTCCCGCGCGATCGCCGCGAAGGGCGTGTGGCGCACGGGCATCCCGTCGAAGCCGCTGACGCATGAGTCGTCCCTGCTGCCGGGACAGATCATCGTCCGCTTCGACACGCCGGGCCTGTCCGCGGAAGAAGCCGTCGCGCAGGCGCGGGTGGAGGGCTATCACGTCGAGCATCAGGCCTACCTGAGTGACACCCTGCACCTCTTGCGCTTCGAGGTCCGCCAGCCGCAGGCGATGGCCAGTGGCGCCTCCAACGTGCGCGCCCTCACCGAGGCCGAGCACGTGCGCGTGCTGAACAAGGTCCAGTCCGTGCCGGGTGTGAAGTACGCGGAGAGCAACGTGCGGGTGCGGGCCCTCGCCGTCCCCAACGACCCGCTGTATTCGCGGCAGTGGCACTACTCGAAGATGAACCTGCCCGCCGCGTGGGACCTGACCAAGGGCAGTGCGTCCATCTTCGTCGCGGTGCTGGACACCGGCAGCACGGACCACCCGGACCTGAACTCGCGGATGCTCCCGGGCATCGACCTCATCTCCGAAATCCCCAACGCGGGGGACGGCAACGGTGTGGACTCCAACCCGAAGGATGAGGGCAAGGACCTGCCCAACGGGGGCTCGTCGTTCCATGGAACGCACGTGGCTGGCACCATTGGCGCGTCGTCCAACAACGGCGTGGGCGCGGCGGGCGTCACCTGGGAAGGGCGGAACATCATCCCGGTGCGCGTGCTGGGCACGAAGGGCGGCTCGCTGGCGGACATCGTCGCGGGCATGAACTGGGCGAGCGGTGGTGGTGTCCCGGGCGTGACGCCCAACGCCAACCGGGCGCGGGTCATCAACATGAGCCTGGGCGGCAACGGCGCGCCGTCGCAGGCGCTCCAGGACACGGTGAACCTCGCGGTGAGCCGCGGCTCCATCTTCGTGGTCGCCGCCGGCAACGAGAACACGAGCACCGCCAACAGCTTCCCCTGCAACCTGCAGAACGTCATCTGCGTGGGCGCGGTGCGCTTCAACGGCAAGCGCGCCAGCTACTCCAACTACGGCCCCCAGGTGGACGTGATGGCCGCTGGCGGCCAGACGAGCGAGGACCGCAACGGCGACGGCTTCCCGGACGGCGTGCTGTCCACCCTGCCCGACAGCACCGGCAAGGCTTCGTACGACTGGTACCAGGGCACCAGCATGGCCACCCCGCATGTCGCGGGCATCGTCGCGCTGATGCTGGCGAAGGATCCCACCCTCAAGGCCCAGGAGGTGGAAGCCATCCTGAAGGACACGGCGGACGCGACGAGCAAGTGCGCCGAAGGTTGCGGCGCGGGGCTCGTGGATGCCTACGCGGCGGTCCTGCGCGCGTCGGGCGGTGGTGACACCTCCCTGCCCCCGAAGCTGGCCATCAGCTCCACCCAGCTCTCCCTCACCGGGGCGGAATCGCAGAGCCTGTCGGTGCGCAACAACGGCGGTGGCACGCTCCAGGTGAGCGTCGCCGTCTCCGGGACCAACGCCTCCGCGGTGTCCGTCTCCGCTTCCACGCTGTCCATCGCCGCCTACCGGTCCGCGGAGCTGAACGTGACCGTCAACCCGGGCTCGCTTGCGGCGGGCAGCTACGTGGCGCAGATCGACCTGACCGGTGCTTCGGGCGCGGGCACCGCGCAGGTGCTGGTGAAGTTCCGCGTGGGCGCCACCAGCGGCAAGGACGCGGTCATCGCCTTCGCCTACCTGGATGCCGCGGGTGAGGTGCAGATCGACGACGACGGCATCGGCACGGTGTCCGGGTCGGGTGGCTACGAATACACCACGAAGCTCACCCCCCACGAGTACCTGGTGCTGGCGTCCATCGACGACACCGGCGAAGGCGAATACTTCGACGACGGCGACCGCGTGGGCTTCTGGCGCGACACCACCCAGGTGGAGACCGTGGAGGTCATCAAGGGGAAGAAGAACACGGACATCAGCTTCACCCTGGTTCCCTACCAGTCGGACGAGGACGACCAGCCCACCGCGACCATCGGCAAGCCCTGCACCAGCAGCAGCGAATGCGGCACCGGCGGCCTGTGCGCCAACGGCAGCTCCTTCCCGGGGGGCTACTGCACCCAGGACTGTCTGTCGTCGAGCTGCCCGTCGGGTTCGGCCTGCTATTCGAGCACCGATGGCGCCAGTGCCTTCTGCTTCGCCTCGTGCAATCCGGCGGAGACGGGCGTGTGCCGCACCGGCTACGTGTGCTCCAGCGACGGCGCGGGCGGCGGCGCGTGCGTTCCTCCGTGAGGTGAAGCCAGGCCGCGTGTCGGCGGGGCACGTGTGAGCGTGCCCGCCGGCTCAAGGCCCCTGGGTGACGACGCTTCGCTCCGGGGTACGCTGCCGGAGCGATGACGGTTCCTCCCGCTGTGTCCCCGCTGCCCGGTGATGCGTCCCTGCCTTTCTGGCGGGCCGCGGCCACGGGCGGGGTGCTGGCCTGGACGGCGCTGGTGCACGCGCACCCGCCGTCCTTCTTCGCCGTCGCCTCCGCCTTCTGCGCTGTCTGGCTCGCGGTGACATGGCGGGCGATGGGGCCCTGGCGAAGGTCTCCGCCTGGCCTGTCGCTTCCGGATGCCGCGTGGAGCGTGGCCCAGGCGGTGGTGCTGTACGTCGGCGCGCGCGCGTTCCTGTGGGCCTTCTGTGGCGGCTTCACCGACGCGCTCTGCGAACCCCTGCAAGCGGTCTACGCCACGTTCGGCACGGGCTCCTGGAGCACGGCGCTGGCGCTGGTGCTGGTGCTCGTGCCCGCGGAGGAGTTGTTCTGGCGCGGGCGGGTGCAGGGCGCGCTGCGTCCGCGCCTGGGGCGGTGGGGCGCGGTGGCCGGGTCGGCGGTGCTGTCCAGCCTCGTGCTGCTCGTCTTCGGGGAGCCGCTGCTGGCCCTGGCCGCGCTGCCCACGTCACTTGCCTGGGGCGCCCTGGCCGAGTGGCGCGGCACGCCCGTGGCGTCATGGTTGAGCCATGCACTGTGGGACGTGCTCATCGTCGTGCTGTTGCCCGCGACGTGAGTCCGCGTGACAGACTTGGTGCCCATGGCCTCGTCCCCTGAAATCTGCGTCTTCGGCGCGGGCAGCATCGGCTGCTACGTCGGTGGTCGGCTCGCGGCGAATGGAGCTCCGGTGCGCTTCATCGGTCGCGAGCGCGTGGTGGCGGAGGTCCGAGCCCACGGTCTGCACCTGACGGACTGGCGCGGCGCCGACCTGAAGGTGCCCGCGTCGCAGGTGCGCATCGACACGGGGCAGGAGGCGCTGGGCACGGCGGACCTGGTGCTCGTCACGGTGAAGTCCGCGGCGACGGAGGAGGCGGGGCGCACGCTCGCGTCACGGCTCAAGGCCGGCGCGAGTGTCATCAGCTTCCAGAACGGTCTGCACAATGCCCAGGTGCTGCGCGGCCTGCTGCCCGGTCGCACGGTGCTCACCGGCATGGTTCCGTTCAACGTCGCGGCGCAGGGGCAGGGTGCCTTCCACGCGGGCTCCGAGGGCACGCTGGAGGTGGAGCAGCACGCGCTGCTCGCGCCCTACCTGGACGCCTTCGCCCGCGCGGGGCTGCCGCTGAAACAGCACGCGGACATCGGCGCGGTGCAGTGGGCGAAGCTCCTGCTCAACCTCAACAACGCCATCAACGCCCTGGCCAACCTGCCGTTGAAGGAGGAGTTGTCCCAGCGTGCGTGGCGGCGCTGCGTGGCGCTCGCGCAGCACGAGGCGCTGGCCGTGCTGGACGTGGCCCGGGTGAAGCCCGCGAAGCTCACGCCGCTGCCGCCGCACTGGATCCCTCGCCTGCTGGGGATGCCGGACGCGGTGTTCGCCGTGCTCGCGAAGAAGATGCTGGCCATTGATCCGAAGGCGCGCTCGTCCATGTGGGACGACCTGCACGCGGGCCGCAAGACGGAGGTGGACTACCTCAACGGCGAGGTCGTCCGGCTGGCCCACCAGCACCGAGTGGCCGCTCCGGTGAACTCACGCCTCGTGGAGCTCGTCCATGAGGCGGAGGCCGGGCCCCGTCGCGCGTGGACCGGCGAGGCCCTGCTCGCGGAGCTGGAGCAGGCGGGACGCTCGAGCGGGTCCTGACGATCATGCCGCACGGGCCATCACCGGGAGGGTGTCTCCCGGCGATGACCGCGACCTGCGACGGCCTCAGCTCGACTGCGCCGGCGTCGCGGTGGCGGCGGCGGGGGGCGGCACCTGCGACGCGTCCGGGATGCCGTTGCCCGCGCCGGACGTGGCCAACTGCGTGAGCAGCGCCGTCATCCGCCGGGCGAAGCGGTTCGGGTCGCTCAGCGGGCTGCCTTCGGTGAGCAGCGCCTGGTCGTGCAGCAGCTCAATCCACTCGCTCACCTGCGGCAGCGACGGATCCCTGGCGATGAGGCCGCGCAGGTGCTCGATGACCGGGTGCTTGGGGTTGATCTCCAGGATGCGCTTGACGCGCGGCATCCCCTTGCCGCGCTCCTTCAGCAGGCGCTCCAGGTAGGCCGGCGAGCCGCCTTCGGACACCACCAGGCACACCGGCGAATCCGTGAGGCGGTCCGACACGCGCACCTCGCGCACGTCCTCGCGCAGCACGTCCTTCATCCGGTCCGTGAGGCCCTTGAGCCCTTCGGAGTGCTGCTCCTTCTCCTTCTTCTGCTCGTCCGTGGACTGGAGCTTCAGGTCCGCGTTGAGCGCGGAGACCAGCGGCTTGCCCTGGAATTCGCGCAGGCCCTGCGCGGCCCACTCGTCCACGGGGTCGGTCATGAAGAGCACCTCGTAGCCGCGGTGCTTCAGCGACTCCAGGTGGGGGCTGTCCGCCACCGCCTTCCGGCTCTCGCCGTAGACGTAGTAGATGGCCTCCTGGCCTTCCTTCATGCGCGTGACGTAGTCCGCCAGCGACGTGAGGCCCTCCTCGCGGGAGGTCTCGTAGCGCACGAGCGCGCCCAGCTTCTCGCGGTACTCCGTCTCCAGCGTCAGGCCTTCCTTCACCACCGTGCCGAAGGACTCCCAGAACGTGCGGTAGTCGTCCGGCTTGTCCTTGGCCATCTTCTCCAGCAGGTCCAGGGACTTCTTCACCACGTGCTTGCGGATGGAGCGCACCACCGCCGAGTCCTGCAACATCTCACGCGACACGTTGAGCGGCAGGTCGTCCGAGTCGATGACGCCGCGCACGAAGCGCAGCCACTGCGGCACCAGGTCCTCGCAGCGGTCCATGATGAACACGCGCTTGACGAACAGCCGCACGCCGCGCTGCTGCTGCGAGTTCAAGTCGAACGGCGGGTGCTTGGGGACGAAGAGCAGGCCGGTGAACTGCTGCGTGCCGTCCGCCTTGAAGTGCGTCCACGCCAGCGGCTGGTCGTAGTCGTGCGTCAGGTGCTTGTAGAACTCCTGGTACTGCTCGTCGGTGATGTCCGACTTCGGGCGCTGCCACAGGGCGCTCGCCTTGTTCACCACCTCCAGCGCGGTCTCCGTGGCCTGGGTCTCCCCGCTGCCCACGTGCTTGGTCACCTGGAGCTTGATGGGGTGGCCGACATAGTCGGAGTACTGGGTGATGAGCTGGCGCAGCTTCCACTCGTCCAGGAACTCCTTCTGGTCCGCCTTCAGGTGCAGCGTGATGGCGGTGCCGCGCGTGGCCTTCTCCGCGGGCTCCACGGTGAACGTGCCGTGCGCCTCCGACGCCCAGCGCCACGCGGTGCTCTCACCCGCGGCGCGGCTCACCACGTCCACGCGGTCCGCGACCAGGTACGCGCTGTAGAAGCCCACGCCGAACTGGCCGATGAGCTGCATGTCCTTCTGGCCCTTCTGCGCCAGCGCCTGGAGGAACTCGCGCGAACCGGAGTGCGCGATGGTGCCCAGGTTCTTCACCAGCTCGTCGTGCGTCATGCCGATGCCGGTGTCCTCGATGGTGAGGGTGCCCTTGTCGGCGTCGGGGATGATGCGCAGCTCCAGGGCCGACTCGTCCTTGAGCAGCTCCGGCTCCGTGATGGCGCGGAAGCGCAGCTTGTCCAGCGCGTCGGACGCGTTGGACACCAGCTCGCGCAGGAAGATCTCCTGGTGGCTGTAGAGCGAATTGATGACCAGGCTCAGCAACTGCTGGATCTCCGCCTGGAACGAATGGGTTTCCCGCTGGGGGTGGGTCTCTGCGGACATGAAGGCCTCCGGGCGCTGACGAACCGCGCCAATACCCTTCCCCATAACCATGCCCGCCGGCTTGTCGAGAAGAGGGAATCCGCCCACACCCTTCACTGGGAGGGGCGGCCGGGTTGGGGTAGGGA
>NZ_RAVZ01000639.1 GCF_003611635.1 Corallococcus terminator | reverse complement strand
GCGGGGGCCTGGAGGACACGGAGGCGGAGGCCGCCCTCGCACAGGAACCCACCCAGGCGCTGGACCCGTCGGTGACGCAGGAGTCCTTCTGCCCTCCCACCGCGGCGGCCACGCAGCGGGTGAAGACGATCCTCCCGCCCTCGGAGCTGGGCATCCCCCGCTTCGCGGCGGCGCCGGACAGCTTCGCGAACCTCCAGGGCACGCTGCACTTCGCGGTGAACTACGAGGACGGTCGCCGCTCCCTCTGGAAGAGCACCGGCACCGACGCGGGCACCACGGAGGTGAAGAGCTTCTCCGTCACCGGCGACAGGTTCGACCCCCTGGTGGACAGCCTCACGGCCACGGCCACCCAGCTCTTCTTCCAGGCTCCGGATGTGGCGCGGGGCAAGGAGCTGTGGGTGAGCAACGGCACGAATGCCGGCACCCGCATCGTCAAGGATCTGACGCCGGGCGCGGAGGGTTCGTACCTGACGCACCTGACGGCGGTGGGCCACAACGTCGTCTTCTTCCGGGAGGTCTTCGACGCGGGCACCTCGGCCACGCGCCACGAGCTGTGGATGTCGAACGGCACGGAGGCGGGCACGGTGCTCCTGCGCGACTTCGGGACGAGCGCGGATGTGAGCTACCTGGACGCCCAGGTCGGCGGCGCGCTGCTGTTCTTCGTGCGCGAGTTGGAGGGCGCCACCAGCCTCTGGCGCACGGATGGCACCGCCTCTGGCACCGTGCAGCTCAAGCGGCTGGACGCGGGCCCCAACACCTATGCGGTCGACGTGCGCGTCTCGGGGACGCTCGCCGTGTTCTCGCTGCAGGAGAGCACGGGCCTGACGGAGGTGTGGAAGTCGGACGGCACGGCGGGCGGCACGGTGCGACTGGCCTCCTTCGGCTCCACCCGCGCGGTGGACGTGCTGGGCACGCTGGGCGCGTACGCTTACGTCACGACGACGTCCTACAGCACCCAGTACATGGTCATCTACCGCGTGGCGCTCGCGGGCGGGAACCCGACGCCCGTCGTCACCCTGCCCAATGACTACACCTCACAAGGCGCGGCGTTCCCGTACATCTCCGAGGTGAGCACCGCACCCGGAGGCACGAAGCTGTTCTTCTCCGTCACCATCGGCAGCAACGGCCCGGGGCCCCGCGACACGCAACTGTGGGTGACGAACGGCACCGCCGGGGGGACGACGCTGCTGCGCCGCCCGCTGAGCTTGTCGGACGAGTACGGCTCGCCGGTGTACGCGGTGGCGGACAACCTCGTCTACTTCAGCGCGCCCGACAGCAATGGAGAGAACATTGAGCCCTGGGTGAGCAACGGCACGACGGGAGGGACCCGCCGTCTCAAGGACATCGCCCCTCCGTCCGTCGGGGCGTCGTCCGTCCCCCGCGATTTCCTCCGGGTGGGCAACCGCGTCTTCTTCAGCGCCTTCGACGACACGGCGGCCGGCCAGCTCTGGTCCTCCGCGCTCACCACCACCTGCGCGGCGCCGGAGGTCGGACAATAGGCCCCCCGTGCTGTCCCGGGCCCGCCGACGGGACGGCACCCCGCCCGCCGGGTCTCCTGGCGAGTGACCGTGCCGGGCGGACACGTGGGTGTTAGACACGCGCTCATGCCCACCGTCAGCCCCAGCGCACGCCTCGCGGGACAACGCATCGAGCGCAGCCGGGCCTCCCGGCAGTTCGAAGGCCAAGGCTTCCGCAACACCGCACCCGTGGGGCCCGGGCTCCAGGGCAACCCGCTGCCCCTGTTGGGGGAGTACTTCTTCGGCGGCACGCAGCGCACCCCGCCCGGCCCGCTCCCGGTGGACGACCCGCGCGGCACCTGGGCCCGCGCGCCGGACACCGGCCTGCGCGTCACCTGGCTGGGCCACAGCACGATGCTGCTGGAGGTGGATGGCGCGCGCGTGCTCACCGACCCCGTCTTCGGCGACCGGGTCTCGCCCGTGTCCTTCGCCGGCCCCCGCCGTTTCCAC
>NZ_RAVZ01000638.1 GCF_003611635.1 Corallococcus terminator | reverse complement strand
CCCCTCCACCTGGACGAAGGCCGCCGCCGCCGCGCTCATCACGCCGCCGCCCTCCCCGGTGAGCAGGTCGAAGCCCGCCTCGGCGATCCACCGCGCCAGGGGGACGACCCACTCCTCGTGGGCCTCCGTTCCGGAGCCGAACACTCCGATGATGCGGCGGTGTCTGCGCATGGCTGCGTCCTCCCCGGATTTCCGGAACACATCTACGACCTATGTTCCATGCGAATCCCCAGCCAGTGACGCAAGGGATCACGGACCGACGTACCGCCTGCGTCGCGTCCACCCGTGGAAGGTGCGCGGTCGGAGCGTTGGACATCCATCGCCTACCCCACCCGAAGCGCCTGTTCTGCTTCGCACGGCCCGTGATGTCGGACCCCTCCTCTACCTTCGTGTGGAGTGAGCCTGGAGGACGCCCATGTTCGACGCCTGTGGAGGTTGTGAACGCCGTGGCACCGCCGGTGAAGTGTTCGACTGGTGCGCCCACTGCGAGTTGTCCCTGTGCCCTGACTGCCTGCCGAAGGGCTGCTGCGGCACCGTGCCCGCGGACTCCGGCCGGGGCGCGCCGCGCGAGCTGCCCGAACCGCCCGCGCAGGGACGGGAGCCCCTGCCGGAGCACTTTGGCGGCCGCTGCTGCACGCACGCGCGCGCGGTGGCGTGCTCCTGTGCCTTCCACTGGGTCTGCGTGCAGCACGGCGACCTGCACGTGGGCAAGCACGACTGAGGGGCACCACCCTTCCTGGAACCTGGAAGGACGGGACGCCTTTTCCGCCGCTTCCGGGCGTTGACAGCCGGGGGTCGCGTCCAGGACCGTCCCAGGGCGTCGGGCGCTTCCGCCCGGACACATCACGGAGCAACGGCACCATGGGTCTCGCGGAACGGAAGGAGCTGGCGGCGTTCAAGGAAGAGTCCTTCGCGCCGAAGCTGGAGGAGCTGAGGTCGGCCGCGGGCGGCGCGGACCTCCAGGTCACCCTCGAGGAGGAGAGCTTCACCTCCGTGGCCGCCATCCAGATGATCTCCAATGGCATCTTCGACCGCCTCATCGACGACCTGAAGGCCGTCTGCGGCGACACCATTGGAAAGGAGGCCGTGCGCGACGGCATCAAGACGGTGCACGTCATCCACAAGGAAGACCCCGGCTACACGCTCGAACTCGCGGGGGGCACCCTGACCGTCAAGGCGAAGGTGGACGGGTCGCTGGGCAGCGACCTTCCGGGCTACGGCGACTACAAGCGCTACCTGCTGCGGACGCTGTAGACGCAGGAGCCAGGGTGAAGGGGCGCCCCGTGGAGGCAGCCCCTGTCCCTCATGTCCCGCGTACGGCTCAGGGCACGTCGAGCGCGACGCTCTGGCCCGGGACGGCCATCACCCAGCGGACGACGTCGGGCTTGCCGCCACAGGTGACGCGCACTTCGAACTCGCGCCCCGCGGGCATCGAACTGACGAGCGGCGTCGCGCTCTCCAGCACCTGGGAGCCCAGCGCCACGCGGCAGCCCGCGGGGCCGGTGACACTGAGCATGCCCTTGGCGTCCGCCTGGGGCGCGGCATCCGCGAGCGTGCGCAGGTCGATGAGCTCCGCCTTCGACACCTTGCCGAAGCGGTGCAGCCGGCCATCCACGGCGGTGGAGATGAGCCACCCTCCCGGGCTCTCCGGCAGGGAGTGGTCCGCCCCGAGCAGCACGCCCGACACGTAGACGCGCTCGCCAGCCTGGGCGTTGCGCACCTCCACGCCCCCGCCGGGCAGCACGAACACCAGCGCCAGGCCCGCGAGAATCACACCGATTCCGCCCACCACCAGCCCCTTGCGCTGACCGGGCGTCAGCCCCTTGCCGGACGCGGGAGGCGCTCCGACGGCGGGCGGGGGACGCGTAGCCACCGGCGGGACAGGCGACGGCGGGGCCGGCGGCACGGCATGGACGGACGGCGACGGTACCGGCGCATTGCCCACGGGCGGGCGCACCGGCGAGTGCGCGACGGGGGGCGC
>NZ_RAVZ01000637.1 GCF_003611635.1 Corallococcus terminator | reverse complement strand
GGCCACGGGCAGCCGCTCTCCCATGCGGGTGAGGCCCTCGCCGTCCCGGGCCCGGGCATGCACCTGCGGATAGTCCTCGAACGTGCTGCCGAACCACCGGTCCAACAGCACGGTGTAGAGGCCGTAGTGCCCCTGGTAGCGGGCGTGATGCATCGCGTGGAACGTGGGCGTGAAGAAGATGCGGCCCACCCAGGACGTCACGAAGCGCTTGGGCAGCCACTCCGTGTTGCCATGGCCCACCGCGTTGAGGGCGTAGTTGGTCAGCATGTAGGCGAGGATTCCGGCCTGCGTGCCGGGCATCAGGTGGATCGCCGCGTAGTGCAGGCACAGCCCGCCGCCCATCAGCGACACCCGCTCCAGCACGGAGAAGGACAGCGCGGTGAGGGGCGCCGTCACCTTGGCCACGTGGTGCTGCGCATGGAAGCGGTAGAAGCGGGGCAGGTGCATCAGCCGGTGCGTCGCGTAGAACCACACCTCGTAGCCCACGAACATCCACGCGTACGTCCAGAGCGTGGCGGACACGCTGAAGGGCGCATGCTTGGGGCCCGTCCAATAGAGGAAGCCGGCGATGATGACCGCGTCGGCCAGCAGCACGCCCACCGCCGCCCAGAGTTCGCTGCGAAGCTGCCCTTCCGCCAGCTCGCGCCGGTACACCCGGAGGCGCTCCGCGGCGCGCGTGCGCCAGGCCAGCCACCCCAGGGCGACGGTCAGCAACTTCACCAGCCCGGAGATGACCAGCACCACCAGGGCCAACACCGGCAGGGAGGGGGTGTCCATCAGCATCCCGGGACCTCGCGCGCGCCACGCACCGGGACACCCGGAAGGGACGCCCGTCAGGCCCAGTCTGCCTGAGAACGGGGCGTCTGTACGAAGGCGCCCGCCACGGGCAGGCACACGCGGAAGATGCTGCCCTGGCCCGGCGCGCTCTCCATCGTCAGCGTCCCGCCCAACGAGGTGACGATGCCATGGCACACCGCGAGCCCCAGGCCCGTGCCCACGCCCAGCGGCTTGGTGGTGAAGAAGGGGTCGAAGATGCGCTCGCGGTGCTCGGGCGCGATGCCGCAGCCGGTGTCGCGCACCTCCACCAGCACGTGGCCCGGCGCTCCGGGACGGGCCACCACGCGCACCTCGTTGGCCTCCGCGTTGCCCGGGGAGATGGACTGCGCCGCGTTGAGCAGCAGGTTGAGGAACACCTGGCCCAGCCGTGAGCCGTTGCCCTGCACCGGGGGCACGCCGTCGCACTCCACCACCAGGCGCGCGCGGTGCCGCAATTCGTGCATGGCCATCTTCGCCGCCGTGCGCACCACCGCCGCCAGCTCCGCGGGCCCGCTGCCCACGTCCTCCGCGCGCGACAGCGTCTGCAAGTCGCGCACGATGAGCCGGATCCGCTCCGCCCCGTCGCGCGTCTCCGCCAGCGCCTCCAATATCTCCTGCCGGTCCTGCTCCGACAGGCGCTCCTTCTGCTGCAGCTCCTGGTGGATGTACTCCAGGTTGCTCAGGATGAAGGCCAGCGGGTTGTTGATTTCATGGCCCACGCCCGCGGCGATGCGCCCCAGGGCGATGAGCCGGTCGGCGAAGAGCAACTGGGCCTGCGTGGCGTGGAGCTGCTCCAGGCTGCTGGACAGCTTCGCGTTGGCGGCCTCCAGCGCCGCGGTGCGCTCGCGCACCGTCTCTTCCAGCAGGTGACTGTCCGCGCGGGGCGCACCCGGTCCGGGACGCACGCCCACGAAGGGCCCGGTGCCAAGCCCCTGGAAGGCCTGTCGCAGGGTGCTCCGCCGCCGCGTCATCGCCGCCAAACGCCCGACCTTCGCTCGTACCGTCATCGCGGCCCACTCCAACACCCGCGGCCGTTACCGCTCCTCGTGGCGGTGGTCCCAACAGCGAACCGGCCTGCGCGAGGGGCATCCAACACCGCCGACCGGTGCCGGGCAAGGTGCACGGGGTGGGGGGACGCCGGGGATTCGACAGGCGCGGATTCCTGCAC
>NZ_RAVZ01000636.1 GCF_003611635.1 Corallococcus terminator | reverse complement strand
CGCCCCCGCCCCGTGCAGCAACAGCCCCGGCACCACCGCCACCACCACCGGCAAGGCCTTGAACGGCGGGAGCGGCGCCGCGTCCTGCGTCAGCCGGACACGGGGCTCGGAGACCCGGCCTCCACCGCGCGACGGCACGTCTTCTTCCAGGGAACCGGAACCGGACCGCTGGAGCTCACCGGCTTCCGCGTAGACCGGCACGCCGCCGCTCCGCTCGGGTGCCACCACCGGGCCGGACTCGTCGGCGGACGCCGTGGGCACAAGCCGGGGCCCTGGCTCCTTCAGCACCCGGGCCATCACCTCCGGCGGCACCACCGACGCCCGCGACCCCTTGCGCACCGGCATGTCCCGGGGCACGTCGCTGCCGCCCAGTTCGGGACTGCTCGCCAGGAGCTGGAACGCGGACAGCCACCCGCCGTCGTCCTGCGCCCGCGCGCTCCCCGGGGCCAGCAGCAGCCCGAGCGCCACCGCGAAGGCGGCCGCTCCATTCCGTACCGGGCGCGCTTGCCCCATGACCGTTGTCTCGCTTCCCTGGAGGCGACCTTCCCGCCGCCTCCATCCCGACCCGAGGTCCAGGATGGCGCAGGTGATAACCCCGCCCCGGGGAAGCGCTGAAGGAAGCACCGTGAAGAAGTGTGAACCGGCGCAACAGCCCACCTCACACCCACCGCCCGCCCACCCTGGACGTCCAGTCATTTCCACGGGTTGTCACTACCCACCACGCCTGCATGCCCCGCTTTCAGCACCTGGAGCGAAATCTTCGCATGCCATGCGAGCGCGCCCGGGACTTTCGGGCGAAGGCGAGTATGCTCGGGCTTTCCCCTTTACCGGCCAAGTCTGATCGCCCGTGGCAGAACCCAGTCCCCAGCAATTCGGCAAGTACGTCCTGGTCTCCAAGATTGCCGCGGGGGGCATGGCCGTCACGTATCGCGCGCGCCTGACGGGTGCGGCCGGCGTCACGAAGCCCTGCGTCATCAAGCAGATCCTCCCGCACTTCGTGGACGACCACGACTTCGTGGAGATGTTCATCAGCGAAGCGCGCGTCGCGGCCGGCCTCACGCACGGCAACATCGCGCAGATCTTCGACTTCGGTGAAGTGGACGGGCAGTACTTCATCGCCATGGAGCTGGTGCACGGCCAGCCCCTGTCCAAGGTGCTGCGCCGCGCGGCCCGCGCCGGAGTGGGCTTCCTGCCGCAACCCCTGGCGCTGCACATCGCCAGCAAGCTGTGCGAAGGCCTGGACTACGCGCACCGCCACGTGGGCGAGGACGGCCAGACGCTGGGTCTGGTCCACCGCGACGTGTCCCCCGACAACGTCCTCATCTCCTACGAGGGCGAGGTCAAGGTCATCGACTTCGGCATCGCCAAGGCGACGAGCGCCGTCGAGGCCAAGACGTCGCCGGGCACGCTCAAGGGCAAGTACCCGTACTTCTCCCCCGAACAGGCCCGGGGACAGCAGGACCTGGACGCGCGCACGGACGTGTACGCCGCGGGCATCGTCCTCTACGAGATGCTGTGCGGCCGGCGCCCCTTCGAGGGCGAGTTCGTCACCGTGCTGCCCCGCATCATCGACGGCGACTGCCTGCCGCCGTCCGCCATCAACCCGGGCGTGGGCGAGGACCTGGAGCAGATCGTCGCGCACGCGATGGCGGTGGACCGCGACGCGCGCTACCAGACGGCGAAGGACCTGAGCGAATCGCTGGTGGAGATGCTCTACCGCGACACGCCGCGCTTCACGCCCACGATGCTGAGCCAGCTCATGTCCTACCTCTTCGCGGAGGAGCTCACCGCGGAGGGGCGCAAGGTGGAGCTGCCGCCCAGCTTCAAGGACCAACTGGCCGCGTGGCAGTCCCCCTCGTCGGAGCCGTCCCAGGGCCGCGCGCGGATGCCGTCCAGCAATGGCCGCGCGTCCAGCCCGGGGATCGTGTCGCGGCCGTCCAGCCCTGGCGTATCCCGGCCGTCCAGTTCGGGCGTGGCCCGTCCGTCCAGCCCCGGCGTGCGCTCGCCCAGCGCCTCCGGC
>NZ_RAVZ01000635.1 GCF_003611635.1 Corallococcus terminator | reverse complement strand
CCGTATCGGAGGGGATCCACCCCTTCGCCCTGCCAGGCACCGCTGATGGCCGGGGACGCATTGCTGTCCGCGCACGACGTCATCCCCAAACCTCCCGGGACGAACAGCCCCCCACGGAATCCCCTGGCGCTCGCATCGATCAACCCATGGTTCGCCACCGTTCCCCGGGCCACGAACGCCACGACACCGCCAGTGCTTCCATCCCACTCCCGGGCGACCACGCTCGTCCCCTTCGGAATGGTGATGTCCTCATATTCAGGAACCCGGACCACCTGCGTGACCGACGCCGCGTAGGACTGAACGAGCGGCGCCTTCAATTCCAGTGCCTCCTCCTTGTCGAGGTGCACGCGCTCGACCCGTGTCAGTTCCCAGGTCCCCACCTGCCCCTCCGTGAGTTCGATGGCGAAGGGATTGCCTTCCCCCAGGGTGGACCCCATGCCCTGCATCTGGATCACCAGCACCAGATCCCCTGCCGCGAACCCCTGCGTGGAAAGGACCGGGATCCGGGACGCGCCCGCGGCGACGGGCTTCGTCACCTGCGCGTAGTCATTGATGACGGTGTCCGGGTTCCGGGCGGTGTAGTGGCTGCCGCCGGTCCCGAGGAAGAACGGGTCCGAAGGGGCCACGATGGCGGTTCCGACCAGCATCAGGCCGGTCACCAGTGCCTTGAATATCGAGGACTTCATCATCGGGTCACTCCGGATCCAGGCTCACGCGTCGGGGCCGCTGGCTTCTCCGCCTGCGGGTCGACGATCACGAACTCCACGCGGCGGTTGTTCTCCCGGCCGACGGAGGTCAGGTTGCTGTCGATGGGACGATCCTGTCCGTACCCGTAGGCCGCGAGGCGCTCGGGCGGGACCTTCTTGCCAATCAGGTACTGGCGCACCGCCGCCGCCCGCCCCTGCGACAACTGGCGGTTCGCTTCCGGCAGACCGCGGTCGTCGGTGTGCGCTCCCACCGCGATCAGCGGGAACTCGGGGTGCTCCAGGATGACCTGCGCCACCCAGTCGAGCACCGCGAAGGAGCGCGAGCTGACACGCGTCTGCGCGGGCTCGAAGTAGACCCTCCCGCGCGTCTCCAGCCGCGTCGCGTGCAGCACCACCAGCGGGTAGATGTGCTGCGGGCAGCCCAGGTTGTCGTACGGCCCAGCCTCGTTGGCGCAGCTATCGATGCGGTTGGGCACGCCGTCCTTGTCCGTATCCGTCTCCGGGCAGCCGTCGCGCTCGATGGGCCCCGCCTCGTTCGGGCACGCGTCCTTGTCGTTGTCGATGCCGTCCTTGTCCGCGTCGCGCACCGGGCAGCCCTGGTTCTCTGGCGGACCCGCTTCATTCGGACACGTGTCCGAGTCGTCCTCCGTGCCGTCCTTGTCCGTGTCGCGCAGCGGGCAGCCCTGGGCAGAAGCCGGACCGGGCTCCACGGGGCACATGTCCAGCGCGTCCTCCAGACCGTCGGAGTCCGTGTCCATCTTCTCGCAGCCGTTGCGCTCCAGCGTGCCGGGAATCTGCGGACACCGGTCCAGGCCGTTGCGCACCCCATCGTGGTCCTCGTCCATGTCCGGGCACTCTTCAATGGTGTGCGGCAGCCCCGGCTCGCAGTTGACGGACGACTCACCCGGTCCGCGCTCCGGCGTCACGTCGCCGAAGGCGCCTCCCACCATCAACCGGAAGAGCGGCGTGCCCGGCGCACTGCCCACGCCCATGCCCGCCAGCGCGAACAATTCGAAGGTCGGCTTCACCAGGTAGCGCGCTCCAGGCAGGAGTTCCACCGCCCCGGGCTGATTCGTCAGCGGCACCATGCCCCGCACGTTCAGCTCCCAGCGAAGCCGCCGCCCGGTGGTCGCGAGCGCCGCGCCGATGCGCAATTCGTTGCCCACTTCATCCACCAGGATGCCCGGCCGCTGGGTGAGCGCCTGCTGCGGCCGGCTCAGGAAGCCCACCTCCAGGCCTCCGCGCAGGAAGCCGAAGTGCCGCCCCACCATCAGCCGGGGCGCCAGCCGCAGCGCGCCGTCCCGCGTGAGCCCCTCC
>NZ_RAVZ01000634.1 GCF_003611635.1 Corallococcus terminator | reverse complement strand
CTGCCCGCCCGCCCTTCCAGCAGGCCCCTTCGCATCAACCGCGCCGCACGCACCTTTGACGGGTGGCGATGGAGGACGCGATGCGACCGCTCGTGCTGTTCGATGGGGACTGTGGCTTCTGCAAGCGCTGGGTGGAGCGGTGGCGCGGTGACACGCAAGGGCGCGTGCGCTTCGTCCGCGCGAGCGGCTGGCTGCGGCGGTTGCTGGGCATTTCGAAGTCACACATGCGGCGCGCCATGCAGCTCGTGGAACCCTCGGGGCGTCGCTCGTCAGGGGCGGAGGCGGTCTTCCGGATGCTCGCCTGGTCGCCTTATCCGGGCACGCGCTTCGCCGCGCGGCTGGGGTTGCTGCCCGGCATCAAGCAGGGCGCGGGCGCGGTGTATTCGCTCATCGCGCGCAACCGGCGTCGCGCGTCGCGCCTGGACACGTGGCTGTTCAGCCGGGTGACGGAGCCCGCCAGTCACCGGCTGGTGCGCTGGGCCTTCCTGCGCTTGTTGGGGGGAACCTTCCTCATCGCCTTCACGTCATTGGGTCGCCAGGTGCTGGGGCTCTATGGCGAGAAGGGCATCCGTCCCATCCGCGAGGTGGCGAAGTCCGAGCGTTGGGCCGCGCAGGGCAAGTGGCGGCGGCCGTCGGTGTTCTGGCTCGACGCGTCCGACGTGGCGCTGGTGCGAGGATGTCGCGTGGGGCAGGCGCTGTCGCTGGCACTCATCCTCGACGTGGCCCCGGCGCTGAGCGCGAAGGCGCTGTGGGCGCTGTACCTGTCCTATGTGTCCCTGGGGCGTGAGTTCCTGTCGTTCCAGTGGGACGTGTTGTTGCTGGAGATGGGTGCGCTGGGCGCGCTCACCGCGCCGGTGGGCCTGAGGCCCGGGCTGGGCAGGCGGGACGTGTCCGCGCTGGAGGTGTTCCTCTTCCGGATGCTCGTGTTCCGGCTCTACTTCGGCTCGGGGGTGAGCAAGTTCCACTCGGGAGACCGGACATGGCGCGAGCTGAGCGCGTGCGACGTGTACTTCGAGACCGCGCCCCTGCCCACGCGGGGCGGTTGGGCCGCGCACCAGCTTCCACGTCAGGTGCGCCACGCGGGCACCGCGGGGGTGTTGGCGGTGGAGACGGGGGTGCCCTTCCTCGCCTTCGGGCCCCGGCGCGTGCGGCAGGTCGCCTTCGGCGCCTTCGCGGCGTTGCAGGCGGCCATCGTCGGCACGGGCAACTACGGCTTCTTCAACTTCCAATCCCTGGCCCTGGGGCTGTGGCTGCTGGACGACGCGGCCCTGCGGCGCGTGCTCCCCGAACGCCTGTGGCGGGATGCCGGGCCCGCGCGGCGGCCGTCGGTGTTGAGCACGGCGCTGTCCACCGTGGCGGCGGTGCCGTTCCTGGCGCTGGGCACCACGGAGCTGTTGCGCCGGATGGGGTGGTGGCCGCGCGGCCCGGCGCGCGTGGTGAAGGCGGTGGGCTGGCTGGAGGACCGGGCGCACCCGCTGCACTCGGTGAACTCCTATGGCCTGTTCGCGATGATGACGGTGGACCGGCCGGAGATCACCGTGGAGGGCTCGGACGACGGCGAGCACTGGGTGGCGTATCCCTTCCGTTACAAGGTCTCGGCGGTGGATCGGCCGCCGCGCCAGGTGGCGCCCCACCAGCCCCGGCTGGACTGGCAGATGTGGTTCGCCGCGCTGGGCGGGCCGCCTTCGTGGTTCCTGGCCCTGATGGAGCGGCTGCTGGAGGGCTCGCCCGAGGTCCTGGGGCTGTTCGCGGCCAATCCCTTTCCGGACCATCCGCCCCGCATGGTGCGCGCGGTGCTCCATGACTACCGGATGACCTCCCGTGAGGAGCGCCAGCGCACCGGGGCCTGGTGGAAGCGGGAGCGGCGGGGGCTGTATGTGTCACCCCTGACCCTGACGCCCTTCACGACGCGTACGGTAGGGACGCCCCGGCTGTCCTGGCATGTCTAGGAATGGCGCCCGGTGCGCGATGGGCCCACACGTGACCTGGGGCCCTGTGTGGGGCGGGCAATCCCAATCGTGCATCGAGGGTGGGGGT
>NZ_RAVZ01000633.1 GCF_003611635.1 Corallococcus terminator | reverse complement strand
TCCCTGGAGTCCCCCCATGCGCCCCCTCTGCCTCGCACTGCTGCTGCTGCCGCTGACCGGCGGGGCGGCGGTGAAGAACGTCTCCACCGTGACCGAGCTTCAGACCGCGCTCGCCGCCGCGAAGGCCGGGGACGAGCTCGTCCTCGCCAACGGCACGTACACCTTCAACGCGAACGTGAACTGCGCGGCGGAGGGCACCCAGGCCCAGCCCATCACCGTGCGCGCCGCGAACCGCCACGGGGCGCTCGTGCGCTTCAACGCGGTGGAGGGCTTCAAGGTGTCGGGCCGGTACTGGACCTTCGATGGGCTCACCGTGGAGGGCGTCTGCGCGGCCGACCAGGATTGCGAGCACGCGTTCCATGTGACGGGGCACGCGGAGGGCTTCGTGCTGCGCAACAGCCGCGTGCGCGACTTCAACGCGCAGCTCAAGGTGAACGCGGTGAAGAACGCGTCCGGCGTCTGGGAGATGCCGCACCGGGGGCTCATCGAGCGCAACGAAATCTACGACACGCACGCCCGCGCGACGGGGACCCCCGTCACCAAGCTGAACATCGACACGGGCGAGGATTGGGTGGTCCGCGACAACGAACTGCACGACTTCTCCAAGGCGGGGGGCATCTCCTACGGCGCCTTCATGAAGAGCGGCGGCAAGCGGGGCCTCTTCGAGCGCAACCGCGTCGTCTGCGCGAAGGACCGCGCCCTGGCGGACACGAGCATCGGCCTGTCCTTCGGCGGGGGCGGGACGGGTGCGGCGTTCTGCGCGCCGGCCTTCGACGCGTCGGTGCCTTGCACGCCGGAGCACTCGGACGGAGTGATGCGCAACAACATCGTCGCGAACTGCTCCGACGTCGCCGTCTACCTGAACAAGGCCGCGAACACGCGGGTGCTGTTCAACACGTTCATCGGCACCACGGGCGTGGACTTCCGCTTCGCGGCCAGCACGGGCGAGGCCCACGGCAACGTGCTGTCGTCGGTCATCCGCGTCCGCGAGGGCGGCACCTTCACCGCGGGCACGAACCTGACGAACGTGGCCACCGCCACGTGGGCGTCCTGGTACGTGGCGCCGCTCGAGGGGGATTTGACCGTCAAGGGCAATGTGGCGTCCCTCGTGGGGGCCGCCGCGCGGAATGCCTCGGTGCCGGACGACTTCTGCGCGCGGCCCCGCCCGTCGGCGTCGGCGTACACGCTGGGCGCGCTCGAACATTCGCTGGGCACCTGCGCGGCGACCACGACCGACGGGGGCACGGGCGGCACGGATGCCGGCACGGGCACGGGCGGCACGGATGCCGGCACGGGCGTCGCGGACGCGGGCTCGGGCTCGGCCGACGCTGGCACGGGCGGAGCGGATGCGGGCTCCGGGCCGGAGAAGGAATCGCCGGAGGACGAAGAGGACGGTGGATGCAGCACCAGTCCGGGCCTGATGCCCCTGCTGCTTACGCTGCTCGTGCCGCTGAGCCTGCGCCGCCGAACCCGTCGTTGATCAGGCGGTACGGACCCTGCCCCGCTGGGACTCGGACCACCAGGGTCCAGGTCCCGGCGGCGGACCGATTCAGAACGCGGTGGACTTGAACAGGCTGCGCCCGATGGCCATGACGCCGCCCGCGACGAACACCAGGGACAGCACGGTGCCCACCAGGGGCAGCACGTAGCCCGGCGGCGTGCGCCGACGGTTCACCGACAGGAGGCTCTGGATGGAGCCGACCGCCAGCACCATCATCACGATGTGCCCGATGAGCGCCGGGTAGTAGCCGCGCGTGACGAGCACCGCGATGCCCACCAGCACCTGAAGCTGGAGGAAGCCGGAGTAGGACGCGCCGATGATGCGCCCCACCTTGTCGAACGGCTTCTTCGTGGCGACGCAGAACGCGAAGTACGCGAGCGCGATGGCGCCGGACAGCAGCACCAGGTAGCGAAGCCCCGAGTGGAGATGGAAGAAGAAGGTCATGGGCCGGGAGGTTTACCACCCGCCGGCCGGGACGCGACGTTCAAGACGGATCCGGCTTGGGGGTGCGCTTGGTGCTCGGGGGCAGGGGCGGCGCGGAGATGCGC
>NZ_RAVZ01000632.1 GCF_003611635.1 Corallococcus terminator | reverse complement strand
GTCCTCAGTTCCTGCGGCTGTATCCGCACCCAGGGAGGCCTCGAAACTGGACAGCATGGGCCATGTCGTGTCCGCGAGCGCGCCGGCTCGCGCTCTCGACACGTCGTCCCCCGGCACGTCCCAGGCTCGCACGGGACTGCACGCGCCTATTCTCGCCATCGGTCCGCTTACACCCAACCCGCACGGCTCCGGCACCCAGTGCCTTGTGGCGCTCGCTCAGGCCCTTGAGGTGGCCACTGGCGGCCTCCTGCTGCTTGATGAGCTCGGGGCGGGCATTCACCACTCACTCTTCAAGGACGTGTGGCAGTTGCTCGTCGAGACGGCGCTTCAACGCGACCTGCAAATCATCGCGACGACGCACAGCCGTGATTGCCTCACCGCGCTCGGGGACTTCTATCGCGGACGGCCTGAGCTGCACGACACGCTTTCGGTGCACCGCCTTGACCGTTCGCTCAGCAAGAGCATCCGGTACTCCGCCGATGACCTCCGGATCATCGTCGAGCAGCGGATGGAGATCCGCTGAGGACGGCACTTCCGCACCCCAGCTTACCGGGAGAGTGAGGAGCCCAGTCCGCCCGCTTGAGCCCCGCGTGGTCCGGGCGCCCGGACCACGACTGCCGGAAGCACTGCCCACCCCGCCCTCGCTCTCACCTCGCCGCTGGGTCCAGCGGGCACCCCTCCAGTTCTCTAGGACACCCTGACGCAGACGCCTATTTGAGAGCGAAGCCCAGCCGGTGCAGCGCTCGCTGCAGCGCAGGCCGACTGGTGACGACACCCGTGCGTGCCGTCAGCGCATCCATCAACTCGCGCGCTGTTGCGTCGGGCCTTTGGGCGAGCAGCCGTTTGAGCTGCGTGGCGACCTTGCCCCGGATGGGCGAGAAGTTCCCGCCGCCCCGGGGCCGCGGCACGACGTCGCCTGTTTCTCGGTACAGTCGCAGCACGCGTCCGACCGTGGCCTCTCCGATACCTAGTAATTGGGCAATCTGCTCGTACGACAACCCCTCCTCGTGAAAAGCGCGCACGACGGCCCGCCGCAGCTTCTCCGGGGTGGGGTGCCCTTCGCTCATTCCCCGAGGAGATCAAACCTCGGCGCTCACGTCAACCGAACCCAAGTTAACCGGCAAATCTGCCCGCTAACCCAGGGCCGCAGGGCCCGTTCCGACTCCGACGGCCGCTACTCTGGGCCTCGTTGAGAGCAGCCGGGCAACCCTTGGTTCCGTTCGCCCGCTCCCTTCTGCATGAGGTAATAGTACAATTTGGCCACTTCAGGAGGTGAGTAGATTTGCGCCGCATCAGGTCCGAGGTTGACGAACTCGCGAAGTTCGTGGAGTGGGTGAAGCAGAACATCAAGGGCCATGAGCGCGCTGAGGCGCAAACCTTCCTCGACCGGTTGTTCCGGGCCTTCGGGCATCCAGGGGCCATCGAAGCGGGGGCCCGGTTCGAGGATCCAATCAAGCGGCTGAAGGGGGACAAGAAAAGCACCAGCTTCGCGGACCTCGTTTGGAGACCCCGCGTACTGATCGAGATGAAAGCGAGGGGGGAGCAGCTCCGGCGGCACACAAACCAAGCATTCGAGTACTGGAAGTATCTGGTGCCGAATCGGCCCCGCTGGGTGATCCTCTGCAACTTTGACGAACTGTGGGTCTACGACTTCGAAACCGAGGTCGAGGAGCCCGTGGATCGCATCACGCTCGCCGAGCTTCCAGTGCGCGCCGAGGTGCTCGCCTTCCTGAAGCCTGAGTTGGAGAAGCCGGTGTTCGGCGTGAACCGGGTGGAGGTCACCCGTGACGCCGCCGCCAGGGTCGCAGCTACATTCAACAGCATGACTGCGCGTGGCCTCAGCCGTGAGGTTGCCCAGCGGTTCGTCCTCCAGTGCGTCATGGCGCTTTTCTCGGAGGATTTGCGCCTACTCCCGAGCGAGCATTTCACCCGGATTCTCCAGAATTCACTCGGGGCGAAGGACCCAGGCCGGCTTGCCTACCTTGAAATTGGCGACCTGTTTCGGCAGATGAATAACTCGGAGCCGGCCACCAGCGGGCCCAACAAGAAGGT
>NZ_RAVZ01000631.1 GCF_003611635.1 Corallococcus terminator | reverse complement strand
GTCCGCTCCCGCCCCAGCGTCTCCGCCGCCACCGCCAGGGTCGGCGCAGGCCGCGCCCGGCCGCGCTGCCCCGGGTGCACCCTGGAGCTTCCCCGGGGCCGACGCGGTGAGTCGTGCGTGTGGTGCGGCTTCGTGTTCGCCGCAGTGGCCCGCCGTCCCCGAACGTCCGCCGCGAAGACGGCGCGGAAGACGCGATGAGCGGGACGTACCGACTCATTGGCCGCACCGAAGCGGGCGACCTGGCGGAGCTGTACGAGGCCCTGCTCGTCCCCACCATCCCCGTCGCGGTGAAGCTGTTCCTGCAGCGCACCTCCGACCCCGCCTACGCCCGCCAGCTCGCGGAGACCGTCCGGCGGCTCCAGCCCGTGCGCCACCCGGGCATCCTCCACGTCGTGGACCTGGGCTTCGTGCGCCAGCGGCTCGCGGTGGTGCGCGAGGACGTGGATGGCTTCACGTTGGGCGTCGCGCTCCAGCGCCTCAACACGAAGGAAGTGCTGCTGCCGCCCACCGTGGCGCTGTCCATCGTCATCCAGTTGGCGGACGCGGTGCAGTTGGCCCACGACGCGGGCGTCGTCCACGGGGCCCTGACCCCCGGCAACCTGCTGCTGTCCCGCGAAGGCTACCCGGCCATCTGCGACTTCGGCGCGCTCCAGGCGCTGCTCTCCGTGCCCCAGCTCAAGCGCACCTTCGCGCATCGCGGACGCAGCGCGTACCGGGCGCCGGAGGTGACGCGGGGCGAGCCGCCCACGGAGGCGTCCGACGTGTACTCGCTGGGCGCCATCGCCTACGAGCTGCTCACGCTGCGCGAGGCCGTGGTGCCCGGCAGCGGGGTGAGCACCCGCCGCGAAGCCCTGCCGCCCCCCAGCCGGTTGGACCGGCGGATCAACGCGCGGTTGGATCCGGCGGTGATGCGCGCGTTGGACCCCGCGCCCCAGCGGCGCTTCCGCTCGTGCGGCGAGTTCGCCCAGGCCCTGCGCAACTTCCTCTCCACGGGCGGCGGTCTGCCCGGCGCGCAGGACGTGGCGCGCTTCGTGTCGGAGCTGTTCCCGAACGAGGTGAGCATCGCCGTGCCCGGCCCCGTGCCGTTCGCGGAGCCCTTCCACCTGGAGCCCATCTCCGGCGCGGAGATGGAGGACCTGCACGCGGAAGAGCACGAGGCGTCCATCGTCCAGCGCATGCCGTACACGCGCGCGCCCACGGAAGAGGAGGCCTCCGCCAACACGCAGGAAGCCGCACCCGCCTTCGAGGAGTTCCGCCCGGAGGACTACGCGCCGGATTCCCTTCCGTACGACGACGGCCCGGAGGACGCCGCGCCTTCGCTCGCCGCGAGGGAAGGGCGGGCCACCGACCCAGCCCATGCGGGCCCCCTGGAGCAGGGCTGGGACGCGCCCCCGGGCGTGCTCGCGCAGAAGTCCCGCCGGCAGGTCACCCCCCAGGGCGGCGCGGATGGGCACTCGGGCACGCGCGTCGGTCGCAACCCGCGCATGAAGGTGGTGGAGGACTTCTCCACGCCGCCGCCGCTGGGGTCGGACGAAGCGCCCGCGCCCTCCGAACGGCGCGCGGCCCTGCGCCCCGCGCGCGGTGCCGCCGGCCGCTCTCCCGTCCAGGAGACCCTGGCCCTTCCGTCCGCCGGAGCTTCCCCGCCGGGTGCGAACCGGAGTCCCGAAGGCGCGGAGCCGCCCCGCCAGGAGCGCCGGGGCCGCGCCGAGCCCACCGAGGCCCTTCCCGCCGAACCCGGCAGCGGAGCGTCACGCCGCGCCGCCCAGGGCCGGGATGATGGCGGTTGGCGCTCCGACATGGCGGTGCCCGCGCCGTCCGACCGGCACCTGCCGGTGGCCCAGCGCTTCGACACGGTGGAGACGCCGCGCATGCAGGCGGTGGACATGGTGGCGCGCCGCAAGCGCCTGCTGTTCATCTGCGCCGGCATCGCTGGGGTGGGCCTCTTCATCTTCGCCGTCGCCGTGTGGCGGCTGGGCCTGGACACCGTCCCCCCGGCGCCGCCACTGCCCCGGTATGATCCGAACGCGCCCGTGGCGGGGGCTCCCGCAAGCCCCAGCC
>NZ_RAVZ01000630.1 GCF_003611635.1 Corallococcus terminator | reverse complement strand
TCCGCTTCGCGGAGAACCGGCCGCGCTCCGACGTCCTGTCCTGCTTCTGCTGCTTCTTCACATCCACCTCACGAGGGGGAGGCTATCCCCCAGAAAGGTGTCTCAGAAAATCCTGGGGCGGAGGAGGCTAGGCTCCCAGGGGCCAGCTTCAAGCTCAAGTAGCAGCCCCATGGAGGTCCAGAACTGCCGGTCGGTCAGAACCGAGGCGTCCTTTGTGATGTACTGAACGGGCAGAACAATCCAACCATCGGCCTGGACCACGTGCGGGAGCTTCGCGAAGCTGTCCACGCGCTGCTGGCCGTCTCCCCCATCATTGACGGGCTTGGTCATGCTCGTGCTCACGACAGAGCCCAGTGGTGGACAGCCGCGACCTTGAGGGCTTGGCTGTGGATCTCATGCTCTTTGTCGAGCATGGCGATGAGCCGCTCCTGCTCCACCACCTCCGCGAGGAGGTGTCGGTATTCGCCGGCCAGCCATGGCTCCTGCGCTTCGAGGTGGTGAGCCTTGGCTCGCAGGCTGAGCTTGTTGCCGTTTATCAGGGCCACACCGAGGAGGCTCTGGGCCACCTGTTGTCGCCGTCCCCGGTTCGAGCCGAGACCGGCGAGGATGTGCTCGGGCGTGGCGATGCGTGTCGTCGGACGGATGGGAGTGGTCATGCCCCTCGTGTAACGAATCGGTCTGGTGGCTGAGCGAGGTTGCGCGTGGGGGCAGGTCGCTCAGGCTTCGGCGAGCGGTCTCCGCGTTGTCGCCAGCTTGTCGGTACAGACCCAACAAATCAGCCATCAATGATCAACCATCAGAGATCAACAGACGGAAGTCCTGCGAAGTAGAGATGAATCTGAATGTACAGGTGACAGATTGTTGGTGACATCGAGAGTGCAGGACATCTCCCAAGCACCTTGGAGGTGACATCTTCTAGCTCGACTCTGCCATCTTGAGCTAGACCTCACCCAGCGCCAGCCTGTTGGGGGCGAAAGCTCGGAAGCCACGTCATTGGACGAGGCTAATCCTCCGGACCGTCACCTTCGGCCGTGTCCACGACCGCCGGGATGGCTCCTAGACCAGCAGCATCGACCACGCACTCATCCAGGGCGACTCGTCATCAGCGCCTCCTCAAACTTGCGCTGCTTATCCATGAACGAAATTTGCGCGTTAATGAACGCGGCGAATGCCGCAGCATCGAACAGGTCAGACTTCCCGCTGCCACCGGGATGCACGAGAATCTCGAACGCGCTGACCCAGAGCGAGACCAGCCGTCCTTGATCGTAGAAGATGCCGTCGCTGCCGGCGGGCAGCATCGAGGCGTGGAGAGCCATGTTCAGGGACCTGAACATGGCCACGTCCTCGACAGCGGGCGCTTCGCTGCCGTACCAAACGCGCCACCGCGCGAGCAGTCCCTCCAACAACGGGGTGTCGAGGTCTGAGTCCGAAACCCTCAAGACTGGGACTTCGGGCGTGGATTGACCGTGGAACTTTTCCACGTTGTGGATCGCGTAAAGAGCAGGCGTCCTCGCGACCATGTACTCGTCGTGCTTGTCGACCATCCAGGGGTAGAACGTGAACGAGTTCCCAAAGTGAACGCCACCCTGGCGGGAGTAGGCGAGCAGCCGCGCACGAGCGTGCGGGATGACCGAGTGCGCGACTAGATCGCGGAACCCCGCGAGGGCGCTTACGCTGAAGAGGCTGTCGGGCGCGTCCGCGCGAATGAGCAGAACCGTGGGCTCGATGAGCACTCCGAAGGCGTCGCTAAACCTCCCGAGGAATTCAGCGAGCCTAGAACTCTGCCGACGAAGGTCCGCAACGCGAGGGTCATCGGTCGGCACCAGCGCGACCTCGCCACCTTCAATGGGGGCCTCGATCCTGATGTTCGGCAGTACGAACACGGGCTTCCATTCCACGGACATCACCGAACCCTCCGCCTTTGCTACCTCGTGCCCGAGGTGGCGATTCATTCCGAGACCTCCCCTAGTACTACTCAGTCAGTTGCGTCGAGTCGAGGGGCATGATCTACGTCGAGGTCATGACCCCTGCACAGATGCGCAAGCTGGACAGAGAGCTGCGCGAGTACCTGGAGTCGATGGTGGAGGGGATGG
>NZ_RAVZ01000062.1 GCF_003611635.1 Corallococcus terminator | reverse complement strand
GTGTATAAGAGCCAGCGTCAGCCCTGGCATGCACCGTCTCCTCGGCCGTGGGACGAACCCCAAAGCCCACCGCGTCCGTCCGCCTTCATGCCGACCCCGCCGACAGGGCCCGCGCATAGACACGCACGTAGTCCGCCACCTGCCGCGAGCCATCGAAGCGCGCGAGCACCCCCTCGGCCCGCTCGCGCAGCAGGGGCCTCACCCCGCCGTCCGCCACCTGTGCCATCCGGTCCGCGTAGGCCTCCGGGTTGGCCGTGTCTCCCCGGACGAGCAACGGCCAGTCCATCCCCAGCACCTCCGGGATGCCTCCCACCGCGGGGGCCACCACCGGCAGGCCGTGCGCGAGCGCCTCCAGCATGACCAGCCCGAAGGACTCGAACCGCGAGGTGAGCACCAGCGCCGTGGCCTGTTGGTATTCGCGCGCCAGGACCTCCGTGTCGTCCTCGCCCACCAACACCGTGACCGCGTCGCGCAGCGGGTAGGACGCCAACAGCTCCCGGGCCCGCAGGGCCCCCCGGTGGGTGGTGACCAGCCGCAGGGTGGCGTGGGGACGGCTTGCGTGCAGCCGGGCGAAGGCCGCCAGCAACAGCTCCGGCCGCTTCACCGGACGGAGGGACGACACGTGGAGGAACCGGTCCGTCTGCTCCGCCCCCGGAGCCCAGGGGCGCCGCAGCTCCGGCCGGAGGAAGTTGTGGACGACGTCCGCCGAGGGCAGCTCCGGCAGCCGGTGCGCCAGCGCGTCCGCCAGGTAGCGCGACACGCACGTCACCGCCGCCGCGTCCCGCAGCACCTCGCGGGTGACCTCCGGCCGCGTCCCGAGCAGCGCCTCATTGAGCACATCCGAGCCATGGAACGTCACCACGTACGGCACGCCCCGCAGCCTTCGCAGGAAGTAGGCGGGCAGGCCGAAGACCTGGAGGTTGTGCAGGTGCAGCAACCCGAAGGGCGCCATGTCATGGAGGCGCAGGAGCTGTTCGCACACCTCCAGCGGACTGGTGAACGCAGCGTCCACGTCCAGGCTGTGCGCCGCCCGCAGCGCCCGTTCCGGGGAGAGCACCCGCGTGTCGTCCGGACGAGCGCCCAGCGGATCACAATGCAGGTAGCGGACCGCGAGCCCCTCCTGTCTCAACGCCGCGCCCAGGCTGAGCGCCGCGATGGAGGAGCCTCCGCTGGTGGACAACATGCCCATGCAAACCGTGGGCAGTCCTTCAAGGATGGACATGCGGCGAGGATACGGATTACCGCTGACATGCCTTTCACCGCACACGCCAGGGTGGGCCGTGGCCGCACAAAGACAGACGTCACGGGTCGGAGGAAACCACCCGCTCCGGCTCCAGCACCTCCCGGGTCCGCGCCCCTCTCTCGATGTAGCCAGCGCCGCCCGTCAACCGCCGGCCATCCTCCAGGATGGCGATGAGCTTGTACGACGACTCGCCCCGGGGCTCGTAGGACAGGGCCAGCGAGTCCCCCTTGAGCAGCAGGCGGTGGACGACCTCCCCATCCACATGCTCGAGGCGGACCTCCTGCACATCCTGGCCGGTGTGGTTCTCCACGCGGACCTCTATCCGCGCCCGCTGGGGCGAGGTGTCCTGAATCCAGAGCGCGACCCCGGTGATGAGCGTCAGGACCACCCCGGTCGCCATCCCTCCCACGAACCACAGCACCCGCATGGCCCTGCCTCCCGCATCCAGCGCCGCGCCCCGCCATGGGGCCGGATGTCCGGTTCTAGCAGGCGCGGCGGACCTCCGGCGCGACGAGCGCCCTGCACCCCTTCGGGGTGAGGTAAGCCAGACGGACAGGAGGCAATCCCCGCATGCGAAAACTCACCTATTACGTCGCCAGCACCCTCGATGGCTTCATCGCGTCCCCGCACGGCACCTTCGACTTCTTCGCCATGGAACCGGACTACCTCGACGCGATCGCCGCCGAGTATCCGGAGACACTCCCCGCCAGCTACCGCGCGGTCCGGGGCCTCTCCGGTCCCGGGCAGCACTTCGACACGGTCCTGGAGGGCCGGCACACCTATCAGGTGGGCCTGGACGCGGGCGTCACCAATGCCTATCCCCACCTGGAGCATTACGTCTTCTCGCGCACCCTCACCCAGAGCCCGGACCCCGGCGTCAATCTCTCCAGGACCCCACTCGAAACCGTGCGCGAACTGAAGGCCCGGGACGGGTTGGGCATCTGGCTGTGTGGTGGGGGAGCGCTCGCGGCGGAGCTCCTGCCGGAGATCGACGCGTATGTCATCAAGCTCAATCCCGTCATCGCCGGCTCGGGCATCAAACTCGTCGACGCGGGCTTCGCGCCCCACCGGCTCCAACTCACCGGGTCACGCACCGTCCAGAGCGGCGTCGTCTTCCTGAACTACGTGCGCCGCGCTTCGTGAAAGCCTGCGTCCCGCTTTCGCGACATTGAGAATCGCCAGATGAGAATCCATGCCATTCCCATCTCAAACGAAATGGATGGGAATGTGACGTCGAATTGATTTGTGAATCCCAGACGTCTTCGCGTAATCCAATCCAGCTCAGGGGTCCGGACTGACTGCCTCAAAGGCAGCCGGGACCCACACACCTGGAGAAGACGGCATGTCGATTCGAAACAGTGGAGCCCACCCGTTCCGTGCATGGCGGGTGAGCGCGGTGCTGTGGATGGCGGTGGCGGGATGCGCCGTGGAGACGCCGGCGCCGGCCCCCGAGCAGGCGGCGCTGGAGTCCCTGGAACAGCAGACGCAGCAGCTCACCCCACCCGCGGGGTGCACCGAGATCACGATGGGTGCACTGGCGAATGGCATCCAGACGACGCCCGTGAAGTACGGGGCGCAGCCCACCTATCTGGGAACCTTCAGCGCGTTCGGAGACCCGGCGGTGGCGGACACCGCGAACATCCGGCTGGACGTGAACACGGCCCCCGGCCTGCATGACCTGGCCAGCGGCGGCGCCAACCTCTTCACGTGCGAGCAGTGCGTCTTCGGCTATCAGGACGCGGGCACGGCGGGGCAGAAGTTGTTCGTCGCGGACACGGGCTCGCTGCTGCTGGCGCTCAAGGTGTCACCGCAGCAGACGGTGGGCGCCCTCTCCAACGTGACGCTGCGCGAGTCGGTGAACGCGCCGCCGCTCAGCGCGCCCTACCGGGGCAGCGCGGTGGTGCCCGGCGGCGAGTGCAAGTGGATCCGCTTCGCGACCTGGAACACGGTGCGCGCGGGCGGGTGCGACCCGCGACAGGGCTCGCCAACCGCGAACCTGCCCGGCCTGTCCTGCGTGGCCACGGACTACCTGGCCGACGACGGCACGCTGGAGCAGGCCACTGGCACCAAGACGCAGGGCGAGGCGTGCACGTACACGCCAGCGCCGACGTCCAGCGGGCTGGCGACGACGGACTGCGCGCAGGGCTTCGCCTGTACGGACCTGTTCACGGAGGCGCGGCAGTGTCTGGCCACGTGCGACCCCATGGCGGCCGTCCCCGGCTGCCCCAGCGGCACGGTGTGCGGCGTCTATGGCCTGTGCATCGAACAGTCCGTGCTGGAGCCCATCGGCTTCGCCTTCGACCCGGCGCTCATCGGGGAGACGTGCAGCCTGGGCTTCGCCGAGTTCTGCGGCACCGAGGGCGCCCGCGGCGCCTGCGTGGACCTGGCCGGAACGGGGCATGGCACCTGCCTGCGCTATGCACGCGCCCGCTCTGACTGCGGCGCTGGCGAGGAGCTGGGCTTCATCGGGTATCCGCTCTCCGGTGGCGGCTACGACCGCACCACGGGCTGGTGCTACGCCGACGGCCTCTGAGCGGAGGGCCGCCGGGCGGTGCGCCCCACCGTGACATCACGGGGTGGGAGCGGAAGCTCCCACCCTCCGGGACGCGAAGGCGGGCGTCCTGGCTCAGCCCAGGTAGAACTGCTCGAAGGTGAAGGCATGCAGCGCGGTTCCGGAGAAGCCGCTCATCACGTTGCCCGTGCAGGTGGGCGACGTGAGGACGACCTGGCCGTTGCCCCAGGTGTTGAGGATGAGGGTCAGCTTGCCGGTGTCATCCAGCTCCAACTGGACGTTGTCCTGGGCGAAGGCGGAGAAGTTCTGCCAGCGCGAGACACCTGACTGGGTGGAGTAATAGCTCCGGTCATTGAAGGTCTGACGGCCGCTGTTGGCGGGGCTGGTGAGCCGGGCAGGGACCCGCGTGACCACCCCCGTGACGGGATTGATATAGAAGCTCGCGGGCACACGGCTGCTCAGGCTGGCGGAGATGTACGACGCCACCGCGCCCACCGAGCCCGTGGCCGGCTTCAGCGAAACGCCCGTCACGTTGATGTAATAGCCCCCGCCCTGCTGCACCCAGTTGAACTGGGAGTTCACCAGGGTCGTGCAGCTCTGCGCGGAGGCCTCGGCACTGACGAGCAGGGTCAACGAGAAGAGCAGGCCTGCGAGAAAACGGGACGCGTTCATGGGAGCACCCTGCCGGAGGGAGCGCATTCCCGGGACGCCGCCGGCACTCGGGCGTTCGGGCTTCAGCGACGCCGGCACTGAGCACATCCCGTGCCGCCAGCACCGCCACTCCCGCGAGGGGGACGCAACCCGGCGTTTGTTGTAGCCGCCCGGGCTACCGGTCCACAGGCCGTGGACGCCCAGGCAACGCCGAAGCGAAAGACAACGGGGCGACAGGTCCGTGAAGACCTGCCGCCCCGTCGGTCACGCCCTCAAGTCCTGTCAGGGACTCAGGGGTTGTTCTTCACGGTGAAGTTGAAGCTCTGGATGACGAAGTTGTCCACCGCGTCGGTCATCCAGACATCGACGGTGTGCGTCCCATCCAGCAGCTCGCGGGTGTCCAGCTCCGCGGTCCACGTGCCGTTCGGCTGGAGCGTGCCGGCGCGGATGCCTGACCCGTCCCGCGTGAACGCCACGTTCTTGATGCCACTCAGCGCATCCGTCACCCGGGCCGACAGGGTGATGACACCGCTGGCCGTGCCGTTGGGCACCGGCGTGAGGAGCGTCGCCGTGGGCGCCTGCGTGTCATAGCGCACGGTGCGCGTGGTGCGGACGCTGCGGCCCGCCTCGTTCGTCACGTCGATGGTGAGCGTGTTCACGCCCGATGCCAGCACCACCGACGTCTGGATTTCCCCGCCGCCACGCGGCAGTTGGAACGTCTGACTGCCCAGCTTCACGGTGGTCGCGGACAGGGACGACACGCGAATCGTGTACGGCAGCGTGTGGTTGGCGCGAGGGCCGAACGTCACACCCTCCGCCGGGTCCGTCGTCACCGTGGGGGTGCCGGCGTCCACGAACACGTGCACCACGGCCTCCGTCACGTTGCCGGCGGAATCCGTGGCGCGCACCAGGATGCCCTGCTCGCCGAAGTTCGGCATGCTCACCGGGTGCGTCACCGAACCGGTGCCGAACTCCAGCAGCGTGGTGTTCAACCACTGCGTCTCCACGCAGGTGGGCGTCTGCTCATCAATCAGGCTGGTGACGTCCACGATGGCCGTGCCCACCACCTGGCCCTGCACCGGCGACTGGATGGTGATGACCGGCGGGATGCGATCCACCGTAAGGTTGATCTGCTTCGTGGTGATGCCGCCCAGGCTGTCGCGGCCGGTGAGCTGGATGATGTTCGGACCTTCCACCAGCTCCACCGTGGTGAACACCAGGCCACCGCTCGCCTCGGGAATCACGACCACCGGCGCGCCGCCGTTCACGATGAAGGCCGCGTAGGTGATGACCGCGCCGTTGGTGGCCGGCCGCACGAAGCCCCACACGGACAACGTGGTCTCCCGGATGAACGCAGGCTGGTTGCCAATGACGATGTCCGGCGGCGTGTACGGGTACGCATTGATGATGAGCGTCTGGGCCGCCGTGCTGCCCAGCAGGTTCGGCGGCGTCTGGAGCGTCACGCCCGAGTACACCGCGCGGTAGTCCTGCGCGCCCGTGACGGTCCACGTGTCGGTGGAGAGGCTCCACGGCAGGGAGAACACGCCGTCGCCGTCCAGGTCGTCATCCGCGCCAATGGCCACGCCGGCCACGAAGAAGGTCACGACGCCCTTCTGGGGGCCCTTCACCAGGACGTTCGTCGCATCCACCACCCGGGCCGACAGCAGCGTCGCCTGGCCAATGGTCACCTGCGCGTTCGCCGCGGGGGTCAGGATGGTGGTCGTCGTCGCGCGGCCCGTCACGGGAGGCGGCGGCGGGGTGTACGTGCGCACGCGCGCCGAAGCCGACACGCCCGGCGCGCCACCGGAGGCCGCCTTCACGGTGACTTCCGACAGGAGCGACGCCGTCAGGTTCGCCGGAGCGCGCACGGTGAGCGTTACCGTCGTCTCCGCGTTGGAGGCCAGGAACACCGTGGGCCGGTTCAGGGTGGCCGTCCAGCCGGGAAGGCCACCCGCCACGCTCAGCGTGTACGTGTCCGCCTGATAGCCGTGGTTCTTCACCTTGAAGGTGTAGGTCGTCTCTTGGATCGCCGGCTCGAAGATATTGAACATCTTGGTGTCCTCGCCCACCACGGACACCTCCACGCTGAAGTCGCCGAAGCACGCGAGGCCCAGCGACGCGAACGTCGTCGGGATGTCCGGCGTCGCCGTGCCCGAACCCCAGCTCCCGTCCGCCGCCTGCCGCGACTTCAGCCATTCAATCGCATTGAACAACCGGACGTCGTCCGCGGGCTGCCTGCCCGCGAGGCACAGCGCATACACCGTGATGCCCGTGTCGAAGTCGTTGGACGCGTTCGCGGGCAGGTCACCCCAGCCCTTGCCGCTCACCGGGGCCATCGCCGTCAGTTGGTTGGCCAGCGTGGTGATGGCGTTCGTGTTGACGTTGTTGGCGCCGGGGCCCGCGGCCTTCAGGCCCACGATGGCCCACGCCTTCTCGAACGTGTACGGCATGCCGTCGCCGCCGGCGGACGTGTCGTTGTTGTTGAGGTTGGCGCGCAGGTACGCCGCCGCCTTGTCGATGGCGGTCTGGTATTGCGCCGCCTTGGCCGGGTCCACGCGCTGCTTGGCCTGCGCGAGCATCACGATGTAGCGCGCCGTCACGGGCACGCTGCCGTAGGTCACGGGGTAACCACCGTGGTCCTCCGGCCAACGACCGCTGGCCTGCTGGACGCCCACCGCCCAGTTGGCCGCCATCACCAGGGAGTTGCTGTGCTCCGTGGACACGTACTGGTCGAAGCCCGCGAGGCCGAACGACGCCCAGCTCGTCTTCGTGTACGGGTAGGCGCTGCCCTCGTGCACCCAGTTCCCCGCCGGGCGCTGGTCCGTCTTGATGCGCGCGGAGATGAACTCCAGGTTGCCCAGGATGGTGCGGCCAGTGGGGGTGGCCTGGGCCATGTTGTAGCCATTGGCCTTGGCGCTCGACAGACCGAACACCGCCGCGCCCTGGCGGTGGCAGGCGATGCAGTTCTGCGACGTGGTCCAGTTGGCCACATCGGAGCTCAGGAAGTGGATGGCCTTCTGCGTGGCCTCCGTGTTGGTGGCCGCGGCCGCCGGCAGGCCAAAGGCCGACAGCAGCAGCGCCGCGAACACGGCGACGCACGCCGCCCAACGGGGCGACGAACGGGTGACGACAGGTGACATGGAATGCGTCCAGGGTGGTGGGTGAGCACGGACCAGCCGCGAGGAGCCGAGCCCCCCAGGACACACGCAGGCCAGGCACCCGCGCGTTTGCGTCCCGCGCCCCGGTGTTCCGGCACTTGCGTCTGACCTGGAAGGTTGCGCCCCACGAAGGACGTGCCAGGTCAGAATAAACAGTTATTATGTGAATTGTCCAGGGCGCCCAAAGACATCCATTCCGTGGTGTTGCAAGCAATCATCGACCCATCCGGAGTCATCCAAGACTCACAACATCGACTCGCTCCTGCGCTGTCACTCCAGCCGCCGCATCCCCAATCCCAATCCCATCACCGAGAAGACGACTCCGAACCGGCCAGCGTCGTCTTTGTGGCGGGTACGCCAGGGCGAAATCGCGTCGGCGGCGCATAGGACCCTCCGCGGCATGAGGTGCCGGGAGCGAGCCGCTGGATGCGGGCAGCGGCGGACAGGGATGCTCCAAGCCCCCGCCCGCCTGGGCGCATGACACCCAGGCGGGAGTGTCTGGCTGCGGAACCTGCCGCGCGACACCGCCGAATCGGCCCCCGGAAGCGGCTACGCTTCATCCATGCGAAGCCCCCTGGATGACCGCCTCGATCCCGAATCCCCGGGCAACAGGGGGGGCACCTACGCCAGCAGTCACGGCCTCACCGACGCGGACGCCCAGTTGCGCCTGCTCATCGACAACGTCCGGGACTACGCCATCCTGACCCTGGACCTGGAGGGGCGCGTCGCCAGTTGGAACGCGGGGGCCGAGCGCATCAAGGGCTACCGGGCCGAGGAGATCCTCGGGCAGCACTTCAGCCGCTTCTACCCTCCGGAGGACGTGGCCCGGGGCAAGCCCCAGGCGGAGCTGGAGCTCGTCACCCGGGAGGGCCGCTTCGAGGAGGAGGGATGGCGGCTGCGCAAGGACGGAAGCCGCTTCTGGGCCAGCGTCGTCATCACCGCGCTGCGCGACGACCAGGGGATCCTGCGGGGCTTCGGCAAGGTGACGCGCGATTTCACGGAGCGCAAGCTGGCCCAGGAGCGCCTGCTCCAGAGCGAGGAGCGCTTCCGGCTGCTGATTGAAAGCATCCAGGACTACGCCATCTACATGCTCGACCCCGAAGGCCGGGTCAGCACCTGGAACGCGGGGGCCGAGCGCATCAAGAACTACCGGGCCGAGGAGGTCCTCGGGCAGTACTTCGGCCGCTTCTATCCTCCCGAGGACGTGGCCCGGGGCAAGCCCCAACGGGCCCTCCAGGTGGCGGCGGAGGAGGGGCGCTTCGAGGAAGAGGCCTGGCGGATCCGCAAGGATGGCAGCCGCTTCTGGGCCAGCGTCGTCATCACCGCGCTGTATGACCCACAAGGGACGCTGCGGGGCTTCGCCAAGGTGACGCGCGACTTCACGCAGCACAAGCAGACCCAGGAACGGCGCGAGCTGGAGATGCTGCGGGACGCCGTGCTCGCCCGGGACGAGTTCCTGTCCGTCGCCTCCCATGAGCTGAAGACGCCGCTGACGCCGCTGCAACTGAAGCTGACATCCCTGCTGCGCGTCGTGGAGAACCACCCGGAGGCCACCCTGCCCGTGGGGCGGCTGACCCGGGACCTGGACGTGGCGCGCCGACAGGTCCGCAAGCTCGCGGACCTCATCGAGGACCTGCTGGATGTCTCACGCATCAGCATGGGCCAGTTGCGCTTGAACCGGACGCCCATGGACCTGACCGCGCTCGCTCGGGAGGTGGTGGTCCGCTACACGCCGCAGGCCCTCCAGGTGGGCTCCACGGTGAACCTGGAGGCGCCGGCCCCCCTGCCCGGCAACTGGGACCGGGTCCGGATGGAGCAGGTGCTGACCAACCTGCTCACCAACGCGCTCAAGTACGGCGCGGGAAAACCCATCCGCGTCCACGTGCGCATGGACTCCGGGCTGGCCCTCCTCACCGTGCAGGACGAAGGCATCGGCATCGCGCCAGAGCACCAGCCCCGCGTCTTCGATCGCTTCGTGCGCGCGGTATCAGAGCGCAACTACGGGGGGCTGGGGCTGGGCCTCTTCATCACCCAGCAGATCGTCGAAGCCCACGGCGGCATCGTCCAGGTCCGGAGCACGCTCGGGCAGGGCTCCGCGTTCACCGTGCTGCTGCCCTCGGGCCTGGACACGAAGCTGGACTGACGCCGTCGTCAGCCGGCCGTACCGCGCTCCTCGCGCGCCGTGACGAGGTAGCGGTAGGGCACCACGCGCGTCAGCTCATGCAGCGTGGTGACGCCCGCCGCCACCTTCTCCAGGGCGTCCTGCACCAGCGTGCGGAAGCCCCGGGCCATCGCGTGCCGGCGCAGTTGCACGACGGGCGCCCCGGTCGCGATGAGCAATTGCAGGTCGGGGTCCACCACCAGCAATTCAAACAACCCCACCCGGCCCTTGAAGCCGGTGTGACGGCACGCCTCGCAGCCCTGCCCCGCCCGGGGCTGCACGCCGTCCAGGAGCGGCCCCAACAGCGCCACCTGCTCCGGCGTCGGCGTCGCGGGCGCGGAACACCCAGGGCAGATCCTCCGCACCAGCCGCTGGGCCAGCACCGCGAGCAGCGCCTCCGCGATGTCGCCGTCCTCCAGCTTCAGCCCCCGCAGGCGGCTGACCGTGCCAATCGCATCCGCTGTGTGCAGCGTGCCCAGCACCACGTGCCCCGTGGAGGCCGCCATCAGCGCGGTGCTGCCCGTCTCCAGGTCGCGAATCTCTCCCACCAGCATCACGTTGGGGTCCTGCCGCAGGAGCGCGCGCAACAGGGTCAGGTGCGGCATCTGCGTCGACACCTGCTTCTGGTTCACCTTGGGGACCACGTATTCGATGGGGTCCTCGGCGGTGATGATCTTCTTGCGCCCGTCGTTGAGCCGGGCCAGCGCCGCGTACAGCGTCGTCGTCTTCCCGCTGCCCGTGGGTCCCGTCACCAGCACCAGCCCCTCCGGGTTGCCCAGAAGCCGAAGCACCGTCGCCTGCACCTCCGGCGTCATCCCCAACTTCTCCACCGGCACCAGGCCCACCGTGGCGTCGAGCAGGCGGATGACCACGTCCTCGCCCGACGGCGACGGCACCACGCTCACGCGGAAGTCCACCGACTTGGGCCCCGCCTCCCCGTGGAAGAGGGCCCGCAGCCGGCCATCCTGCGGCCTGCGCCGCTCGGAGATGTCCAGCCCGGCCATGATCTTGATGCGGCCCACCACCTCCGGCAGGGAGTCCGGGGAGATGTCCGTGTAGGCCTGATGCAGGATGCCGTCGACGCGGTAGCGCAGGTCCACGTCATCCGGGTAGCTCTCCAGGTGGATGTCGGACGCGTTCTGCTCCACCGCCCGCGTCAGCACGTGGTTCACCAGTTCCACCGCCGTGGGCTGCTGCGACAGGGGCGTGCCCGGACGCAGCACCACGTCCACCGTGAGGTGGGAGCCCGCGCCGAACCCCACCTCCAGCGCGGTGTCGATTTCGTACTGGTTCAGCCGCACCGGCTGCACCGGACGGCGCAGGAAGTCCGCGATGCGATAGCGCACGGACAGGTCGTCCGGATGCAGCATCGCCACCGTCACCGGCTCCTGCTCCTTCGTGGCATCCACCCGTCCCATCACCGCGACGCCCAGGCGGCGGCAGAAGGACTCCGGCAGCAACCTCAGTGATTCGCGGTCGAGGGTGAACTGGGACAGCTCGGAGAAGGGGGGCACTTCCGGGGAGGCCATGGCTCGTTGGCTTAGCAGTCCCGGAGGGGGGAGGACCACGGCGCGCACAAGCTCCCCCCACGCCCGGCGGGGCTGTTATCCTCGTGCGCATGTCGCGGCCTCCCGCGGAACCTCCCGCCATGCCGTCGCTGCTGGTGTTCGCCGTCGCGGTGCTGCTGTTCGGCTCCCCGCTGCGGCGACTGTGGCTGGCGCAAGGCGCGCCCGCCTGGCTTCCCTTCGTCGTGTGGCTGGGCGTCATTGCCCTGGGCGGCTGGGTGGCGCACCGGAGCCTGCGCCCATGACGCTGGGCCTGGGCCCGCTCGTCGTCGCCTCCGTCGCCTACCTGGGCGTGCTGTTCCTGGTGGCCTACGCCGCCGAAAGGGGCCGCATCCCGGCCCGCATCACCCAGCACCCGCTCGTCTACGCGCTGGCCCTGGGCGTGTACGCCACGTCCTGGTCCTACTTCGGCAGCGTGGGCTACGCGGCCCGCCACGGCTTCCGCTACCTGGGCATCTACCTGGGCCTCACGCTCGCATGCCTGCTGGCCCCGGTGCTGTGGCGGCCCCTCTTGCGGCTGACGCGCGAGCTGCAACTCACGTCGCTCGCGGACCTGCTCGCGTTCCGCTACCCCGGTCAGGTGACGGGCACCGCGGTGACGCTGTTCATCCTTGCGGGCAGCCTGCCCTACCTGGCCCTCCAGATTCGCGCCGTCGTGGAGTCCGCCCGCCTTCTGAGCCCCGCCGCGTCCCCCGCGTTGGTGGGCCCCGGCTTCTGCGGCGTGCTGGTGGTCTTCTCGCTGCTCTTCGGCGCCCGCCACCCCGCCCCGCGGGAGCGTCACGAGGGCCTGATGCTGGCCATCGCCTTCGAGTCCGGCGTGAAGCTGCTGGCGCTCATCATCGTCGCGGGCTGGTGCGTGGTGTCTGTCTTCGGCGGCGTGGGTGGATTGCAGGACTGGCTCACCGTGCACCCCGAAGCGGTGGAGGCGCTGCAACGCCCCGCGCGCGACGCGTCCTGGGCCCCGCTGCTGGTGCTCTCCGTCGTCGCCGCCTTCCTCACGCCCCGCCAGTACCACGTGGCCTTCACCGAGGCACCGGAGCGCGACGGCCTGGCCACCGTCGCGTGGGCCTTCCCGCTGTTGATGCTGCTCATCAACGCGGCAGTGCCCGTGCTGCTGTGGTCCGGAGAAGCGCTGGGCCTGCCCTGGCCCGCGGACTTCCACGTGCTCTCCGTGCCCGCCGCGAAGGGGGCAACAGCCGTGGCGCTGCTCGCGTTCCTGGGCGGCGTGTCCGCGGCGAGCGCGATGGTCATCGTCACCACGCTCGCGCTCGCGCCCATGTGCCTGACGCACCTGGTGCTGCCCCTGGGCACCGCGCGCGGCCGGGACGACCTCTACGGGTGGCTGCTCTGGGCCCGGCGCGTGCTCATCGCCGCCATCATCCTCGCGGGCTACGGCTTCTACCGGCTCATCGACACGCGGGCGACGGGGCTCGTGGACCTGGGGCTCGTGTCCTTCGTGGCGACGGCGCAGTTCGCGCCGGGCGTGCTGGGCCTGCTGCTGTGGACCCAGGCGACGCGCGCGGGCCTGCTCGCGGGGCTGGGCGCGGGGGCCGCGACGTGGACGGCCACGCTGGTCGCGCCCCTGTGGGAGCCGCCGTCGGTGGTGGCGTGGACGAACCAGGCCTCCGTCGCGCTCGGCTTCTCCGCGGACGAACCGTGGGGCTTCGCCACGTTCACGTCGCTGGGGCTCAACGCGCTGTGCTTCGTTGCCGTATCGCTGATGACGCGCCAGTCGGTGGAGGAGAAGGAGGCCGCCCGGGTGTGCGCGCGCGAGGCGCCGGGGCTCGCCGAGGGCAGCGTGGCGGCCAGCTCCCCCGACGAGTTCCGCCGGCAGTTGGAGCCGGTGCTGGGCGCGCAGGTGGCGGCGGCGGAGGTGGACCGCGCGCGCGAGGCCCTGGAGTTGCCCCCGGACGAGCGTCGGCCCGCGGAGTTGCGCCGCCTGCGCGACGGCGTGGAGCGCAACCTGTCCGGCCTCATCGGCCCGGTGCTGGCCCGGCTCGCGGTGGGCGAAGCGCTGCGGTTGGACCCCGGCGCGCGCACCGCCCTGGCGGATCAACTGCGCTTCGTGGAGGAGCGGGTGCGCGACGCACGGGACATGCGCGGGCCGGTGCGCGAACTGGAGGTCGTGCGCCGCTACCTCTACCGCATCCTGGAGGACCTGCCGCTGGGCGTGTGCACGGTGGGCCCGGACGGAGAGGTCGTCATCTGGAACGCGGCGCTGGAGGCGGTGTCGCGCGTGTCCATGGACGCGGCGCGCGGCCACCCGCTGGCGCATCTGCCGGAGCCCTGGGGCACCCTGCTTTCAGACGTGGCCTCTTCCCTGGCCAGCGACACGGAGGCGCGCGTCCCGGTGGGGGGCCAGACGCGCATCCTGCGCGTGCACTGCTCGCGGCTGACGCCATCCGACGGAGACCGCGCGGGGGATGCACAGGGCATGACGCTCCTGGTGGAGGACTGGACGGAGCGCAAGGCGGTGGACGCGCGGCTCGCGCACCAGGACCGGCTCGCGTCGCTGGGCCGGGTGGCCGCGGGCGTGGCGCATGAGATTGGCAACCCGCTCACCGCCATCGCCAGCCTCACGCAGAACCTCAAGTACGACCTGGAGGACCCGGAGGCGGTGCGCGAGCGCGTGGGGCTCATCCTCCAGCAGTGCCGCCGCATCGACGCCATCGTCCGGACGCTCGTGGGCTTCGGCCACGCGGGCACGGTGGGCGGCGAGTCCCGGCCCTTCACGCGCGTGCCGGTGGGCCAGCTGCTCGCGGAGGCCGCGCAACTGGCGCAGTTGTCTCGCAAGGGCCGCGACGTGGCGTGCACGCACCAGAGCCCGGACGGGCTGGACGTGAGAGGCGACGCGCAGCGGCTGGAGCAGGTGCTGGTGAACCTCCTGACCAACGCCATCGACGCGTCGCCCACGGGGGCGCGGGTGGACCTGCTGGCGGAAGCCGCTGGAGACGTGGTGCGCATCCAGGTGGAGGACCGGGGCCACGGCATCGCCCCGGAGTTGTCGCAACGCATCTTCGAACCCTTCTTCACCACCAAGCAGCCCGGCGAAGGCACCGGCCTGGGCCTGATGCTGGCGGAGGGCATCGTGCGCGAGCACGGTGGCACGCTGCGCATCGAAGGCCGTGTCGAGGGCGGAACTCGCGTCACCGTGAGCCTGCCCCGCGCGCCCCTGAACCCCCCGGAGGCTTCCGCGTGAGCCGCATCCTGGTCATCGAGGACGAACCCATCATCCGCACGGAACTGCGGCGGCTGCTCACCCGCGCGGGCCACGATGTAGCGGAAGCCGGCGCCGTCCCGGAGGCCGCGGCCGAGCACGCGCTGGACGCGTTCGACCTGGTCATCTCCGACCTGCGCCTGCCCGGGCCGCCGGGCACGGACATCATCGGCCTGTGTCCGGGCGTGCCGGTGCTCATCATGACCAGCTACGCCACGGTGAAGTCCGCCGTGGACGCGATGAAGCTGGGCGCGGTGGACTACATCGCGAAGCCCTTCGACCACGACGAGCTGCTGCTCCAGGTGGAGCGCGTGCTGCGCGAAGGAAGGCTCACCCGGCAGAACGCGGCCCTCAAGCGCGAGGTGGAGCAGACCTGGGCGCCTGGCGGCATGGTGGGCACGTCCACCGCGATGCGCGACGTGTTCGAGCGCGTGCGCAAGGTGGCCTCCTCCTCCGCCACCGTGCTGGTGCTGGGCGAATCCGGCACCGGCAAGGAGCTGGTGGCCCGCGCCGTCCACGCCCAGAGCCCGCGCGCGGAGGGCCCGATGGTGGCGGTCAACTGCGCGGCCATCCCCGAAGGCCTGCTGGAGAGCGAGCTGTTCGGCCACGAGAAGGGCGCCTTCACCGGAGCGCAGGCCGCGCACGCGGGCCTGGTGGAGGCCGCGCACGGAGGGACGCTCTTCCTGGATGAGATTGGAGAATTGCCCGCGCCCGCGCAGGCGCGCCTGTTGCGCATGCTCCAGGACGGCGAGGTGCGGAGGGTGGGCGCCACGCGCTCGCGCAAGGTGGACGTGCGCATCCTCGCCGCCACGCATCGCGACCTGCCCCGCCGCGTGCAGGAGGGGCTGTTCCGCCAGGACCTCTACTTCCGCCTGCGCGTGGTGGAGATCCGCCTGCCGCCCCTGCGCGAGCGCGGCGAGGACCTGCCCGCGCTCGCGAAGCACCTCCTGGAGAAGGCCACCCGGCGCCTGGGCCGCCCTCCCGCGTCGCTGTCACCGGAGGCCCTGGCGGCCATCGCCGTGCACCCGTGGCCGGGCAACGTGCGCGAGCTGGAGAACGCCATCGAGCGCGCGGTCATCCTCGCCGACGGGCCGCTGCTCACCCCGGACCTGCTGGCGCTGGAGCTGCCGGGCGTGGCGGCGACGGACGTGCCACCGGCCGCGATGGAGGAGTTGGACTTCCCGACGATCGTCGCCGGAGAGGATCCGCGTTCGCCGGATTCGATGGAGGAGTACTTCCGCCGCTTCGTGCTGGAGCACCAGGACCGCATGGGCGAGACAGAGCTGGCGCGCAGGCTGGGCATCAGCCGCAAGACGCTCTGGGAGAAGCGCCAGCGGCTGGGCATTCCGCGCACCCGCGCCTGACGTCCGACGCGTCGGTGCCGACATGTTCCGACGCGTCGAAAGGCGTCGAACCCTGTCGAAAGCACCGTCCCTCACGGCCTCCCAGAGGGAAGCGAGGCGCGGCACATCGCTTGCTCATGGCTCCTGGCATCCACCGGATGAATCCAACCCCCGGTGTTCCAGGAGCAACCCATGTGCAATTCCGCCCGCCTCGATTCGAGTGGTCAGCCCCGGTCCGGCTTCGACACCCGCCTGCGTCCCGACACGGCCCGCACCGCCGTGAAGGGCGGCGCCCCGCTGTCCACGGAGCGCACCGCCAACTGCGTCGTCGTCAACCAGTGGGGGTCGGCCATCAGCGGCGTGACGCTGCGCCACCGCTACAACAACGACCCCAGCTATCAGCAGCAGGGCAACTGGCCGTCGCTCGCGCAGAACGCCACCAGTTCTTCATTCCCAGCCACCTACTGGACCGGCGCCATCGGCCACGACTACTGGTGGGTCCAGTTCCAGGATGACAACGGGAAGATCTGGACGTGCAAGCAGAACTTCTACTGCACCCTGGACGCCTCCGACGACGGCACCACCGTCTACTTCTTCCTCAACGGTGCCTCCGAGGACATGAAGATCCAGATGACCAGCAATGGCTGCGACATCTCCCTCTACGAGTCGTAGGCATCCACGCCCCCCCTTCTTCCGGAGCCATTGCATGCCGACCCAAGCGCAGGACCCCGCGCGGCTGAAGCAGCTCGTCGCGGCGGCCATGAAGGACTACCTGGGCACGCAGACGGAGATTGGCGTTTCGGCGGCGGTGGCCGGCGGAGACGTGCGCGCCCATTACGTCGCGGGCCTGTCGGACCGTGAAACCCGCCAACCGGTGGCCGAGGACACGCTGTTCCTCATCGGATCCGTGCAGAAGGTCTTCACCAACACGCTCGCCGCTGCGCGCATCGTGGAGGGGAAGATGGCGCTGACGGATCAGATCACCCGCTTCCTGCCGGGAGAGGTCCGCCAGCAGGGGACTGTCATCCGGCAGGTGACGCCCCAATCGCTGGGCACCATGACGGCGGGCATGCCGTCCGCCAACGTGCCCGGCCACCCCGCGGGCGCGCTGTACCGGGGTGAGGTGCCACCGCAGGCGATGTTCGACTTCTGGACGCGCTTCAACCCGGAGACGCGCGTGGGGGCGCACTACAGCTACTCCAACGTGAGCGAGGTGACGCAGGGCTTCACCACCACCTTCGCCGCGCGGCGCAGCTACCCGGAGCTGTTCGCCACGGACCTCCAGGAACCGCTCACGATGCGCGACACGCGCGTGGACCTCACCGGCATCCGGCCCGAACGCATCGCGCAGGGCTACACGGCGAAGGCAAAGCGCATCGGCTACCGGGGCGTGGGCTTCAACTCCACCGCGTCGGACATGCTGCGCTTCCTGGAGGGCAACCTCTTCCGCATCCCCTCCATGCCGCTGCTCACCTACCGAGCGATGAAGCTCGCGCACACGCCCCACTTCGCGATCTCCGCGCATCAGTCCATTGGCCTGGGCTGGTACATCCAAGATGCGCCCGGCGGAGCGAAGGTGGTGAGCAAGGCCGGTGGCAACGGCGGCTTCGTGGCGTGGGTGGGCTTCCTGCCCGGACACGCTGCGGCGGTGGTGCTCCTCACCAACGGGCACCCGACGACGGGCCTCAGCCTGCCCGCCACGGGTCGGAAGATCCTCCTGGAAGCCGCGGGCCTCGACACCTCGCAGAGGCTGCCGGACGAGGACGCGGATGCGGGCATCTCATCCGAAGAGGATGCTGCGGACTGAGCCCACCGGGGCTCGCCCGGCGGCCCGCTCCTCCCGCCCGACCCACGCCGCCCGCGCGCCCTGCATTGAAGGGCGTCCGCATGTCTCGCGATACACGGACGGGGCCACGCTGACGCATCGCGTGGCCGCGTCACCCGGTGTTACTCCGGTGTTACCCCGGCGTTACGACGCAGTGCGAGAATCGTTACGGGGGGTAACGCCCTGTCACCTTCCGCCACATCCTGACGCGGCGAGCCAACCCCCAAGGTCCTGAAACCCGACGAACGCGGGGGTGGAACAGGCATTGCTCATGCGACAGGGCCTATGCGCCCTGCCTCAAGCCTGCTGCCGCGCTGGATGGTGCTGACGGCCCTGCTGACCGCGCTCCCCGCGGCGGCCGGGAAGATCCAGCTTGGCGAAGACGCGGTGCTCAACGTCGACGTGCTGCTGCACCCGCAGATGCAGCTCGTGAAGGACGGCGCGCCCACGGGAGGCGTGGGCACGGACTTCTTCCTGCGCCGGGTGCGGCTGCTCGTCTTCGGCTCCATCACCAAGCGGCTGTCGTTCTTCATCGACACCGACCAGCCGAACCTGGGCAAGAACGGCGACTGGAATCCGGCCTTCTTCATCCAGGACGCGACCATCGCCTACGAGGTCGCCGACAAGATGTGGGTGGAGGCGGGCTTCATCCTCGCGCCGCTGTCGCACCAGGCGTTGCAGGGCGCCATCGCGCTCCAGACGGTGGACTACCACTCCGACCTCATCCGCTACCCGCTGGGCGTGGGGAAGATCTGGCGCGACATGGGCGTGCAGGTGCGCGGCTTCGCGGGTCCATTCACATACCGCGCGGCCATCCTCAACGGCGTGGAGGGCGCGAAGCTGGAGAACGGGCAGGTGGTCAACCCGGACGACCTGCCGCGCGTCGTGGGCCACGCGCGCTACAACGTGCTGGGCCGCGAGTACGACCAGTTCCTCCGGGGCATCTACTTCACCGACCAGCCGATGTTGTCGTTCGGCGTGGGCGGCGACTACCAGTACTCCGCCATCGCCACCGCGTCCGGCGTGCATGACGCCGTGGCGCTCGCGGCGGACGTGTTCCTGGACGTGCCGGTGGGCGCGGACCAGGAGTTCGTCTTCCAGAGCAACGTCTTCTCCTGGCAGCAGGGCTTCGACAACCCGCGCAGCGGCACGGGCTTCTTCGTGGAGATGGGTTACCGCATCGGCATCGTGCAGCCCATCATCTCCGGCGAGTACTTCAACGGGCGCGTGGCGGCGCAGGACCTGCTCACGCTGCGCCCCGGCTTCAACATCTGGTTCCAGAAGCACACCTTCAACCTGAAGACGGAAGTGGCCGTGTCGCGCGTGGGGGACATCGCCCATGCCTCCACGGGCATCACCGGCACCGCCCAGCTCCAGCTCTTCTACTGAGGACCCTCCGCCATGGCACCCGCTCAGGACCTGCTCGTCGCGCCCAAGGAAGCCTTCCGCCGCACCGCCCACGTGAAGAGCCTGGAGGACTACCAGCGCCTCTACCGTCAGAGCCTGGACGCGCCCGACGCCTTCTGGGGCGAACAGGCCCGGCAGCTCACCTGGTTCCACCCGCCGGACACCCTCCGCGAGGTGAACGAGCAGGCCGCCGACTTCACCTGGTTCGGGGGCGGAAGGCTCAACGTCACCGTCAACTGCGTGGACCGCCACGCGAAGGCGCGCCCGGACAAGGCCGCCATCATCTGGGCGAAGAACACGCCCGGCGACTACGAGGTCATCACCTTCCGCGACCTGCAACACCATGTCGGCCGCGTGGCCAACGTGCTCAAGGCGCACGGCGTGAAGAAGGGCGACCGCGTCATCGTGTACCTGCCCATGGTGCCGGAGCTCGCGTACACGATGCTCGCGTGCGCCCGCATCGGGGCGGTGCACTCCGTGGTGTTCGCCGGCTTCTCCGCGGACTCGCTGCGCGAGCGCGTGCTGGACTGCGGCGCGAAGCTCGTCGTCACCGCCAATGAAGGCCCGCGCGGCCCCAAGAACGTGGCGACCAAGGCCATCACCGACGAGGCCCTGGAGGGCCTCACGCAGGTGACGTCCGTCCTCGTCGTGCGCCGCACGGCCAAGGAAGTGCCGATGCGCGAGGGCCGCGACCACTGGCTGGACGTGGAGGTGAAGAAGCACCGGGGCGTGTGCCCCGCGGAGTGGATGGACTCCGAGGATCCGCTCTTCATCCTCTACACGTCGGGCTCCACCGGGAAGCCCAAGGGCGTAATGCACACGACGGCGGGCTACCTCGTGTACGCCGCCACCACGTTCCGCTACGTCTTCGACACGCAGCCGGACGACGTGCACTTCTGCACCGCGGACGTGGGCTGGGTGACGGGACATTCGTACCTCCTGTACGGCCCGCTCTCCACCGGCACCACCACGGTCCTCTTCGAGTCCACGCCCACGTGGCCCGACGCGGGCCGCCTCTGGCAGGTGGTGGACGACGTGAAGGCCACCACGCTCTACACCGCGCCCACCGCGCTGCGCTCCCTCATCAAGGAGGGCGACGCGTTCGTCACGAAGTCCTCCCGCAAGTCGCTGCGCCTGCTGGGCAGCGTGGGCGAGCCCATCAATCCGGAGGTGTGGCGCTGGTACCACGACGTGGTGGGCGAGGGCCGCTGCCCCGTGGTGGACACCTGGTGGCAGACGGAGACGGGCGGCATCCTCATCGCGCCCCTGCCCGGAGCGACGCCGTGCAAGCCCGGCAGCGCCACCCTGCCCTTCTTCGGCGTGGAGCCGGTGCTGGTGGATGAAGAGGGCAAGGTGCTGGAGGGCAACGGCGTCAGCGGCAACCTGTGTCTGGCGCGCTCCTGGCCGGGTCAGGCCCGGACGCTGTACGGCCACCACGAGCGCTTCGTGGAGACGTACTACGCGCGGTTCCTGCCCCTGTACTTCACCGGCGACGGCTGCCGCCGCGACGAGGACGGCTACTACTGGATCACCGGCCGCGTGGACGACGTGCTCAACGTGTCCGGCCACCGGCTGGGCACCGCGGAGGTGGAGAGCGCGCTCGTGGCGCACGAGGCCGTCGCCGAGGCCGCCGTGGTGGGCTACCCGCACGACCTGAAGGGCACCGGCGTGTGCGCCTTCGTGACGGTGAAGCCGGACTTCGTGCGCACGCCGGACGAGAAGATGATGGGCGCGCTGCGCGAGCAGGTGCGCCACGTCATCGGGCCCATCGCCGCGCCGGACCGGGTGGTGCTGGTGTCGGGCCTGCCCAAGACGCGCTCGGGGAAGATCCTGCGCCGCATGCTGCGGAAGATCGCCAGCGGTGAGACGGAGAACCTGGGCGACGCCAGCACGCTGGCGGACCCCGCGGTGCTGGACGAACTGTTGACCAAGGGGCTGCCTCCGGCCTCGCGACGCTGAAGTCCCGCGGTCCCTTCCCTTTCACCGCCGAGGAGGCACACCGATGTATGGCAATTCCAAGGACGATGTCCTGAAGGCACTCGCCGCCGCGCGCTGGCGCGTGGCGGGAGCGCTCACGGTGGCGATGCTCGTGACGTACCTGGGCTTCATCCTGCTCGTGGCGTTCAACCGGCCGCTGATGGGGCAGCAGCTCGTGCCGGGGCTGTCCATCGGCATCGTGTTGGGCGCGGTCACCATCCTGGTCGCCTGGGTGCTGACGGGCCTCTACATCCTGTGGGCCAACCGCAAGTACGACCACATCCTCGACGAGCTGCGCCGCTAAGCCGAAAGGGCACTCCATGAATCCCTCGACCGCGGGCTCCCAGATTGGCCAGCCCAACACGACGGCCATCGTCTTCTTCCTCATCTTCGTCAGCATCACGCTGGCCATCACCTACTGGGCCGCGCGCCGCACCAAGACGACCTCCGAGTTCTTCGCCGCCGGCGGCAACATCAGCGCGGTGCAGAACGGCTTCGCGCTCGCGGGCGACTTCATGAGCGCCGCGAGCTTCCTGGGCATCGCGGGGCTCGTGGCCACGTCGGGGTTCGACGGGCTCATCTATTCGGTGGGCTGGCTGGTGGGCTGGCCGGTGGTGACGTTCCTCATCGCGGAGCCCCTGCGAAACCTGGGCAAGTACACCTTCGCGGACGCGGTGGCCTACCGGCTGAAGCAGACCCCGGTGCGCCTGTCCGCCGCGGTGGGCACGCTCACCGTCGTCGTCTTCTATCTGATTGCCCAGATGGTGGGCGCGGGCAACCTCATCCACCTGCTCTTCGGCCTGTCGTATGAGATGGCCGTGGTCATCGTGGGCGCGGTGATGATCCTCTACGTGCTGTTCGGCGGGATGATCGCCACGACGTGGGTGCAGATCGTGAAGGCGGTGCTGCTGCTGGGCGGCGCGTCCGCGCTGGCGGTGGCGGTGCTGTGGAAGTTCGGCATGAACCCCGCGGCGCTCTTCAACGAGGCGGCGAAGATGTACGGGCCGGAGGTGCTGGCCCCGGGCAAGCTGGTGGCCAACCCGCTGGAGACCATCTCCCTGGGCGTGGCGCTGATGTTCGGCACGGCGGGCCTGCCGCACATCCTGATGCGCTTCTACACGGTGCCCAACGCGAAGGCGGCGCGCACGAGCGTGTTCTACGCCACGGGCCTCATCGGCTTCTTCTACCTGGTGACGTTCGTGCTGGGCTTCGGCGCGGCGGTGCTGGTGGGCCGGCAGGGCATCACGGCGGTGGACAAGGGCGGCAACATGGCGGCGCCCATGCTCGCGGAGGTGGTGGGCGGCACGGGCTTCCTGGGCTTCATCGCCGCGGTGTCCTTCGCCACCATTCTCGCGGTGGTCGCGGGCCTGACGCTGTCGGGCGCGGCGGCGCTGTCGCACGACCTGTGGTCGCACGTGGTGCGCAAGGGCCACGCGCCGGAGAGCGAACAGCTCAAGGTGGCGCGACTGGCAAGCCTCCTGCTGGGCGTGCTGGCCATCATCCTGGGCGTCGTGTTCAAGGGGCAGAACGTGGCCTTCATGGTGGGCCTGGCGTTCGCCATCGCGGCGAGCGCGAACTTCCCGGCGCTGCTGCTGTCCATGATGTGGAAGGGCTTCACCACGCGCGGCGCGGTGGCGAGCATGCTGACCGGCGCCTTCAGCGCGGTGCTGCTCATCTTCCTGTCGCCCACGGTGCAGGTGGAGCTCTTGGGGCACGCGTCGGCGCCCTTCCCGCTGAAGAACCCGGGGCTCGTGACGATTCCGCTGTCGTTCTTCGTGGGCTGGATTGTGTCGCTGCTGTCGCCGGAGGCGGAGGCGTCACGGCGGTTCGCGGAGGTGCAGCACCGCATGCACGTGGGCGCGCTGGTTCCGCCCCCGGTGGTGACGCCGCCCGGCGTGGCGGGCTCGGTGCCGCCCGGCATCCCGGAGGCTCCGCACAAGGTTTGAAGCTGCTCGGCGGTCCTCCACGGTTTCTTCCTCGACGTGGGGGACAGGGACGGAACCCGGGTGTTTCCAAAGGGGCCCGGGTTCCGTCCTCTCTTCTTCCAAGGCAGAAGCGCTACTTCCCCCGAGTGAGCGGAAGCACGTCCTGCACGAGTCGGACGAGCACCTTGCCGGGCTCCTCCTCGTGCACCATGTGGGCGGAGTCCTCGAACCAGACGAGCTTCTTCGAGGGCGCCTGGAGGGTGTCGTACCAGGGCTCGATGAGGCGCGCGGACGTGGTGAGGTCATGCCGTCCGTGAAAGAAGAACATCGGGCAGGCGAAGCGCTTCACCGGCGTGAAGTCCACCTGGGAGATGGCGCCCCAGAGCGCCACGAAGCTCGCGTCCAGGCCTTCATCCCGCGCCTGGAGGTCCTTCTCTGAAACGTCCGGGCTGAAGCGCCAGACGTCCGCGCCGTGCCAGCTCCGGTCGCGCCAGTTGTAGCTCTCATAGCGCGACAGCCACCGGCGCTCCTTCGGCAGGTTCGCCAACTGTCGCGCGGCGTCCTTCGGATCCGGATAGGGCGCGAGCGCCTCCAGCTCCGCGACGGCCTTCGCGTTGCCATCCGCGCGAGCCGCCTTGAGCGTGGCCTCGTAGCCCAGTGCTTCGTTGCGGGGGATGTCCACGACCTGGCTGATGCCGACATAGGCGTCGAACCATTCCGGATGCCGCTGCGCGAGCTTCACCCCGAGCACGGTGCCCCAACTGTGCCCCACGAGCACGATGCGCTTCTTGCCGTAGGTCTTGCGCAGGTAGCCGACCACCTCCTCGGCGTCGGCCACCATGCGGTCCATGGTCAGGGTGGGGCGCACCTTGTCCGGGGCGTTGAGCGCATGCGTCTTCCCCGCGCCCCGCTGGTCCCAGTGCGCGACGGTGAAGAACTCCTCCCATTCGCCCTGGTAGAAGTACGAGGACGGCAGGGACGTGAAGCCCGGGCCTCCGTGCAGGAAGAGCAGCAGCGGGTTGTCCCGGTGGCGTCCCCGGACCGAAATCCACTGGTCGATGCCGCCGATGCGGACCGCCTCCGCCTTCTCGATGCCATCCGGGAGCACGCTGCGGCGCGCCTCGCGCATGACGGCCTGGGGCGTGGGGGGTGCTTCCTCCTCCGCGGTGGCCAGGCCCGCCATCAGCGACACACCCAGGCCGAGCAGGGGAAGGAAGGTGCGCCGCGTTGCGTCTTGCATGGTCTGGGCTCCTGGGGGCTTCGGCGCGTTCGTGCGCTCCGTCTCCCAGGAACGGCCAGGGCCTGCCCTGATTGCATCAGGGAATGGACTCCATCTGCTGCCGGAGTTCGTGCAGGGGTTGCTGGCTCGTGCGGATGCGGCCGCGGTCGGGAAGGTCCAGGTCCAGCAGGGTGAACATGACGGCGGTCAGCATCACCGTGAAGACCGTCCAGCAGATCCACCCGCGCGAGTGGGTTTCGGGCTGATAGCCCAGCAGCAACCCCGAGCCGAGGACCCCGATGAGCAGGAGGACGAAAATGGTGTCCGGGATGAGGTTCCGGGCGGCCGAGAGGCGTTCGGCGGAGACGTCGATGACGTCATTGAGCGCCTGGGTGGTGAGGGTCTGGATGCCTGTCGGCTGCTGGAGCACGATTGCATCCAGCAGTGACCAGAGTTCCCCCTGAATCTGATCCGCCTCGGTTCGGAGCTGGGTGAAGCGCTCCCGGTCCCCCACGAATACGTACGCCTCCAGTCGGAGGTCGACATAGCGGCGCAACCGGGTCCGCATCTCTCCGCGCGTGGGTTCGGGAAGAAAGCCGCTGCGCAGGTAGAGGGTGCCAATGGCGTTGGCTTCCTTGACGACAAGGTCGCGCCGCTGACTGAAGCGCTCCTCCGCCATGGAGAAGGAGAAGGACAGCAGCAGCGCCACCAGACCGAGCACCGAGGCCTGGAGCGCGGACGCCTCATCGAGCCCGGGTCGGCGGTGGCTGAGACGGAAGCCCGCCTCCAGGGCCACGAAGATGAGCCCCATCACCCCCAGGGCGAGCACCCACGTCGGGAGGATGTCGAGTAATCCCACCACCATGCTCCACCCTCCAGCCTCGACCCACGTCAGGACCACGCCACGGCATGCCAGCCGGTGACGGTGGCCCCTGGCATGGCTGGGAGCAACGCGGGCGCAAGTCCAGGTGCAATGGCGGTGGCGAACGTTCCGCCGCGAGGACGCCGTTGCTGGGACGGGGCGTCCACCTTCCTCGACGGACGGGGGATTGCGCCTAAGCTGCGAGGCCGTGAACCGGCCTTCCGAGCAGAGCCCCGCGGGCGGTTTCCGCGCCCGCCTGCACACCGTCATCTTCGAAGCGGACACTCCGGCGGGGAAGGCGTTCGACGTGGCCCTGCTGTGGGCCATCGTGTTCAGCGTGGCGGCGGTGATGCTGGAGAGCGTGTCGCAGGTGCGCCTCCACCACAGTCACGCGCTGCACGTGGCCGAGTGGGTCTTCACCGTGCTCTTCGCGCTGGAGTACGTGCTGCGGCTCATCGCGGTGCGCCGCCCCCTGCACTACGCGCGCAGCTTCTTCGGCATCGTGGACCTGATGGCGCTGTTGCCGTCGTTCCTGAGCGTGGTCTTCCCCGGGGCGCAGACGCTGCTGGTGGTGCGGGTGCTGCGCCTGTTGCGCGTCTTCCGCATCCTCAAGCTGGGGCACCTGCTGGGACAGGCGGAGGTGCTGATGACGGCGCTGCGTGCCAGCCGCCCGAAGATCATCGTCTTCCTGGGCACGGTGCTGAGCATCGACGTCATCATGGGCGCGCTCATGTACATGGTGGAGGGTGAGGCGAACGGCTTCGACAGCATTCCCCGGTCCATGTACTGGGCCATCGTGACGATGACGACGGTGGGCTTTGGCGACATCACGCCCAAGACCGTCACGGGGCAGTTCCTAGCGTCCATCCTGATGGTGATGGGCTACGGCATCATCGCGGTGCCCACGGGCATCGTGTCGGTGGAGCTGGCTGCCGCCACGCGTCAGCACGTGGACACCCAGGCCTGCCCGGGTTGTGGCGCACAGGGTCATGACCCGGATGCGCGCTTCTGCAAGCGGTGTGGGACGGCCCTGGATTGGACCCCGCCCAGCACCGACGGTGAAACTGGCTAGGATGGACGGGCATGCCCCGCTCCATCGACACGCCCGAGTTGGACGAGGAGCTGCTGGTCCACCAGTTCCCCGGCATCAACCGCAAGGCGGTGGGCGCGTTCTACACGCCCGCGCCCATCGTGGAGCGCACCCTGGCGCTCGCGCTCGGGCACGTGGGACAGGGCGCGCTCACGGTGGTGGACCCGGCCTGTGGCGCGGGCGCGTTCCTCGCGGCGGCGGCGCGGCACCGGCCGGACGCGAGGCTGTGCGGCCTGGAGCTGGACGCGGGGGTCGCGCGCCTGTGTCAGGCCCGGGTGCCCGGCGCGGACGTGCGCGTGGGGGATGCGCTGCGAGGCGGGCTGGAGCCCCTGCTCGCGGGGACGCCGGAGGGGCACGCCGAGTTATGGGTGGGAAATCCGCCCTACAACGGCACGTCGTCGGTGCTGAAGGACGCGGACGCCTATGCGCGCCTGAGGGCCCTGGTGCCCCTGGCGATGCCACACGGCACCAGCCTGCGGGATGACTTCGCCTTCTTCCTGCTCGTCGCCATGAAGCGCCTGGCCACCCGGCCGGGGGCACTGGCCTTCATCACGCCCGCGAGCCTGCTGGAGTCGTTCATCTACGCGCCGCTGCGCCGTGCGCTGCTGGATGCGCTGCACCTGCGTGAGGTGGTGGACCTGGGGCCGGGCATCTTCACGGGCACACAGGTGCGCACGTGCATCACGGTGTGGACGTCGCGGTCCGGAAGCGAGGCCCCGCCCCCGCGCTACGAGCACAAGGGCGTGGGCCAGTGCTTCACGCCGGAGCCCCCCGAGTGGCGGCTGTCCCCCATCGCCCAGGAGGCCGCCGTGCTGGACGCGGACTGGCGGGCGCGGGGCGAGCTGCTCACCACGCTCATCCCGGTGAGCCTGCCGGGGGTGAAGACGCGCTTCGACGAGCTGCTGGTGGACGCGGATGAGGAGCGGCTGCTCGCACGCCTGCGGGCCTTCGCCGCCGCGACGGACGCCACGCTGGAGGACTTCGCTCGGGAGTTCGGATTGGAGCCGGGGCTGTTGCCCAAGCTGCGGGCGTTGAAGCAGGGGCCGGCGCTGGAGGTGGACGCCTGCCACGTGCGGCCGTTCTTCCGCTACGGCGGAGCCAGGCACCGGGGCGCGCTGCCGCCCGAAGCGAAGGCGTTCTGCTACCTGGACCGGCGGTTGATTCCACGCGGGGACCACCGGCTGCGCGGTCCGTATGATCCGCACCGGGACGCGGTGAAGCTGCTCTTCAACGTGCGGGAGCTGCCCCTGTCCGCGGCGTTGCTGGAGGAGCCCGGCTGCGTGCACGACCACCGGCACGCGAGGTTCGCGCCGCTGTACGTGCCCCAGCGGGTGCGGGACGAGGGCCTGGGCATCACCCGGAGCGCCGAGTCGTGCGACGAACTGGGCCCGAGGGTGCCCAACCTGTCCCCCCGGGGTCAGGCCTGGGCCGAGACGCTGGGAGGGCCGGAGGCGGCGTTCCGCGCGGTGATGCGCTTCCTGAACGGGGCGCCGGTGCAGCGGGTGTGGGCGCCCGCGTTCGGCGCGTCCCGGGTGGTGCCGGTGCCGCTGGAGGGAAGCCTGCCGGAGTGATGACTCCCCATCACCCGGCGCGCTGGGGCCTGGACATTCTCCTGCGAGGGGCGCGGGCGACAGGTAGTGTCGCGGCGCTTCGTAACCCTCCCTCCTGGAGCCTTGGACCCCATGACGATTCGCGCCCTGCTGATTGCCGCTGCCCTGACCACCACGCCCGCCCTGGCCCAGGACGCGGGGACTCCGGCCGCCGCGGCTCCGGCTCCTGCGGCGACGGATGCGGCCAAGAAGCCCGCGCCCAAGCCGGGCGAGATGGCGAAGGCGGCGCTGAAGGACGCCCAGGGCAAGGACGTGGGCACGGTGACGTTCGAGCAGGCGCCGACGGGCGTGCTGGTGAAGGGCACGCTGTCGAACCTGCCCGCGGGCGAGCACGCCATCCACATCCACGAGACGGGCAAGTGCGACGCGCCGGACTTCAAGACGGCGGGTGGCCACTTCAACCCGACGAAGAAGCAGCACGGCGTGCTGGCGGCGAAGGGCAAGCACGAGGGCGACCTGCCGAACCTCTACGTCCCGGCGGACGGCAAGGTGCAGTTCGACTTCTTCGCCCAGGGCCTCAAGGTGAAGTCGATGTTCGACAAGGACGGCTCCGCCGTCGTCGTGCACGCCACCAAGGACGACTACCACACCGACCCTGCCGGTGACGCCGGCGGCCGCATCGCCTGCGGTCTGGCGGAGAAGCCGTAGTCACGAATCACACGGCGGTGCTTCGCGGGGCACGCAAGGCCCCGCGAGGCCCTCCCCAGGTTCAATCCAGGAAGCGGCGCTCCCAGCGCCGCATGTCCTCTTCCGAGAAGCCATCCCAAGCCTCCCGGTCCAGGTCCATCCAGGGCCCCAGCAGCCGGGACAGCTCGCGATAGGCATCCATCGATTCGCCCTGTCGTGAATCCCCTGAGAGGGGCTGTTCGCCGAGCGTCACCACCGCACGCTCCGATGATAGCGATTCGACCGTGGCCCCCGGAGAACGAAGCCGGGTGCGCAGGGCATCGACTCCGCCCACGTCAGCGAGCACGGTCGGTCCCAGGAACGTCATCCAATGCGTTCCCCGCAACCGGGTGCCGATCCGCAGCGAATCCCGCCGCAGCTCCGGGATGTCCAGCCCGGGGTAGAGGAAGGCCAGCGGTCGGATGCCTTCCGTCAGCCCCAGGGCCTCCTCGTCGAACTGGAAGCAAAAGCCCGCGTGCCCTGAGTCGAAGGGCAGCAGCGTGGCCATCTCCAGGGACACCTTTCGGAGCAACTCCACGCTCGGGTCATCCGCAGGCAGCCAGAATCCCACCGCGGACGTCACGGCGGGGCTGTTCAGATGAAGCGGATGGCCCAGCCTCCGTCCATGGTAGCTGAACCGATAGCCCGTCATCGTCCCCGCGTCTTCCAGCAGGGAAATCCCAGCGGCGCGCGGCGCGGACAATCGTTGTTCGATGAAGCGCCAGCCGCTCGCATCCAACGGCTGCCAGTTCCCCTCATCATCCGCGTACCAGTTCAGGGTGTGGGGCGTGATGGCGCGGCGATACGTGTCCAGCGCTCGCTGCACGGCCGCCTTCACGTCATCGTGGGAGCTGCGCAGGTAGAAAGCGGCTCCCAGGCCGTCCCGCACACGGAGGATGCTCGCATGCCCGTCATGCCCATGGAGGCGGATGTTCGGCCACGAAGGCATCACTGGACTCCATATCCTGGCGCTACGAGGCGCGCCCTCTTGATACCCAGCGCCTGTTCGTAGAGTTCGCCCTGGGGCGCGCCGTGATGGGGATGCTGGCCCCACTGCAACGGATTGCCGCTGGGGCACGGAAACTTGAAGTCGAAGACGGCCTGGACTCGGCTCGGCTCACCCGAAGCGTGCAGCACCACGTCAGGAACCAGCGCGCCCAGCAGCAGGTGGAACAAGCCATCGCGCAGCCACTCCGTCACCAGCTCAGGTGGCACGAATCGGACACGACCGGTGGCGGCGTCGTAGAGGTAGTGCGGTTCCAAGGCGAAATGAGTCGGAAACAACGCGGCCAGCTTCGCGCGTGCGCATTCCAAGGCGACCTGATGTTTCTCAAGACCCAGTTGCATCGCACGCGTCACGGGGTTGCCTCGGGAGTCCCTCTCCATCACGGTCTGGCACTGCTCCCGGGTCGGCCGTTGTCCCTTTCCCAATCTGCGATCATTCACTTCGGTACTGGCGTGATTGGCGCAGTCCGCGAGTATCTGTCCCACGCGGTGGACTTCCGCGACCTCAAGCAATCGGAGCGCCGTGACCACCGTCCGTGCGGCCCCCGCTGAGCGGGCGACCCACGGCATGAGCGCTTCATCCCCTGCCTGAGTGAAGCAGGCAGGGTTGCGAAGACAGGCCGACGACGCCGAGTCGCTCTGTGAATAAGTGTCGGGAGCCCCCTGAGTCCAGGAAGCCGTTCCCGCGCAGGCATTCGCCATGACACCGACGAGCACCAGATACAGGCGAGCCCAGCGGGAGAAAACCATGACGCCTAGACGTACCCGAACCGCCGCCGCGCGAACCACTCCGCGCCGAGCAGGGCGATGAGCGCCACGAGGTAGTACCAGCGATCCCACAGAGGCTGGTCCTTCGCGCGCCCCACCTCCACCACCGGCGGATCCAACAGCGGCACGTCCGGCATCCCGTCCTGCGGCAGCTTGTACGCCTTGCCCTCGGTGATGCTGGCGATCTGCTCCATCAACTGCGGCCGCACCGACGCGTCCGAAAGCTCCGGGCCCACCGCGCGCACCGCCACCGCGTCCTCGCCCTTACCCAGGTCCGTTTCGCCCTTCTTCGCCGACGCGAGCAGCTTGTACGGCCCCGGTGCCGGCGGCGCGAACTCCAGCCGCACCACGCCGTCCGCCCCCGTGGCCCCCGTCTGCACCGCCACCGGCTTCTGCGTCGCCACCGAGAACAGCTCCACCCGCACCTGCGCGTCCTGCGCCGGCTGGTAGTCCGCCATCCGCGCCTGCACCACCACGCCCACCGGACGCCCCGGCTCCACCGACGGCGGATCCGCCGTCACCTTCAGCGTCGTCAAATCCGGGTCGCGCACCAGCCACCGCAAGGCATTGCCCCAGAAGCGGTCATACGCCCGGTTCGGCGAGCCATCCCGGTGCGCCGTGAACGCCCACGACCACGTCGCGTCCGTCGCCACCACCATCGCCCGCCCCCGCCCGTAGTCCCACACCGACACCAGCGGCGCGTTCTTCCCGTCCACCGTCACGAACGGGTGGTCCATCAGCACCGTCGCGCCCTGCCGCGCCCGCGTCAGGTTCGCGCCCGGAATCGGCGCCAGCTCTCCCCACGTGCCTTCCGTGCTCGCCGCGCCCGTTCCAATGGACGTCACCGGATGCCGCAGGCCCTCCGGCGTGAGCCTCGGCTTGAAGGGCTCCGGGTTCGCCGGCCCCGCCGCTTCCACCGGCAGCGCCTCCATCAGCGTGGGCATGCTGGCGCGGCCTTCGCCCAGCACGCTGTCGCCACCAATCATCACGAACGCGCCACCCTCGTGGATGTAGCGCTCCAGGTTGCGCTCGTACTCCGCGATGGACAGCGAAGGGTCCGAGTAACCGAAGTTCTGGAAGATGACGACATCGAACGTGTGCAGCTTCGTGTCGAAGATCTCCTCCATCGGGAACGGGATGAGCGACAGCTCGCGCTCGTTCGTCACCCCCGGATCATCCGACAGCGTGCGCAGGATGTAGAACGACACCAGGTCCACGTTCGCGTCCTGCTTGAGCAGCCCGCGCAGGAACCGCTCGTCCCACGACGGCCGGCCCACCACCAACAGCACGCGCACCCGGTCGCGGATGACCTTCAGCGTGAACGAACGGCTGTTGTTCTCGCTCACGGCCTCATCCGGGAACGTGGGCACCGTCACGGTGTAGACGAACCGCCCCGTCTGGTCCGGCGTGAAGGTGAAGGACACCGGCTTCACGTCGTCGGCGGTCGTCATCCGCACCAGCTTGTTCGCGACCGTCTTGCCCTCCTGGCTGAGCACCACCGGAATGTCCTGGCCCGCGAAGCCCCGGCCGTGGATCTCCACCTCCACCGTGAGCGAGTTCCTCACGAAGGCGAAGTCGTCCACCTTCAGGCCCTCCACCGCCAGGTCCTTCAGCGCCTCCTGCCCCACCAGGAACGTGGACACCGGCACGCCCAGGTCCGCCAGCGCCGCCCGCGCCCGCCCCACCGCCCCGGCCTTCAACTCCGCGTTGTCCGCGCCGTCGCTGAACAGCAGCACCCCGGACAGCTTGCGCGACCCCTGCCCCGCCGCCGAAGCGGACCGCAGCGCCGCGAGCAGATCCGTCGTCCCCGCCCGCGCGGGCTCGCTGCCCAACTGCGCGGGAGTCACCGGGGCCAATTCCGGATCCACGCCGTACACCTCCACCGTGAAGCGGTCCTGCCAGGACGCGAACGTCGGCGCGGCCTTCTCCAGGAACGCCGCCACCTGCGCGCTGCGCGTGGGCCCGCCCGGCTCCGACGGGAAGTTCATGGACGCCGAGCGGTCCACCAGCACCGCCACCCGGTTCTTCATCCGCGCCACCTGCAGGTGCCGGATGCCGGGCTCCAGGAGGAAGAAGAATGCCGCCAGGCCCGCGCCCAGGCGCAGGCCCCACAGGAGCAGCCGCCGGCCGCGCGAAGGCTCCCGGCGCACGCCCCAGGCCGCCAGCGCGATGCCCGCGACAAGACCCACCGCCAACAACACCAGCGCCCACACCGGCAGGGGCGAAAGGCTGACCAGCTTCCACGCGTTGAAGGACGGGGAGTTCATTCGGTCGCGCGCCAGGGTCCTTCAGCGCCGCTTGTTGAGGATGAGGGGCAGGTGCACCGCGTCGTCCTTGTAGTCCAGACACAGCGCGTACATGCACAGGTTGATGCCCAGGCGGATCGCCAGCTCACGCTGCGGCTCGCCACCGGGGGACACGTCGAACTCGTAGTCACCGGACTCGCTGCGGCTCCACGCGCCCGCCACGTCGTTCTGCGAATAGATGATCGCCGCGCGCTTGCCCACGCTCGCCACCAGCGGCAGCGGCTTGTGCAGGAGCCGCCCGGGCGCCGCGTCCAGCAGGAAGAAGGACTTGAAGACGACGTGCGTCCCCGGCGTCTCCTTCAGCGGGTTCTGCGGCAGCACCCGCGCCATCTCCCGCCGGAAGCTCGCATCGAAGCCGTCCCCGTCGCTGCCGTCGTTGGCGTCGCCGAACACGAAGCCGCCGTACGTGAGGTAGCGGCGCAGGTTCGTCACCTCCGCGTCCGTCAGCGGCGGGAAGGCCCCGTCCCCCCCGAAGTACAGGAAGGGGTATTCGAACAGGTCCTGGCTGCTGAGCGCGAACGGGCGCGCGTCCGGCACCACCTCCACGGACGTGCGGCGCTGAAGCTCCCACGCGAGCCGCCGCAGGCCGGAAAGCCGGCCGTCCCAGCGACCTCCGTGCCGGGCGACGGCGGGGATGAACCGGCTCTTCTCGCCAAAAGCGGACGCACGCCGGGACAGCAGCGGGACGAGCGCGGACGTGGCGAGCAGGAGGCTTCGACGGGACAGGGACCGCACGGGCATGGAGACGTGCTTATACCGTCGGCCGGTGTCCACATTCCCTGGTATAGACACGCGCCATGGCGAAAGGCGGACAGACGCCCCCAGGGCCCGGCTCCGACGAAGTGCGCGCGGCCTGGGCCCGCAAGGACGCCGGGGACGTGGTGGGGGCCCGCAAGGACGCCCGGCGCATCCTGGCCCAGTCCCCCTCCCCGGAAGACCGTGAGCGGGCCGAGGACCTCCTGCGCGCCACCGCCACGCCCCGCGCCCTCTACGGGTACGCCCTCCTGGGCGCCGTCATCCTGGCCCTGCTGCTGGGGCTCGCGTTGACCCGCTATTCCTAGCGGCCATTGTCAGTAGGATGACGCGCCATGGAAGGCTTCCTCCTGGCGCTCAAGTCCTACCAGACCTTCAACCCCTCCGGCTGGGTGGGCATCTACCGGCTGTTGCCCATGTGGGCCGGCGTCGTGCTCGCGGCCGTGGGCATGGTGCTGCTGCTCGCGGGCGGAGGCCGGATGTTCCGCCTGGTCGCGGGCCCGGTGGGCGCGGTGCTGGGCCTCGTGTGGACGGGCGCCCTTACCCAGAAGCTGGGGATGATGGACCTGGATCCGCGCCTGCCCACCTTCGTGGCCGCGGGGCTGATGGCGGTGGGTTTCCTCTTTCCGCACGCCGTCACCTTCGTGGGCGTGGGCGTGCCCCTGGGCCTCGTCGCGGGGCAGATCGCCGGACAGAACGACTTCCTGCTCGGCTTCGGACCGGGCTTCATGGTGGGCGGCATCGCGGGCGCCCTCCTGCACCGGCAGGTGAGCAGCATCGTCGCCTCCGCGGTGGGCGCGTGGCTGCTGGTGATTGGCGCGCTCGCGGCGCTGCACCAGTTCGGCGGCGTGGTGGAGGCCGTGGCCAGCCGTCCCTGGGGCGTCATCATCGCCGCCCTGCTCTTCGCCCTGGCCGGCAGCGTCTACCAGCTCGCCGTGCGCCCCACGCCCGAGGAGTCGGATCAAAAGAGTGCCGAGCGCGAGAAGCAGAAGCTGCGCCAGGCGGAGCAGCGGGCGCTCGAGAAGCGGTGGGGGGTCAAGTAGTCCCCGCCCGGCAATCCTTTACGCCGGGGGGGCCGGGGCGTACATTCCGCCGCCATTTCCCCCGGAGTTCCCCGAGCATCGATGGGCCAGGCCAGCCG
>NZ_RAVZ01000629.1 GCF_003611635.1 Corallococcus terminator | reverse complement strand
TCCCTGTTCCCCTACTGGATGGTGGCCACCGTCTCGATTGCACCGCAGAAGGGCCGCAAGGGCGCACTCAACCGCCGGAGTGAATTCGTCACCTTCGCGAAGAAGCTCGCGGCCAGGTTGGGACTCGGCGAGGAGAGCGCTTCTGCCGCGGTGGAGAATGCCTCTGTGCAGGGAAGCATCATGCGGCTGCTCGTCGAGCTGCAGGAAATGCACTCCAAGATTGTGGACGTGTCCGTCGCGGTGCTCCTGGAGGCACAAACGCTGGAGGAACTTGACGCGCAGACGGAAGGGACGCGGCGCACGTTCAACGCCGTGGACAACGCCGAGCTGCTCGTGGAGGAGGAGGCGCAGCTTCCCGTCTTCTTCTCCATGTTCCCAGGGGGAGCGGCGTACCCGCTTCGCCGCAAGGGCGTCACCAGCCGCAACGCGGCGGACCTGCTTCCCATGTTCGGCGCGTGGCGCGGCGTGCAGCAGGCGGTGAGCCTCCTGCGCACGCCCGCGCAGGACCCAGTGGCCTTCGACTTCTTCGATAGCAGCCATCCCTCCACGCACGGCGCTGTCGCGGCGGCGACGGGCAGCGGCAAGTCCTTCCAGTTTGGCGCCCTCGTCGCGGATGCGCGAGCAGCCGGGAGGGAAGTCATCCTCCTCGACAACGGCGGCTCCTGGCGCCTCCTCACGCTCGCGTTGGGGGGCCAGTACATCCCCTTGGACGCAAGCGTCAGCATCTGCCCCTTCCAGCCTCGCGCCGACGTGCTTCTTGGCGACGGCACGTACGACGACAAGGAGATGGCGGACGTCGTCCGCTTCATCCAGGTCTGCGCGACGGACCACACGATGCCGGCCTTCGACAAGGTGACGTGGGGCCTCGTGTCCCGTGCTGTCCGGCTCGCCTACGACGGCCTGCGGGGGCAGCCCGAGCGGCGCCCCATCATGGAGACGTTCGTCGATCAGCTCATGGCTGCCTGTCTGGACGCAGAGGACAAGCTCGTCGCCAGAGACCTGATTCGACGGCTGTGGTCCTGCACGAAGGGTGACTACGCGCGGATGCTCAACACCCCGAGCACGCTCGACTTCACTTCGCCCATGCTGACCTTCGACCTCGCCGGAGTGTCCGGCGACCCCGTGATGAAGGTCATTGCCATGGCCACCATCACCGGCCTTGTCCAGGCGCGTGCGGCGAAGGCATTGCGGCTTCGCGGCGTGCGCACGGTGTTCGGCGTGGACGAGGCGCACGAGCTGCTCAAGACGGAGGCGACGCAGGAGTTCCTGGAGCACGCCTACCGGAAGTTCCGCAAGGCGGGTATTGCGTGCTGGTTGATTTCGCAAAACTTCAGCGATTTCGCGAAGGCGCGGTGTGGCCCTGTCATCCTCGACAACTCCACCGTGAAAATCATCCTCTTCCACGAGAAGGGCGGTTACGGCCCCCTCGTCGACGCCTTCAAGATGACGCCGCGTGCGGCGGAGGCATTGAAGTCCCTGTCGCGGCAGCCGGGCGTCTACGCGGACTTCTTCCTCGCCTACGGGGCCTCGTCCTCGGTGATTCGCAACCAGGTGGACCCGTACCTGTACTGGCTCTTGACGACGGATCCGCTGGACGCGGACCTCCGCCGACGAGCGCAGGACACGAATCCGCGCATGGATGAACTCGACGTGGCTCGACACCTGGCCGCGGAGTACCCGTTCGGCGCCCGCACGCGCCGCGCCGCCTCGCACGCGGCTTGACGCAGCGCAGACGTCTGCGCGCTGTCGGTATTCCCCTTCAGCGCGCGTCCCCTTCCCCCATTCCGTTTCACCCTGGAGCCACAATGAAAGCAGCCGCGAAGGCCCTGGCCGTTCCCCTCATCCTCCTGACGGCCACCTACCCGATGCCCGCGCGAGCGGACTTCTTCGGCGGAGACCTGCCCCTGCTCACCACGTTGGTGGCGCAGTCCTTCGAGCAGGTGGCGACGCTGACGGAGACACTTTCCACGCTGCGCGAGTCGTACGACGAGGCGAAGCGTTTGGCGTCCTACGCCGCGGAGGCTCGCGACGAGTTCCGCGAAGTGCAGTCCGTTGGAGCGAAGGTGTTCAGCGGGGATGTCCTCGCCGCGCTGGAC
>NZ_RAVZ01000628.1 GCF_003611635.1 Corallococcus terminator | reverse complement strand
GGGCAGGGGCTTCGCGGGGCGCAAGGTTCCGCGCGTGAAGGAGCAGGACCATGGGCAGGCTCGACGGAAAAGTGGCGGTCGTGACGGGTGGGACGACGGGCATCGGCTTCGCGACGGCGAAGCGCTTCGCGAACGAGGGGGCGAAGGTGTTCCTCACCGGCCGCCGGGAGGTGGAGGTGGACCGGGCCGTGAAGGAGATTGGCCACGGCGCGGTGGGCGTGCGTGGAGACGTGTCGGTGCTGGCGGACCTGGACCGGCTCTACGCGGTGGTGAAGGAGCAGGCGGGGCACATCGACGTGGTGTTCGCCAACGCGGGCCTGGGCGAGTTCGCGCCGCTGGGCTCCATCACGGAGGAGCACTTCGACAAGACCTTCGACGTCAACGTGAAGGGCACGCTGTTCTCGGTGCAGAAGGCGCTGCCGCTCTTGAAGGATGGCGGGTCCGTCATCCTGACGGGCTCCATCGCGGGCTCGGATGGCTCGCCCGCCTTCAGCGTCTACGGCGCCACCAAGGCCGCCATCCGCTCGTTCGCGCGCACCTGGGCGTCGGACCTGAAGGAGCGCCGCATCCGGGTGAACACCCTCAGCCCGGGCCCCATCGACACGCCGGGACTCAACGGGCTGGCGCCCAACGCGGACGCGGCGGCCCAGCTCAAGAAGCACCTGACGGCCACCATTCCCCTGGGCCGCATGGGCGAACCGGACGAGGTGGCCAAGGTGGCGGTGTTCCTCGCCACGGACGACAGCAGCTTCGTCAACGGCACGGAGCTGTTCGTGGACGGCGGCTCCGGGCAGGTCTGAGCGCGGTCCCGGAACGACTTCAGCCTTCCTTGCCGCCTTCCGGGTTCGACGCGCCCAGCTTGCGCAGCTTCGCGGCGAAGGGGCTCTCGCCGTTCACCGGCAGGGGGCCTCCCGCCATGCGCTGGCGGCGATCCATCGCGAGGGGCCCTTCCGCGGGGCCCTCCAGCGATTCCTTCTCGAAACGGTCCTGGCCGCCCAGCACGCGCCCCACGGGGCGGGACGAGCCGACACGACGGTAGGGATCCACGGACATGGCGGTGACCTCCAGGTGAGGTCCCCGTTCTACCGCGCTTCGCCCCCGGGTGCATCCCACCCCCGGGGGTCCTCCAGCGCTCCGCCGATGTGCCGGAGCACCCGCGCCGCCAGGTCCACATCGATGAGGCGCGCGTCCCAGGTGCAGGTGAGCGTCATCGCCTTGCCGGGCACCAGCGCGCCTGCTTCCACCACCGGCACGTCGCGCACCTTCCCCGGGGCCAGCAGCAGGGGCACCCGGGTGTAGGGCACCATGGCCACGAAGCCCTGCTCCAGGCCCAGCGAGCCCAGGTTCGTCACCGCCACGGAGCCGAACGGGTCGAAGGGCATGCCCACGAAGCCAAGGTCCACGTTCAGCCCGTACCAGACGAACGACAACAGCCGCAGCGCGGGGCCCATCAACCAGCCGGGCAGGAGCGACGAGCGGCGCTTGCCCCGCTCAATCTCCACGTCCTCGCGCGCCCGCACCCGCGACACCTTCGCCTCCAGCGCGTCGGCCAGGGCCTCCAATGGCATCGCATCCGCGCGGTGCACGGTGGCGGTGGTCAGGTCCACCCGCGCTGAGCCGTGCGCCGGCTGCACCACGAGCACGCACACGCCCACGTCCTTCCGCTGCCAGGGGCGGTTGCCGCGCAGCACGACGTTCGCTTCGGGGTGGAGGCGCAGCGCGTCCGCGGCGGCCTTCGCCACCAGGTGCGTCACCGTCAGCCGCCGGCCCGTCCGGGTGCGGTGCGAGGCCATGAACTCGAGCGCGGGCTCCATGCGGACCTCCAGCGACGCATAGGCGGTGGGGTCTCGGGGCGCACGCCATGTCCCCAGCGCGAGCTTGCGGAAGGCACTGGCGGGGGGCGCGGGTTTCAGGTCCAGGTTCATGGGGAGCCCCTCCCGGCATCGCACGCGGGTGGACAGCGCGCAACCGGGAGCGCTGCGCGCGGCAGGGCGCCCCTGTTAGACAGCAGGGCCGCGAAGTCCTCCCCTCCCCCACGCCCCGAGGCCCATCCGCATGAGCACCCTCGCCCTGGTCCTGTCCCTTTCCCTCCAGGCCGCGCCGCCCGTGAAGGCGCCCCCCAAGCC
>NZ_RAVZ01000627.1 GCF_003611635.1 Corallococcus terminator | reverse complement strand
CTTCCCCACCGGCCCCACCGCGATGATGCGATTGCCCTTCACCACCACCACGCCCTGCTCCAGCACCTCGTCACCCTTCATCGTGACGATGCGCCCTCCCACCAGCGCCAGCGTCCCCTCCGGCACGTCCGACTTCGACGTGAACGACACGTCCACGCCCTCCGCGGACGGCGGCGGCAACGTCTTCGGTGACCCGTCCAGGAACGTGAACGCATCCTTCAGCGCCCGCGTGTACAGCTTCGGACCCAGCGCCCAGTTCAATGACAGACGCGCCCCGTCCCCGGACCAGTGCAGGTATTCGCCCGCGTCACGGCTCACCTGCGTCACCGGCATCGCCTTCGTGCCCGGCCCCACCTGCGCCTCCTTGGAGCCCCGCACGAACGGCGTCACGTACGCGTTGAAGTCCTCGCGGAAGGCCACCCACTGGTCGTCGGGCGACACCCGCATCTCCACCGCGCCCGCGCTCTTCAGGTGCGTGCGCTCGTTGCCCCCGTCCAGTTCGATGCTCTGGAGCGTGCGGACGTCCTCCACCTCCTTCGACTCCACGCGCAGGAAGTACACGCGGTCCGACTTCGCGCCGAAGTGCGGCTGCTGCCCGTCCCGCGTCAGCTTGCGCGCCACGCCCCCACCCGCGGACGGCACCGCGAACAACCCCGTCTCCCGGCTCCACGTGCCCGGCATCAGGTAGCCATCCCCCGTCGCCCGGTACACCACCGACTTCCCATCCGGGCTCAGCACCGGCTCCACGAAGTAGCCCGGCTGCGCTGTCACCACGCGCCCTTCCCCACCCGTCGCCGCCACCACGCGCACCGCGCCCAGCCGGTCGTCGTCCCACGTCGTGTAGACGATGGAGCGCCCGTCCCGGGAGAACGACGGGTGGAACTCCAGGTGCTCGTTCTGCCGCGTCAGCCGGCGCGGCGTGCCCGACGGCAGGTCCTTCACGTAGAGCCGGCCCAGCGCCTGGTACACCACGCGCCTGCCATCCGGTGACACCTGCATCCAGCGCAGCATCTTCACGTCGAAGCGGTCCGGCGCCACCGCGCGCGTGCTCCGCACCGTCTGGAACACCGTGCGCGTCCCCTTCACGTGGAAGGGAATCGGCGTCACCTTCTTCGTCGCCACTTCGATGCGATGCAGCGTCCCGCCCGCCCAGAACACCAGCGACTTGTTGTCCGGCGTCCACGCCATCACCGGCGACACGCCGTGGATGGCCCACGTCTCCTGCATGTCCCGGTCGAGCCCGTCGTACAGCGGCCGCTCCGCCCCGGACGCCACGTCCGCCACGTACAGCACGCTCTTCGCGCGCACCCGCCGCACGAAGGCCAACTGCTTTCCGTCCGGCGACGGCGTGGGCCGGATGGAACCGCCCGGGCCGGTGACGAAGGGCTCCACCTCCTTCGTCTCCAGGTCCAGCCGCTGGATGGCGTAGATCTCCTTGTTCGGATCCTTGTCGTATTCGAAGGACTTCCCCGGCGTGACGTCCTGGCTGAAGTAGACGTAGCGGCCGTCGGGGGAGAACGCGGGCTCGCCCAGGTCCTTCTGGTCGTTGGCGCGCTCGGTGAGCTTCACGCCTTCACCGCCCGCGCGGTGGTACATCCACACCTCGCCCGCGCCCAACGAACGCCGGCCGGTGAAGTGCTTGCGCCCCACCAGGAACTGCCCGTCCGGACTCCACGCCGGACTGTTGAGCAAGCGGAACTTCTCCTGCGTCACCGGCTTCGGGTCGGAGCCGTCTCGGTTCATCACCCAGAGGTTGTCGCCGCCGCCCCGGTCGCTCGTGAACGCGATGGACTTCCCGTCCGGGCTGTAGCGCGGCTGCATGTCCCAGGACGCGCCGGACGTCAGCGGCCGCGCCTCACCGCCCGCGATGGGCAGCGCGTACACGTCCCCCAACAGGTCAAAGACGAGCTCGTCCCCGCGCGGGCTCACGTCCACGTTCAGCCACGTACCCTCGCGCACGTCGATGGGCACCTGCGAGGCGGTCGCTCCCGGGGGCGCATCCACGCTCCACGCATCCTTCTTCGCGTCCGGCGTCCCGGTGGCGGCGACGGGGGCGGGGGTGCCGGCGTCTCCCTCGCTCGCACGGGCGGCGTCGCGCGCGGTGTCCTTCGGCGCGGGCGGAGGGGGCGGCTCCTGGG
>NZ_RAVZ01000626.1 GCF_003611635.1 Corallococcus terminator | reverse complement strand
CCTCGTGGGCGGGCATGGGGGTGTACGCGGTGCTCGCCGTGTCGTGCCTGGTGTTGCTGCTGCTGCGCAGGATGCCGGCGCCGGCGGGGGTGCGCTGGCGGTTGTTTCGCGGCATGGCCCTGGCGTCGGTGCTGCCCATCCTGGGGCTGGGCGCGGTGACCTCCACGCTCGCGCAGCGGGCCCTGGAGGTGGAGCTGCGGGAGAAGGCACGGCAGGCGGTGGCCGCGGAGACGGCGTGGCTGGACCAGACGGCCACCGTGGCGCGCTCGATGCTGCGTGCGCAGAGCCGGGACGTGGCCTTCGTGGCCGCGGCGCGCGCGGGGAACCACGAGGGCCTTCGCGAGCGGGTGGACCTGCTGGAGAATGACTCCGGCCTGTTCGACGCGGCCTGGGTGCTGGATGCGACGGGGGAGACGCTGGTGACCTCCTCGCGGCTCAAGCGCTCCGGCAACTTCTCCGACCGGGAGTACTTCCAGCAGGCGCTGAAGGGGGGCGACGAGGTGTTGTTGTCGCGGCCCTTCCTCACGATAGCGGGCCTGCCCTTCGTCGTCTTCACCGCGCCGGTGGACCTGGGCGGGGGTGGGCGGCTCATCCTGGTTGCGGGGTTGTCGTTGCAGCGGTTGGGCCTGCATCCGACGCTGGCGTCGCGCAGCTACCACGTGGAGCTGTTCGACCGGCGCGACGGCAGTCTGCTGCGCGAAACGGTCCGGGGCGACGTGCTCACCCGGGCGCCCGTGCTGGGGTTGCTCCCGCCGGAGTCCCTGGCGGCGTCCGAGGGCATGGCGGAGGCGTTCGATGCCCGGGGACACCGATTGATGGTGGCGCACGCGCAGGTGACGGACACGCCCTGGACGGTGGTGGTGACGGCGCGGCTGCGCGAGGCGTTCGCGCCGGTGACGCGCATGGGGGCGTGGGTGGTGGTCATCGCGGTGCTGGCGGGCGCCATCGCGCTGGTGTTGTCGCAGTGGGTGGGGCGGGACGTGGCGCAGCGGCTGGAGGCGCTGCGGGACGGCTTCTCCTCGCTGGGCACGCTGGCGCTGGAGGGCGGTCAGCGGGTGCAGGCCCGGGGAGACGACGAAGTCACCCAACTGGCCTCGGGCTTCAACGACATGGCGGCACGCATCGACCGCACGCAGAAGGAGCTGCGTGAGGCCATCGCCATCCGGGATCAATTCCTGTCCATGGCGAGCCATGAATTGCGCACGCCGCTGACGCCGCTGAAGGCAACGCTGGAGCTGCTCATCCGCCAGTCCGGGTCCGGCCAGGGAATGAACCCGGAGCGGCAGCGCGACATCTTCGCGCGGCTGAACCGGCAGGTGGACCGGCTGACGCGGCTGATTGGCGACATGCTGGATGTGTCGCGGCTCCAGTCCGGGCGCTTCACGTTGACGGTGGCGCCCATGAACCTGGGGACGCTGGTGCACGAGGTGGTGGAGCGCATCGAGTCCTCCCGGCCGGAGCGCCAGGGCCTGGTGGCCCTGGAGCTTCCCCCGGCGCCGCTGGTGGGCCGGTGGGATGAGCAGCGGTTGGATCAACTCTTCACGAACCTGGTGGAGAACGCGCTGCGCTATTCGCCGCCAGCGACGCCCGTGCGGGTGCGGGTGGTGGAGGAGCCGGACGCGGTGCGGGTGGACGTGGAGGACCGGGGCATCGGCATTCCTCAGGAGAGCCTGTCGCAGCTCTTCACGCCCTTCTACCGCGCGCACAATGCCACCGAGCACTACGCCGGAGGCCTGGGACTGGGGCTGGCCATCTGCCGCGAAATCGTGGAGCGCCACGGAGGGCGCATCCAGGTGGCGAGCGCGGGGCTGGGGCAGGGCTCCTGCTTCACGGTGAGGCTGCCCCGGGCCTCCGTGGTGGAAGCCGCCGCCTGATGCGCTACGTGGAGGCCCTTCCGTGCGCGGCGCTGGCGCCGTACGTGCGGTGCTACTGGGCGATGGAGACGTCGGGGCCGTTGCCGGGGCCGCACCGGGTGCTGCCGGACGGGTGCCTGGACATCCTGGTGGACCTGTCGGACGGGGTGCGTCCGAGGGTGGTGGGGGCGATGCGGACGGCGGCGGTGGTGCCGTTGACGGCCCCCACGTCCATCGTCGCGGTGCGCTTCCGTCCGGGGGGAGCGCAGCCGTTCCTGCGGCTGCCGTTGCAGGAACTGACGGACGCGCAGGT
>NZ_RAVZ01000625.1 GCF_003611635.1 Corallococcus terminator | reverse complement strand
CCCATGCGCCCCGCCCTCCTCCTCCTGCTGCTCGTCGCCGCCGGTCCGTCCCGGGCGGAGGATCCCGCGCCCGCGTCCGCCCCGAAGTCCGAGGGCAGCGCACAAGCCGCCACGGCGAAGAAGGCGCCCAAGGCCATCCACCTGGACGCCATCACCATCGACGGCCGCATCCAGAAACCGGAAGCCTTCTACTTTCTCGACCGCTCCAAACCGAGCTTCGACGACCTGAACCGCACCGAGAGCTTCGTGCCCAAGGTGGTCCAGAGCGTGGATCAGGACCCCTTCTAGCTCCATGGCCCTTCAAACCGCCCACAAGCTGCTGCGCGTCGGCGTCATCCAGGATGGCCGCATCGTCGAGGAGCATCACGTCCTCCACGACTCCGTCACCATCGGCGATGACGCCCGCAACACCATCGTCCTGCCCGCCACGCAGGAGCGCCCCGGGCGCTTCAAGGTGCTGGAGAACCGCGCCAACCAGTTCCACCTCATCATCGACGAGCACATGCAGGGCCGCGTCAACCTGGGCTCGTCCGACGTGGACTTCGACGCGCTGCGCACCCAGGGACTGGCCACCCGCCGCGAGGACGACACCTTCGATCTGCCCCTGCAGGAGAGCGCCCGCGGCAAGGTGGAGCTCACCGACGCCACGCTCTTCTTCCACTTCGTCCCCGCGCCCCCGGAGGGCTCGAAGCCCGCGCTGCCGCCGGAGCTGAAGTCCAGCTCGTGGCGAACGCTGGACCAGCTCTTCTTCCTCATCCTCGCGGCGATGCTGGTGCTCTACGTCATCAGCGTCGCGTTCATCGTCACCCGGCCCAAGGCGGTGGAGGCGGAGGTCGAACTGGAGCAGTTGGAGGACCGCTTCGTGCGCGCCTTCATCCCGCCGCAGCCCCCCGTGAAGGAAGCGCCGAAGGACACCGGCGCCGCCCCGGACAAGAAGCCGGACGAAACCAAGGCTCCACCGAAGAAGACCGCCGCCGCCACCACCCCGTCGACGCCCGCCAACTCGGCGGAGCAGCGCCAGCAACTGGCGGCGAAGGTGTCCAACACCGGCCTGCTCAAGATTCTTGGCAGCAAGGGCGAAGGCGGGGCCCTGGAGAACGTGCTCGGCGCCAGCATGGGCGGCACCAACGTGGCGGAGGCGCTCTCCGGCGCGCAGGCCGGCGGCGCGCTCACGGTCGGCTCGGGCGGCAATGGCCTGGCCAACCCCCAGGGTGACACCGGCGGCAAGGCGGCGGCCATCGGCGACCAGGTCACCCAGGGCGCGGGCAAGGTGGACACCGGCAGCAAGCAGGCCGTCAAGGTGCCCCAGGTGGCGGACGCGGCGGCGGAGGTGGACAGCGCCGAGGTCAACCCCAAGGACATGGCGCGCTTCATCCAACGCATGAAGGCGTCCATCCAGCGCTGCTACGAAAAAGAACTCAAGCGCGACCCCACCCTCAAGGGGCGGGTGATGGTCCGCTTCAACCTCAAGCCCAACGGTCGCGCGGACAACATCGAGGTGGACGAAAGCACCTTGCGCTCCGAGGGCGTCAGCAGTTGCATCATCACCACCATCCGGGGCTGGAAGTTCCCTTTCCAACCGAGTGACGACGTCCCCGTCTCCTACCCGTTCATCTTCTCGTCAGGAGATTAGGCTCGACCGTCCGGACCCTCCGGATACGCCGGACCCGCGGGGAACACATGGAGAAGCTGGCCGTCATCGCCACATCCCCCCTCTTCGAGATGCTCGCGCCCCCGGAGCTGGCGCGGCTGGCGGAGTTGGCGCGGCTGTACCGGTACGCGCACGGCGAAGTGGTCTTCCAGGAGGGCGACCTGGGCGACAGCCTCTTCGTCATCGTGCGAGGCCAGGTGGAGGTGGTGCGCGGCAGCCGCGGCAACGGCACGAAGCCCCTCACCGTGCTGGGCCCCCCGGAGTTCTTCGGGGAGATGGGCCTCATCGACAAGGACCACCGCTCCGCCACCGTGCGCGCCCTGGGCGAGGTGGAGCTGCTCCAGCTCACCGCACAGGATTTACGCACCTTCCGACTTGCTCATGCGGAGGGGTTCACCTTCATCGTGGTGAACATCGCGCGCAGCCTCTCCGAGCGGCTGCGGGACGCCAACGCCCGGCTGGCCCCGAACGACTGACGCCCGGCACGGCAGGGCGATGGGGCATTGCGTTGACACCCCACCCCCC
>NZ_RAVZ01000624.1 GCF_003611635.1 Corallococcus terminator | reverse complement strand
GCCCTCCAGACGGCGCCCCCACCCCCTTGCCCCCGGGTGGCCCGGCAGTGGATGAAGTCTCAAAGGAGCACACGCCATGTCACGGTCGGATCCACGCCAGGCGAAGCCGTTGTCCTCCGCGACAGACGACCCGGCCGGCGCGGAGGCCGGGGGGACGCCCTCCGCGCTGCTGGACCTGCTGGAAGAGGTCCGCTCACCGGCCTTGGTGCGCTCGGACGTCGACCTGCTCATCGCCGCGCTGGGCCGGGGCCCCGGGCCGGACGAGCCCCCCCGTGTGCGGGCGGATCTGCTGCTGGGCCTGATGGCCCACGACAATCCCGTGGGCGACTACGTGGGCCGCAATGGGAAGACGGTGCGGCACGCGGCGCGGGATGCCCTGCTGGGGTTGGGCTTCCCGTACGCGCTGGAGGTGCCGCCCGAGCTGATGGAACCGGCCGCCCCCCCACGACCTCCTCGAACGGGAATCGGAAAGGCCGGGGTCTTCGCCCTGGTGGCCCTCGCGCTGTCCCAGACAGGTATCCTGGCCTGGCAGGTGGTGAGCTCCCAGATGGACAAGGGCTACAACCCCAGACCCATCTGGTACACCCCGAGCGAATTCGCATTGCTGGGGGCGTTCATCTGGCTGCCACCCCTGGTTTCGCTGTGCGGTCACGTCCTGAAGCGCCGCTGGCTCCAGGGCATCGGCTGGCTGCTCATCGCGGCGCAGGCGCTGCCCTGGCTGCTGCTCGCGTACTCCGCCGTCTCGCACCACCGTCCTGATTACCTCCGCGCGATCTCCAAGCCCTGGTTCCTGTCGTTGTGGGCCCTCTGGGCGACGCGCCCGTTACCGAAGCCTCCGCCTCGCACGGAAGAAGTCCCTCCGCCCACGCCCTGACCTTCCACGCGGGACCGGGCCCGACGACAGACAGTGTCTCCAGGTTCCCCTCCGGACCGCGCCCGCCGCCCCTTGCGCTCGGAAGGTGGGCGGGAGGATGACTGTCTTCAGGAACGCCCTCCATGTCTTCCCCGCCCCTGCCTCCCACGCCGGACTCCGGCTCCGAAACGACCGACCGCCCCGGGGACGAAGCTCCGGCTCCGGCCACGCAGCACCGCGCCAACCCGGAAGGCCGGGCGTTCCGCATCGCGGCCTTCTGCGCGCTGTACCAGTCGTTCGCCATCTTCGGGGTCCACACCCTCTTTCCCTTCTTCCGCGTGGACTTCAGCGACCCGCTGTCGAAGGGGGTGCTCATCCCCCTGTTGCTCGTATGGGGTCCGCCCCTGCTCAGCATGTTCGGCCACGTCGAGAAGTCACGGTCGCTCCAGGTGCTCGGCTCCGTGGCGATGTGGCTGCAGGTGGTGGCGTGGGCACTGGTGGGCTTCTTCTTCGTGATGGGGAGCGTCGCGTTCCTCGTCGTCGTCACGCCGTGGCACCTCGCGGCGTGGGCCGCCTTCGTGATGCACCCGGTGAAGCAGCCTGAGGAAGCACCGGCTCCACCGTCCACGCCGTGACCCCGTCCCCAGGGAGCGGCCCAGCGCGCTCCAGGCTCGCCCCGTTGCGCCCGGGTATCGGGTCGACGCATGACTGTCCGTGAGGAGCATCCATGTCCCAGCAAACCCACCGCCCCGCGCCTCCCACCGCCGACGCGACGAACGACCTGCCCGAGTCCCTGGCCGCCGATGCGATGGCCGACCTGCCCGGGGCCTCGAACGCGATGAGCGACGCGCCTGCGTTGGTGATGGCCGCGAACGCGATGACGGATGTGCCGGCTTCGGCGGTCTCCGCGAATGCGATGGCCGACCTGCCGGCTCCGGAGGCCGCCGCGAACGCGATGGCCGACCTGCCTGCTCCGGAGGCCGTGAAGGTGATGGACACGCTGCCCGCGGCCGCGAACGCGAGGCCCCAGCTTCCCGTCCCCGTCACCAACGAGGCATTTCCTCCGTTCGCGGAGCTGCTGGACGCGGTGCGCTCTCCAGGGGCGGTGCGCGCGGACATCGATGCGTTCATCGCGGCGATGGGACGCCCCCTGACGGAGGAGGAGACGCCCCGGGCGCGAGCGGACGTGCTGCTGGACCTGATGGCGCGTGAGAACCCCCTGGGTGACTACCGGGGCCTCGATGGAACGAAGGTGCGGCACGCGGCGCAGGCCGCCTTGCTGTCCCTGGGCTATCCGTACGCGCTGGAGCTGCCGCCCGAGTTGCTGGAC
>NZ_RAVZ01000623.1 GCF_003611635.1 Corallococcus terminator | reverse complement strand
CTGTAGGGCAGGGCAGGGGGCGAGGGGCTGTGTCAGAGGCCTTCGCACGCCAGGAGGGTCGCCGAACCCGGCGTCCTCAGCACGCCTGACCCGCACGGCACTCACACGTGGTTGCTGCGGGCGCGCATCCCAATCCCTACCACGTCCCTGGACGGTGCCAGTTCGCCACGGCCCCGCGTTGCAATCACAGACATTCCCCGCACGCGCCGAAGTCGATAGGGAAGAGGCGAAGCACATCGCATCGTGAGCAGTAAGACGACGAGCCGCCGCATCCAGCACGGGGATTCGGCACCTAGCACCCTCAAAGCGGCGCAGACGTCTGCGCCGCTTCAAGGGCCGGCCGGGGAGGTCCCATTACGGCAGGAGCCTAGAGCCAGGTGCTACTAGGCGGCGACGGGCTCCTCATCATCCGCGAGGGGCGCTTCGGGCATGTCGTTGGCCTCCCCTTGGGTGAGAGGCGCGGCGAGAGTGGGGGGCTCGACTGCGTTTCGCGTCTCACCGATGGACGATTCCAGTTGCTGGAGGGTCACACCATAGAGCGCGCATGCTGCGAGGAAGCCCGTTCCGTAGGTGCTACCAGCATGTGAAGGAACGCCGAATCTGCTGGCAACGACCTCCGCAAGGAGTCCCTGGACCTCGCTCGATGACATCTTCTCGACGGCCTCCAACAGTCCCGCATCCGGCTGCGCCTTCGTCCCCAGGCCGCGACGCCGCGCAACGGCCTTTCGCACGTCCGCCCAACTCGCCTCCAGCAACCCCCGCGCGACGAAGCGGAGGAATTCGACGCCAATCGGCGCGGCCTCGGCAGCCGCGACAATGACAGGCAATCCAGCCTTGAAGACGGCGCGACGGTCCTCGGGCCTTTCGGCGGACGCGACATCCGGTGCCGTCATCGAGGCTGTGGCGACATGCGCAATACCATCCGACTTGGGCTTTCCTGCCACCTGGGGAGGGGCGACGACGGACAGCGCATCCACCTCGCGGACCAGCAGGTGCGCGAAGCCCTGGCCGTCCTGGGCGAGCGTGACAGGCGGGAGGCTGCGCCCCAGGACCGCCTTCCAGGTACGCCGCCTATCGTCCATCGGGCAGACCATCGACAGGTCCACATACTCGGACTCATGCGCGAGGTAACGGCCTCCGTAAGGGAAGAGCTTCCGCGACGCCTCCTCGTCCAAGACCTCGTGGCCCTTTGCCAGGGCTTCCTCGCACGACACCGTCCAGGTCGCCTCGGCCTTTGCCCGGTAGCAGGCGCTGTCGGAGCACAGGTCCGCCCGTGACAGGTCCCCGAAGAGGTCCGCGCAAGCGCCGCTCCGCTTGGGGCACGCCGTGCATGCCCCGGCGGAAGGAAGGAGCGTCGCGCTCTTGGTGTCGAAGGGCGCATCATCCAACGTGAGGAGGTAGCTCTCCACTACCTGCCGGACGGCGTTGCGTCCGGCGACGTCCTTCCCCGCGCAGAGTTCATTGGTCGCGGCCTCCTGCAGGGCCGCATCCAGAATCCGAGCCACCGAGAAGGCCCCGTACTCGGAGAGGCGTCCCTCACGGAAGGCCAGTTGCGCCAGGGGGCACAGGCCATTCAGCGTCAGACGACGCAGGACGTACGCTCGAGTCTTCCCAATCTTGTCGGCCAGTTGCTGCGCGGTCCGCCCGTAATCTGCCATCAAGCCGGCGAATATGGCGGCCTCGTCCAGGGCGTGGACATCCTCTCGCTGGAGGTTTTCAACAATCACGACCTCGCGCGCCTGCTCGTCCGACATCTCGCGGAAGATGACGGGGATGGTTTCCTTGCCGGCGATCCTCGACGCCCGGACGCGGCGGTGTCCGGCAATCAACTCGATGATGTCACCAACCATTCGAGCGAGGACGGGCTGCAGGACTCCATGCACAACGATGTTCGCGGCGAGTTCAGCGAGCTTCGGTTCATCGTAGTTACTTCGCGTCTGAAACGGCGAATCGACGATGCGCGTATGCGGGACCTCGTGAATCTGAGAGCCTTCCATGATGTCTGCCTCTGTGCCGGCTATCGCCGGCGGTGTCGCCCGGGTAGTCCCCGGGGCGGACGCTGTTCGTTTCGACCAGCGCATGAATAGGTATAGCAGGGGGGTCTGACATTCTTCGCTGCTGCACGGCGCGCAAAGACACATCGCAGACGTCTGCGTTTGAAGAAAAGTGCGGTGGTTTGGGCCCCTCGTTCGGTGGGCTGGAA
>NZ_RAVZ01000622.1 GCF_003611635.1 Corallococcus terminator | reverse complement strand
CCCTCACCTGGCCCACCCGCTCCATGCCCGGCCACTCCAGCCACGCCCCCGCCGGCAGCCACGCCAGCCGCTTCGTCTGTCCCGGCCTCACCACCGGGGCCACCATCACGTCCTGCCCGAACAGGAATTGATCGAACGCGCCCGCCGCCTCCGCATCCCCGGGCGCTTCCATCAACAGCGGCCTCAACGGCGCGAGCCCCGTCTCTGACGCCTCGTGCAGCAGCGTGTACAGCGTAGGCAGCAGCCGATACCGCCGCTCCAGCGTCGCGCGGGCCAGCGTCAGGTACGGCTCCCCGTACCGCCAGGGCTCCTGCGGCGGTGTTCCCTTGCCCGCGTGGTTGCGCATCAGCGGATAGAACGTGCCGGTCTGCATCCAGCGCACCAGCAACTCACCGTTCGCCCGGCCCACGAAGCCCGGGATGTCCGTCCCCGTGAAGGCCACCGCCGCCAGGCCCATTCCCACCAGCATCGGGATGGAGGTCTCCAACTGCGTCCAGTGGCTGGAGTTGTCCCCCGTCCACACCGCCGCGTAGCGCTGGATGCCTGCGCTTCCAGCGCGCGTCAGCAGGAACGGCCTCGCCTCTGGACGCAATTCGCGCAGCGCTTCATACGCCCCCTTCGCCATCCCCAGCGCGTAGACGTTGTGCACCTCGATGTGCCGCTTGTCCCCGTGCCTCGCGTCATACGGCAGCGTCGGGCCCTCCACCTTGCCCACGCCCTCCGCGCGCTGGCTCGTCACCGTGAGGATCCCCAGGTCCGGCTGCACCGCGAAGCACGAGGGTTCGTTCATGTCGTTCCAGAACCCCGCGATGCCCAACTCCACGAAGTCGCGGTGCAGCCCGCCCCACCAATGCTGCACCTCCGGCCGCGTCATGTCCGGGAACACCGCGGGCCGGGGCCACACCTCGCCCACCAGCACGCCGCCCCGGTCGTAGCGCACCAGGTAGTCGCGCGCTCGCGCCTCTTCATACGGCGCCCAGCCCGCTTCCTGCTTCAACGCCGGATCCACGATGGGCACCAGCCGCACGCCTTCGGCCGCAGCCTCTTGCACCAGCCCGGCGGGATCCGGGTAGCGCGCCCCGTCCCAGGTCCAGACCTTGTACCCATCCATGTAATCGATATCGAGATACACGACGTCCAAAGGCAGACCCCGTTGCCGGTAACCCTGGATGACGCCCCGGATGTCGTTCGCGTTCTCGTAACCCCAGCGGCTCTGCTGCGCGCCCAGGCTCCACAGCGGGGGCAGGGGAGGGCAGCCCGTCAGCGCCGCATAGCCCCGCACCACGTCCGCGATCCCCGGCCCGGCGAACAGGTAGCAGTCCAGCTCCGGCCCCCACGACTCCCACGCCACCCGCGACGCGTCCGTCAGCGCCACGTCCACCTCCGAGCGCCATGACTCGTCCAGGTAGAACCCCCACGCCACGCCCTCGCGCAGGCCCACGAAGAAGGGAATGGACTGGTAGAGCGGATCCGTGTCCGGGTGGTGCGGCATCACGTCCGTGTTCCAGAACGTGAAGTGCATCCCCCGCTTGTCCAGCGGCCCCACCTTCTCGCCGAAGCCCAGGTAGCGCTCGTCCGGCGGCGCTCGCAGCTTCAGCCGGGAGCGATGGCGGCTCATCGGATATTCAGCCTGCACCTCGCCTGACACACTCACGCTGCGCGCCAGCTCCCGCCCGGACGCATCCCGGAAGCTCCACGTCCCCGACTCCACGGAGACCTCCAGCGACACGCCGCCTGTCTTCACGTGCATGCGCTCCGCGTTGCTCCGGATCTCCAGGAGCTGAGGCTTCTCTTGCGTCACCACCGCCCAGGACCGCTTGTCGGGCAGCTCGGGATGGAGGAAGCCGACCTCCGAGGACACCGGCGCATGCCGCACCCGCAGCACGCCGGGCAGGGGGCTCGAAACCTCCAGGACGGCATGACGTCCGGACAGGCGCAGACGATGGGGTTCGACGCGGACTTCATCGACGTGCATGACCTGCAATCTAGGAAGCACGCCGGGACCCGCACCCCGTTTTTCTCCACCCTCCGTGCGATGCTGGCCACTCCATGACGCCCCCCGAGCCCCTGCCCTTTCCGGACAGTCTCTGCCACCGCTGCGCAGCGCCCCCCAAGTACGTCCAGACGCGGACCTCCACCTTCATCCTCTGTCCACTGCTGCCCCAGAAGTACGCCCCCCAGCCGGTGCGCGCGTGCTCGCTGTTCCGCC
>NZ_RAVZ01000621.1 GCF_003611635.1 Corallococcus terminator | reverse complement strand
GCCGGACAGCCCCGGCCTTGAACTCTTCCGTGTAGCTGCGCCGGGGACGGCGCTCCTTCTTCACTTCCACCATGTCGGACACCGTATCCGCCTCTTCGTTGGTGTCCACTCAAGCGGATCATGCCCAGACCGCTTCGGCGTGCTCCAAGGCGTCGTTGTGAAAGAGTCCACGGACATTGGGTCGTGGCTCTCGGACGCCGACCACGTGCGCGCCTCGATCGCCGAGGCTGGCCTCGTACTGATTACGGCGAAGAACACCTCGCACCTCTCGACGTTCGTCGATTTCCTGCGCATGGTAGGTGCGGCGAACCATCCGGCCTTGATCCTTGACGACGAGGCCGATCAAGCATCGCTCGACACGAGCGTTGCAGCGCGTGCGCGTGCGCGTGCAAAGGGAAAAGCTCCTGCCGCCAGTGCAGTCCCGAGCGCGATTTTCTCGAAAACAAATGTCAACGAGCGTGACGGGGAAGAGGGTTTCTCGATTCGGCAGACGCTTCGCCACCACTTATACCTCCAGGTGACGGCGACGCCGTATGCTCTTCTCCTCCAAAACACGGACAACCCGCTCCGGCCTCTGTTTACCGAGGTGCTTGAGCCGGGGCAAGGGTACACAGGGGGGGAGTTCTTTTTTCCCAAGACTGTCATCGACGAAGGTGCGGCGCCGCTGGCCTATGTTGGGGCTGACGAGGGAGACAGGCTTGCTGGAGGCGAAACACCCGACGGCCTTCGCAACTCCCTATACTACTTCCTGGTCGCCGCAGCCGCCCAGGGGCTTGCCGACGGAACGTCGAAGCTCGGCCCGCAGAGTTACCTCTGTCACACGAGCGTCAAGAAAGACGACCACGAAGAGGCGGCGAAACGCGTACGCGAACTGCTCAATCAGGTTTTCGAGTCGCTCAAGGGCGACCGGACGATCGCCCGCCTTGGTTTGCAGCGTGGACTCAAGGAGCTGGCGCGCACCGTTTCCTCCTCACTTCCATCGCTGGAAGCCATTGAGGAGTACGTTCGGCAGCGCCTTCGCAACCGAGAGGTGAAGGTCGTTAATTCGGAGCAGGATGAAGCGAACTTCGGGCCAAAGCTGAACTTCATTGTTGGCGGGAACATCCTGGGCCGCGGCCTGACGATCGACAATTTGCTTGTCACGTACTACCTGCGCTCCGCGAAGATCGCTCAGATGGACACGATGCTCCAGCACGCGCGAATGTTCGGTTATAGGGAGTCAGCCAAACCTTTCCTCCGCGTTTACATCCCAGAGCTCCAGGCCCTGCGATTCCACCAGATTTGCAGGGCTGAGCACCGGCTGCGCGAGCTTCTCGGGGCAAACGGCTCCCCGGATCGAGTGCCGGTACAAGTTGCACGCAAACTGCGGGCAACGCGCACGAGTGTGCTGGATACGTCACACGTCGAAGCATACATGCCAGGCGAGCACCTCTACCCAGCCGCGCCTCACTACCAGTCGAAGTCGGCTGCTGCGGAGCACAAGAAGGCTCTCGAGAGGGTCGAGAAGCTCTTCCCAGGTGGAAAGTTCGGACCGATAAAGCGGGACTCACTCCACCCCGTGTCTCTCACGGCGATCATTGAGGCACTGGATTACATCCCGTATGACAATCTAGGTACCGGGCAATGGGACCCTGAGGCAATCAAAAGCGTCCTTCAAAGCGCCTCGGATCTCTTCAAAAATCAAGGTTATCTGTATGCACGTACGGCCACTCGTACAAAGTTAACCGAAGGCATGGTCGGTGGTCCGGAACTCCAGCAACTGCGCGCCGCCGGGCGTCCCGTCCTCTGCATCTTCAAGGACGATTCGGGGAAGCTGGTCCGAATCGGTCAGACTGTCGAAGTCAAGATCGACTTCACGTACATATTCCCTGAATTCGTCCTGCCAGAGAGAGAGGACTTGCCAACACACGTGTTCAACGACACAAGCCAGGACGCCGGACCTGTCGAATGAGATGGTCTGCCTCGGACTTGCGTCGTCTCCTCGCGCTCGCGGCTGCTGCAAAGTCGAACCCGAACGAAAAGACGTACCAAGTCGTCGGCGAGCTAGCAGTCGGACATGCCAAGCTGCTCGTGGCGCTCAGTCCACTGCGTGCCCCCACGCTCCTAGAGCGCCGATCAGGTTTCCGCCCGAGGAAAGTCGAATACTTACGAGCGCGATCGACGTGGGCTGTCGCCGCGTGATCAGGTCGCCACCTCTCGGAGGTGGCTCATGGAGCGCTGGAAGCCGACT
>NZ_RAVZ01000620.1 GCF_003611635.1 Corallococcus terminator | reverse complement strand
GACGTGGGTCGCGCCCACCGAGGACTTCCTCCGCTCGTTCTATCTCTGGTGGTTGGACGAGCAGCGCCGGCGCATCCACCGCTTCCTCCTCTGCCTGCCCCTTCCCACCTGACTGAAGGCCGCCAATGCCCGTCACCCTCACCACTGCACTGGCCGCCAGCTTGCGGCGCGTCTTGGAAACCGCAGACGTCTACGCCGAAGCCTGTGTCGCGCTCGATGCAGCCCACCGCGCGCGCAAGTCACCCGCCGGCCATGCTTCCGCGGAGCAGAAGCGCTACCGCGACGCCCTGGACGTCATGTTGAACGCCCGGCGTGCCGTCGCCGACGGTGCGCGCGAGCTCGCTGGCAACACGGACGTCCGGAATGTCCTGGGCATGCCGCCGCAGCCGCTGCGCGCCGCGCCCAACCCGAAGCGCGCGAAGAAGAGGAGGGCGCAGAAATGGAACTGAAGCCCCGACGCTACGCCGTGGCCTGGCCCGGGGAGGACTTCCTGCACTGGGCCTCCTACTCGCAGGACCACATCTGGGCGCCCGCGGACTTCGTGGACAACGGCACCGTCCCCCTCACGGAGGATGACGCCGCCAACCGCGTGGCGGTGGCCCTCGTGGCGGGTGTGCCTGCCGCCAACGTCGTGGTGCTGGTGGCGGAATGATGAATCCCATTTTCTTCCCGAGCCTCGGCTCCGATGCGCTCCTGTGGGCGGCTGTTGCCTGCATCTTGGTTGCCATCTTCCTCCTTGGGGTGGGGCTGCTGCTCCGCCTGGGCCGCCGCGTCTGGCACGTCCTCCAGGAGGTGCCAGGGGCCTTCCGCTCCGGCCAACTCGCGCCGATGGGCCCCATTGAGCGTGCGCTCTACGAAAGCCTGGAGGGGCGCGACGCGCACGGCAGCGACCTGGCGCGGCAGCTCCAGCGCCGCTTCCAGGCATACGCCGACCTCCCGACGGTGAGCGTCTACCCGTTGCTGCGAAAGCTCGAGCGCCGGAACCTCGTCCGCTCCTACCGCCGGCTCAGCTCCCTGGACAAGCGGTGGTACTTCACCCGCGAACTGCGCAAGCGCCGGTGGGAAGACGCGGGGCAGGGGGATGGCGTCCTGCGCTGCGATGAATGTCTCCACCCCTTCGCCTATGCCGCCGAACTGTGGAAGCACCAGCACGACGCGGGCCACAGTCCGCTGGCAGCCAACGAGGAAGGGCAGGGCGCATGAGTGCACCTTCCTGGCCTGTCCCTCCAGACGGCATCCACTCCCTCACCGCTGCGGACCTGACTCCGAGTGCCAACCTCTCCCTTGAAGTCAGAGAGGGAAGGCCCGTCACCCTCACGTTGCTCGACGGCCGGGAGGAGCAGCTCGTCATGGCCTGCATCCGCTCCAGGGGCCGCTCTCATTCGGGCGACGACGACATCACGGCTGCGCTCCTGCCCATCCGCACCGCATGCGTCGCGGCCGTCTACGACGCCACGGGTTGGCGAATTCGCTTCAAGGCCTCGCGGGGCAGCCGAACCGCCACCAGGTACGTCATCAGCCTCGACGAGCAACCCGCAGGAGGTCCCCATGGTTTCTGAGCCGACGCCTCGCAACGTGCTTCCCTTCAAGAGGACACCGCCGCGCTCTCGACGGTGGTTTCGCGACGACAGGCAGCGCCTCTCCGCCATCCACGGGTTGTTCGCGACGCTCAATTTGCCACCGCACCTCTGGACTCTCCGGGGGCCGACGTCCGAAGCCATCGCGATTTCCCACGACGAAGTTCCACCTGCGGGTGATGCGGCGGCCCGCCTGCAGCACACCGCCCGTCACGAGCTGCTTGTCCTCGCGGGTGCCCTCTGGGCGGAGCGCCTTCCACCCGAAGGGATGTGCATCTTCGACCTGTTCAACCTCTGGCCGGCGGCCACCTTTCGGGCCGTGACGACCCTCCTCCTTGCCATCGGTGGCAACGCCTCCCTCGATGCCGATGATCCACAGCGAGTTGACCTGTGGCTCCAGCAGCACCACAGCGGGCCGGAGTAGGGGATTGCCCAGCTCCTTCTCCCCTGTGCCCACCTGGTCGGCGCCCTCGCACCCATTGCCCCCTGAAAGGCCTTCGTGACCAACCTCCCAATCGACGCGCTCCCGGTCGCGCTCCTCATCGCCGTGGCGCTGATCGCGGCACTCAATTCCCTCTACCGCGGTAGCTCCGTGTTCGAACGCGGCACTCTCCACGAAGTGGCACGAATCGCTCTTGCAATTTCGCTTGTCGGGACAGGCGTGG
>NZ_RAVZ01000061.1 GCF_003611635.1 Corallococcus terminator | reverse complement strand
GGCGGAAGGTGAAGCAGCGGTCGCGGGCGCCTGCCCGGCGGGTGCTTCCGGGGCGGCGGGGTGGGCGGACAGCAGGGCCTGGAGGCGCGCGAACAGGGACATGGTGCCGGGACGCTAGCGACTGGGTCCGACAGGGGCAGTGAAATGGTTCACACCCTTCGAGAGGGTGGTTGAAAAGCCTGCCAGGCAGCCAGGCTTCCACGTGCAAAGCCTTGCGGTTGTCCAGTCTGCCATACAACGCGTTGGCGCGTGCAAGGCATTGATGGGAGAGTCGGGAGGTGATCATGTCGTCAGAGCAACGGGTGATGCTCGCGGACGCACCGGCCCTGATTGTCGGCGGGGGACCGGCTCCTGCGCCGGGCCTCCGGGGCACGGTGGTGCTCCTGCACGGGCTGGGGGCGTCGAAGGAGGTCCAGCGCCCCGAGGCGCGGCTGCTGGCCCGGCATGGGTACGTCGCGGTGATCCTTGACGCGGTGGGGCATGGCGAGCGGCGCCACCCGGACTTCGAACACCGCTTCGCTCCCGACCGCGCGGCGGACAGCTTCGCGGAGCTCGTCGCGCATGCCGCCTTGGAGCTTCCCACGGTGCTCGGGGTCCTCGCCGAATTGGGTTGGTCGCGGCCGGGCGCGGTGGGTGCCTGTGGCATCTCCCTGGGGGGCGCCATCCTCTTTGGCGCCATCGAAGCCGGTGCGGTGCTCGACGCGGCCGTGAGCGTGGTTGCTCCGCCGCCACGGCCTCACGCCCGGCTGGAGCGATACTTCCCGACGCCGCTGCTCTTGCAGACGGCCGCAGCGGACACCCTGGTGCCGGCGTCGGACGCGCGGGCCTTCCACCATGCGCTCGCGCCGCGCTACGCGAGCGCCCCCGAGCGGCTTCGCTCCGTTGAACACGACGGCGAAGGACACCTCTTCACCGAAGCAGGCTGGGGGCGTGTCTGGGATGAGGCCCTGGGCTGGTTCGACCGCTTCCTGCCGGTGGCTGGAGCCTGACGGCACGACTGACTACAGTTCCGTGCCCATGGGAGACACACTCGACGTCGTCGTGGACCTGGGGGACGTGGGAGAGACGGCCGCGGACGCCGTCCTGCTGAAGTATGCGCAGGGCTTCCACGGGGCGGACGGCGCGGTGGCCCGGCGGCTGGAAGGGGTGGGCATCGCCACGGACACCCTCACGGTGCTTCCCGGGGACCACCGCCTCATCGAGACCCGGGGCGGCCTGGGTTCGCCCTGGGTGCTCTTCCTGGGCACGGTGCGCCTGCGTCAGTTCGGCTACCACGAGATCCGCCAGTTCTCCGTCCGCGCGCTTCAACTCCTGGAGCCGCGTCCGACGCTCCGCCACCTCGCGTGCACGGTGCACGGGCCCAACTATGGGCTCGACGAGGACGAAGCGGTGCTGGCCCTGGTGGGCGGCTTCGTGGAGGCCTTCCAGCGGGGCGTGGGGCCGCGCGACCTGGAGCGCGTCACGGTGGTGGAAATCAATCCCAAGCGCGTGGAGCGGATGCGCAAGGCCCTGGCGACAGGCCTGGGCGCCACTGCGGGGGTAGAGCCCCTGCCCGGCGGCATGGGCTTTCGCGTCCGGCGCACGTCACGCTTCGTCGCGGCGGCGCCCATGGCCAGCGCGGGCGCGAACTCGAATGAGAAGCCCCATGCCTTCGTGGCGATGCCGTTCGCGCCGGAGCTGGAGGACACCTACCACTACGGCATCCTGGGGCCGGTGAAGTCCGCCGGGCTGCTCTGCGAACGCGTGGATCAGGCCACCTTCGACGGCCCCATCATCCAGCGCATCCGGGACCGCATCGACACCGCGAAGGTCGTCATCGCGGACCTGTCGCTGGCCAACCCCAATGTGTATCTGGAAGTGGGGTACGCCTGGGGGCGGGGCAAGCCCACGCTGCTGCTGGTGCGGGACGTGCGGGAGCTGAGATTCGACGTGTCCAGCTATCGCTGCCTCGTCTATCGCAGCATCCGGCACCTGGAAGAGGTGCTCACCCAGGAACTGCAGCGGCTCCTCTGACGGCCGTCGGCTGAAACGCTTCGGCGCACGGAAGGCCTGAAACCAACTCGTGGCCTTGTTGGCGCACGCGCCGTCTCCAGTTTTCCCTCAGGGATAAGTGGAGGTGGAGCCATGAGTGAAACAGAGCGGTACCGTGACGCCTTGCTAAAGATTGCCGAGCTGGCTCGGAAGGCGACACAGGAATACAAGCCATCGGAGCGTGAGCATGGCAATGGCCATGGTCGCGTGGTGGTCACCCCCGCGAGCCGGGGCGGCTGCTCGCTGAAGGTCCTCCCCAGCCGCCTGCTGGTGAAGGCGGCGGAGGTCGCCAGGAAGATCAACCCGGTCAATGCTCCGCAGGCAGGGCCCATGGCCGCCGTGGGCGCGGACCTCCCGCTGGATCCGTTGCGGATCGCGCTCCTGACGTCGAAGTACTGGGGGCCGGCCACCCGCGAGCTGACCGTCAGCTTCATGGAGTCCGCACCGGCCGACCTCCGCGCTCGCATCGTCAGCCACCTGAATGCCTGGGCGACGAGCGGCGGTGTCTCCTTCATCGAAACGAATGGGACCGGTGATATCCGGATCTCCCGGGGGCCGGGGGGCTACTGGTCGTACCTCGGGACGGACGTGAAGCTCATCCCGACCGACGAGCCGACGATGAACCTCGAGGGGTTCACGATGAGCACCCCGGATTCCGAATACAGCCGCGTCGTCCGGCATGAGGCAGGGCACACGCTCGGCTTCCCGCACGAACACATGCGGCGCGAACTGGTGGCGCGAATCGACCCCGACAAGGCCTACGCGTACTTCCTCGCGACGCAGGGCTGGGACAAGGAGACGGTCGATCAGCAGGTGCTCACCCCGCTGGATGATCAGTCCATCTTCGCCACCCCGGCGGATCAGACGTCCATCATGTGCTACCAACTGCCCAGCTCCATCACCCGGGATGGGCAACCCATCCTGGGCGGCCTGGACATCAACGTGACGGACTACGTGTTCGCGGGGCTCATCTACCCGAAGTTCAACTTCGAGGACCTCGAGGCCGTCCGTAAGACGAAGCCCAAGCCCGGAGAGGACGTCGCCGCCTCGATGGGGCAGGTGGGCGTGAAGGACTGGGGAGCGGCGAGGGACCCGCAACTCAGCATGTAGCCGGCCCCGTGGGTTCAACGGCGGTAGGTCTCCTGCCTGAGGGCCGGGAGGCCTACCAGCCGCGCGCCGCGACGTCCCAGGTCGCCACGCTTGTATCGCCTCGGACGACGTGCAGCCGCGAGTGCATGGGGACGGAAACACAGACATGGTTCGGCACCACGCGCACGCGGTCCCCGATGCGGGGTCGCCACGTTGTGGCCGACACATCCAGCAGGCCGTGTTCTTCCGACAGGTTCTTCACCACGACCTCCGGCCGGTCCAGCAGGACGCCGTACCCGGGCGCGAGGCCCTCTTCCTTCGCGAGCGCCTTGGCCCCCGCGTCGATGACCACCTGCCCGGACACGGCGGTGCTCACCACGGTGGCAAGGACCGAATAGGCGCACTCCGTCCAGTCGTTGGCGCCGATGACAGTGCTGTTGCGGTCGTTCAGCGCGTTGAGGCCCGGGCGGATCTCCGTGAGGCCGTGCACTGCGTGGGATTGCCAGAGGGTGGGGGTGGAGCCGCCGCTCACGACCTCGGGAGGGAGGCCCGCGCCACGCAGGGCGTCCACGAACGACGCCAGTGTCTGGGATTGGGCCTGCATCGCGGCGGGCAGTTCCGCCTGGGGCATCCGGAGGTGGCCCGCGTAGAACGTCACCCCGCGAAAGGACACGCCCGGCGTGGAGGCCGCCGCGCGGGCCAGGGCCACGGCTTCGTCCGGCGTGCGCAGCCCGACCCGGCGCATGCCCAGGTCCAGTTCCACCAGCACGCCCACGGTGCGTCCCGCGTCCCGGGCCGCGAGCGCCAACCCGTTCAATACCTCCACGGAATCAAGCGCCACGGAGATGCGCACGTGTGGGGGAAGGGCCATCAGCCGCGCGAGCCGGCGGGCCCCCACGGGCGGGTACGCGAGCAGCACGTCGTCGGACACGGAGGCCATGACCTCGGCCTCCAGGACCGTGGCCACCGTGACGCCTGATGCGCCCGCGGCCACCTGGAGCGCGCCCAACTCCGCCGTCTTGTGTGTCTTGGTGTGGGGTCGCCAGCGCAGGTCGTGCTCGCGCGCATAGGCTGCGACGCGCTGGAGGTTCCGCTCGACGCGGTCCAGGTCGACGATGGCGGCGGGGGTGTCGAGCGAGTCGAAGGAGGGCATGCGGCCCATGCTGGCACCGGGCGCGGATGTCCTCCAGTACTCCCGTCGTGGGTGCTCGAACCGACATGCGGCAGGCAACGTCACCCGAGGCCATTTACTTCAAGGGTGCTTCTTCGTTTCGGTGAAGACCGGCTCGTTCCGCCGGATGCGTGCGAAGAGTTCGTCGTGGTCGATTTCACCGGAATCGATGTTCCAGAGCCCGGGCACCAGGAAGGCGGAGGCCTGTAACGCCGCCTCTTCGTCGGAGCGCCCGTTCTCGAAGCGATGCTCCGCGTGGAGTTCTCCGTAGCACGCGACTTCGTGATCATTCTCATCCAGGAAGCGCGTCGTCAGGTTGCCCGCCACGATGAGACTCTCATCGTTGTAGACGCCCTGGATGACGTCCCGGACCACAAGGTCGCCCAGGACCAGGAAGTTCCCCGACGTTCGCAGTCCCTTCGCCACACACCGGCCCAGGACCACGATGGTCGAATCCGGTCCGCAGTCGTCCAGGAATCCATCGACCTCCAGGTCGCCCAGCACGAGGAGGGGACAGGTGACGAGCAGCGAACCGGGAGCCTTCGCGTTCCCCGTCACGACCGTGGATTTGGACAGCGACGCGTCCAGCACGGCGTCCACGGGTTCGAGGAACTCGCGCATCACCACGGCCGCCAGGCCGACATGCGAGACAGGCCCGGGACACAGCGCCTTCGCGAGTCCGGCGGGCTCAAGGGGCGCGTCCTTGGGGAACGCCCTCCCCAGGGAGGTGACCAGGGGTGCGCCCTGATGGGAGAGCGCATCCTTGAGGGCACCGTCCAGCCGGGCGAGCGTGGCCTCCGCGCGCGGAAGGAAGTCGTTCTTGGAAAGGAGCATGGGCGCATCCTATCCAACGCGAAGTGGCGCGGTGGGTCTGATCCGCGCGCCAGCCCCTCGACTCCCGTCCAGTCCGGACTTTCGTCGGGTGCTGTTGCGGTCGTTCAGTGCGTTGAGGCCTGGACGGATCTCCGTGAGGCCATGCACTGCGTGGGATTGCCAGAGGGTGGGCGTGGAGGCGCCGCTCAAGACCTCGGGAGGGAAGCCCGCGCCGCGCAGGGCGTCCACGAATGAAGCCAGTGTCTGGGCTTGGACCTGCATCGCGGTGGGCAGCTCCGCCGTCTTGTGACTGTTGGCGGATGGCAGCCAGACGCCGGTCTGGCATTCCCGCTGGCGTGGCGCTCGGAATGACTTGTCACTCGCGGACCCTGGCCCTGACGCTTCCCGGGTTCCAATCCCATGATGGGACACCGTCATGACGACGCGTGTTCTGACGCAGCCTTGACGCACGCAAGATGCAGCGCCCGGATCTTGAGCAGGCACAGCGGCGGCCCTCATGGGCCAGGGCAGGTGGATTGGTGTGCAGTGGGTCTGCTATGGACACTCCACAATGACGATTACGTCCCTCCACCGGATCGCAGGTGTCCTCGTACTCTCCCTGGCGTCCATGGCCTGCTCCACCGGCCCGCGGCCCACGAAGACATCATCCGGTGCCGAGACGCGTGCGGGGCAGGCCATTGTCGATGGCGTACCGGTCGCCTACCACGTGTTCGGCAGCGGACCGGTCGTCATCGCGCACCCCGGCGGGCCGGGTGGAGACTGGGGCTCCCTGCGCATGCCGGAGGTGGAGCAGGTCGCCACCGTCGTCTACATCGAGCCGTTCGGCACGGGTGTCTCTGGCAGGCTCGCCGATCCGAACGGCTACACGATTGAGGCCTACGTCAAGGCGGTGGAGGGCGTGCGCGCGGCCCTCGGCGTGGACCAGGTGGTGCTCCTGGGCCATTCGCACGGAGGCTTCGTCGCTCAGGGCTACGCGCTCACGCACCCCAAGCACCTGCGCGGGCTCGTCCTCTACGACACGTCGCCGGTGACGGGCGGAGAGCTGGGCAGGGACATCATGTCGAACCTCCAGTGGTTCGAGCATGAGCCGTGGTTCGCCGAGGCCCAGGCCGGATTCGCGGCCTTCAGCGAGGAGAAGACCGACGCCGACGCGACCACCGGCTTGAAGCGGGTGATGCCTTTCACCTTCGCCGACTGGACCCACCGCGGCCACGAGTTCGAGGCCTACCGGGCGCAGGCCCGCATGTGGATCGGTCCACGGCAGACCGTGCCTCCTGAGGGTGGCGCGTTCAGTACCGCGGAGACGAGCTTCGATGTGCGCCCCCGGCTGCATGAGATCGTGACGCCCACGCTCATCCTCGTGGGCGCCAAGGATGTCATCTGCTCTGAGAAGATGGCGCGCATGGCCCATGCGGGAATCCAGGGCTCGAAGCTCGTCGTGCTCGCGCACAGCGGTCACACGGGGCATATCGAGGAGCCTGCGGAGCACGGCCGCGCCATCCGTGAGTTCCTCGCGACGCTCGCGCACTGAGCGCTCAGCTTCAATGAATGTCTGAGGCTCCCATGCACGAACAGCACATCGACCGGGGTGACGTCCGCATCGCTTATCAGGTTCTCGGAGCCCGTCAGGCACCGCCCGTGCTGCTGCTCGCCGGCAACGGGTGTGGTGCCAGCTATTGGCCTGATGCGTTCTGCGCACCGCTGCTCCAAGCCGGTCTGGGCGTCATCCGCTTTGACTACCGCGATACGGGGGCCTCCACGCACCGCGCATTCGAGGCACATCCCTACAACCTCGATGACCTGTCCGGCGACGTCCTCGCGATCCTCGACGCGCTGGAGGTGGAGCGGGCGCATCTTGTGGGGCTGTCGATGGGAGGCTTCCTGGCCCAGCGGCTGGCCCTCCGCACGCCGCGACGCGTGGCCTCGCTGACGAGCATGCTGTCCACGCCAGACTACGGGGTGATGCTCCACACCTTCTGTGGAAGCGAGGCCCCCACGTCGGGACTGCCACCCCCGTCGGCTGAATGGCTCGCGGAACTCGGACGCCTGCCGCCGGACCTGTCCCCGTCAGAGCTGCTCAGCGAGAGCTGGCGGCTCGCCAACGGTTCACGCGCACCCTTCGATGCGGCCTATTGGCGGGACCTGGTGGCGACTGCCGCCGCGCGTGGGGATGACACCTCGGCAGGGGATTTCCACCGGCAGGCCTGCCTGCGCAGCTCCCAGAAGGATCAGCTTCAAGCCTTGCGTCGCCTCGCGGTGCCCGCCCTGTTCATTGGCGGCTCCGAGGACCCCATCTTCCCGCCAGGACATGCTGCCGCGGCGGCCGACGTTTCCGGAGGGACGGCATTGCTCATCGACGGAATGGGTCATGCCCTGAACCCCGCCTGGTTCGATGTCCTCACGGCGGCGATCCTCGCGCACGTCCAGGCGTGAGCGCGGCCGCGATGGGTTGATCCATGCCCCGTCGCGGCTACGCCGCCGGCTCGAAGCCGATGCGCGGGCGCTGCCACGCCCAGCCGCCCGCCTTCAGCGCCGCCATCGCCTGCGCATCCAACTCCCGCAGCGCCGCCAGCACCGCCGCCGGAGGACGGGGCGCACCCGGCGCGCTCTCCACCTCGAAGCGGGCCGGAATGCTGCTGGCGTCCTGTCCGCCCATCACCACGCGGACCTGACAGTTCTGCGGCGACAGCTCCGTCTCCCCGGACCACGACACGTCCTGGACGAACAGGTCCACCGCGCCCAGTACCTTCTGCCCGCGCAGCTTCGCCACCACCGCGTCCAGCGACCCCTTCGCGCGTTCATTCCGCCGCTTTCCGATGCGGGTGAGCGTGAACCAGGCGAGGCCGCCCGCGAGGATGGGCGAGAGGATGAAGAAGGGGATGAGCGGGCTCATGGGCGCCAGGGTGCCACGAAACACGGGAAAGGAAACGCCCGTCCCTCCACTCAAGGAAGGACGGGCGGATGAAACCGACTACTGCGGCGCGGGCGCGGTGGGCTTCTTCGTCGCGTTGGGCTTGTACGTCATGCCCAGCTCGTTGAAGACGAAGGAGTAGACGTCCACCTCCTCCTCGATGCGCGCATTCAGGGGCGTGCCGGCGCCGTGGCCCGTCTCCGCGTTGGCGCGCAGCAGGATGGGCTTCGGGGCGCTGGTGGCCGCCTGCATCCGGGCCACCATCTTGCGCGAGTGGAACGGATCCACGCGCGGGTCGTTCGCCCCGGAGGTGAAGAGCACCGACGGGTACTTCGTCCCGTCCTTCACCTGGTGCACCGGCGAATAGGCATACAGCGCCTTGAACTGCTCCGGGTCCTTCACCGTGCCGTACTCCGTCACGTTGAACTGGCCGTTGGGCGTCAGCTCCGTGCGCAGCATGTCGTAGATGCCCACGCGAGCCACCACCGCGCCGTACTGCTCCGGGTGCTGCGTCACCGCCGCGCCCATCAGCAGACCGCCGTTGCTGCCGCCCTGGATGGCCAGCTTCTTCGGCTGCGTGTACTTCTGGTCCACCAGCAGCTTCGCGCACGCGTAGAAGTCGTCGAACACGTTCTGCTTCTTCGTCAGCGAACCCGCCTGGTGCCAGGCCTCACCGAACTCCGAACCACCGCGCAGGTTCGCCACCGCGTACACGCCGCCCTGCTCCAGCCACAGCCCCGCCGTCGGGCTGTAGCCGGGCGTGATGGAGATGTTGAAGCCGCCGTAGCCCGTGAGCCACGTCGGGTTCTTCCCGTTCAGCTTCGTGCCCTTCTTCTTCAGGATGGTCAGCGGCACCTTGGTGCCGTCCTTCGACGTGGCCTCCGTGCGCACCACCTCCACGTCGCTCATGTCGATGGCCGCCGTGCGCGCCAGCGCCGTCTTCGTCACCTTGCCGTCCGCCGCCGAATACCGGAACCACGCGGCCGGCGTCGTGAAGCTGGAGTTGGCGAACAGCACGTCGTCCGCGCCCTGCCGCACCGCGCCGCCCACCGACGACACCGGCAGCGTGGGCACCAGCCCCAGCGCCTTGCCCGTCAGGTCCACGATGCGCATCTGCGACGGCCCGCCCAACTGCTCCATCAGGTACAGGCGGCTCTTCGTGGGCAGGATGGACTGCACCGTGGCCTCGCTCTCCGGGACGAGCACCGTCGCCTTGTCCAGGCTCGGCGTGGCCAGCGGCAGGCGCAGCACCTTGCCGCGCGAGGCGTCCTTGCGGCTGAGCAGGTACGCCGCGCCGTCGCTGCCGAAGCGCGCCGACACCACCTTGTCCGTGAACTTCGCCACCTGCGTCCACGTGCCCTTGGGGCCGTGCAGGTACAGCTCGAACTCGCCGCCGTCCCCGTTGGCCACGCGCGCGAACGTGTACTGGCCGTCGTCGCTGGCCTCCAGGTCCGTCATCGCGATGCGCGGGAAGTCCTTGCCCAGAGCGTACGTGTCCTTCTCCGTGGGCGTGCCCAGCGCGTGGAAGTACACCTGCTGGTACACCTCGCGGTCGATGGCGGGACGCTCCTCGCCGCGCGGATAGCGCGTGTAGAAGAAGCCCGTGCCCTGCGCGTTCCACGCGAGGCTGCCGCCCGCCGTGCCGCCGTTGACGCGCGGGACGACCTCGTTGGGCAGCGCCTTCGCCGTGGCCACGTCGTACACCGACACGTCACCGCTCTCCGTGCCGCTCTTCGACAGCGACACCGCCGCCTTCTTGCCGTCGTGCGTGAGCTGGAACCAGTCGATGGTCGTCTTGCCGGACGGGTCCACCTGCGTGGGATCCAACAGCACGCGCTCCTTCGACGTGTCGTCCAGCGAGCCCAGGACGACGAGCGTCGGCTGCTGCTTGGGAGGCTGGAACTTCATCGCCACGATGACGCCGCCCTTTTCCTCCAGGCCCCCGTACGCGGGGGACTTCCACGACAGCAGCTCGGTGATGCGCTGGCGCAGGCCCTCGCGCCCCGGCAGCTTGTCCAGCGTCGCGCGGGTGTACGCGTTCTGGGTGTCCGTCCACTGCTGCACCTTGGGGTCGGTGGCGGACTCCATCCACTGGTACGGATCCGCCACGGTGGTGCCGTGGTACGTGCTCTCCACGGGCTGCTTCTCCGTGGCGGCGGGCTTCGCGGGCGCCTTGCCCGCCGCCGCGGACACGAGCGGCAGGAGCAGCGCGGCGGTGGTCACTGCGGTCTTCAGTTTCACGGTTCACCTCGCATGGGTGCTGTGCCCTGGGAAGAGTGCGCCCTGCCGCTTCAATGCAGGGGCAGCTCCACCAGGGCGGTGGAGAAGACGTCGAAGGTCTCGTTGGCGTTGGGCTTCGTGCCCTCGTCCATGTTGCCGAGCATCAGCGCGAAGACGACGCGCGGGTGCTCCAGGTCATTGGGGCGCTCGGCCACGCCCACGAAGCATTTCTGGCCCGTCAGCGTGCCCGTCTTCGCGCGGACGCGGCCCGCGGTGGCCGGCGTCGTGGGCCGTCCCGCCAGCGTCCCGTCCACGCCCAGCACCGGCAGGCTGTCCACCAGCGCCGGGCCATACGGCTCCTGGAGGCTGGTGAAGATGACGCGCGCCATGCCCCGGGGCGTGGCCAGGTTGTAGCGGGACAGGCCGCTGCCATCCACCGGGCGCAAATCCTTGGGCGGCACCCCCCGGCGCAGCAGCTCCGCGGCCAGCGCCGTCCGCAGCACGGTGTAGCCCTCCTGCCCGGTGCGCTCGCGCGCGAAGCGCATGCCCAGCCGCTCCGCGTACAGGTTGAGGCTCTCCTTGTTCGTCACGCGCACCAGCTCCGACAGGGGCGGGCTCGTCAGCTCCACCAGCGGCACCGGCACCGGGGGCATGGGGGAGGTGGGGGCCTCCAGCGTGAGGGGCAGCCGCGTCACGCCCTTGCGCGCCAGCGCGTCGTCCACGCACGCGGCGAAGAGCTCCTGCGGCGCGTCCACGGCCAGCTTCACGCCCGCGGACTGGGGGCAGGGGCCTCCCTGGGGCGAGCGCCACGTGCAGCGCACGCCCTGGCCTCCGCGCATGCAGGAGAGGTTCGTGCGCTCCGCGTTGACGTCCACGCGCACCACCGCGCTCAGCGTGGCGAAGGTGGGGGTGAGCTGCACGGAGGGCGCGTCCGCGCAGGTGGAGCCGGGCGCGCGGGTGAGGGCCAGGTCCACCACGTTCTCGCGGAAGACGAAGGGCGTGGGCGCCGCGCTGTAGGCATACGCGGCGTCGTCCCAGGCCCAGCCGGGCCCCATCAGGCCGTCCACCCCGTCGGTGCCGGCGATGCGCACGCTGCCGCGCCACTGGTGGATGCCGCGCGCCTGGAAGGCCTCCGCGATGCGGTCGCACGCGAGCGCCGTCTCCGGGAAGCGCCAGGAGCCCAGGGACGGGTCTCCGGAGGCCTGCGCCACCACGTCGCCCAGGAACAGGCCCCCCACCTGCGAGCCCTCCAGGGCCACCGGCGTCACGAAGCGGAAGTCCGCCCCCAGCGCGGACAGCGCCGCGGACGTGGACACCACCTTCATCACGGACGCGGGCAGCAGGCGCACGTTCTCCCGGTGCGTGAAGAGCGGCTCGCCGGTGCGCGCGTCCACCACATACGCGCCCGCGAGCGCCCCGTCCGCCTCCAGGGTCTCCAGCAGGGCCTTCGTCACCCCGCTCAGGGTGTTGCCCGGGGGCGCCTGGGGCGTGGACGGCGCGTGGGCGCAGGCGGACAGGAGGAGGGAGACGGTGGAGACGCAGAGTGCGCGGCGCATGGCTGCGGCCACCGTATGTCGCGCTCCTGGGAGTGTCATCGTTTCCGGCCAGCGGGGAAGGGCGGAGGCGTGCACGGGTGGACGTCCGGCAGGGGACCTGGAGGAGCGCAACGGCCAGGGCGGCCGGCTATTCCCAGCCCGTGCCGTCCAGCCACGCCGAGTGCCTTGACGCCACGGCACTGGACGCCCATCCTGCCGCGCCCCATGCCTGTCCTACGTGGTGCCGTGACCTTTTCGCGCTTCCGGACCGAGCCTTCCAAGGAAGCTCCGTCCGACGTGAAGCGCTGGTTGACGAAGGGACTCAAGTCCCATGCGTTCGAACCCATCGACCGTCGCTCCGAAGATGAGCGCGCGGCCGGTTTCGTGGAGCTGGAGAACGCCGAAGCGTCCGACTTCTCCACCAGCAACCTCTTCTATGGCGAGTACGCCCTGTTCTCCTTCCGCATCGACACGCTGAAGGTGCCCGCGTCGATGATGAAGGCGGAGCTGGACAAGTGGACGTCCGCCTTCACCAAGGAGAACAGCCGCCCGCCCGCGCGCGCGGAGAAGAACAAGCAGAAGCTGGAGCTGAAGCAACTGCTGCGTCAGCGGGCCGTCCCGCGCACCAGCGTGCTGGACGTGACGTGGAACCTGAAGACGCAACAGGTGCAGATCTGGGCCGCGTCCCGCAAGACGGTGGATGAGATCTCCGTCGCGCTGGAGGGTGCCCTGGCGGTGAAGGTGATTGGCATCACGCCCGCGTCCATGGCGCAGCGCGCGGGCATCGACGACAAGGCCCTGGGCCCCACGGCGGAGCTCATCGGAATGGACCTGCCGGCGACGGCTTCTCTGGAGGACAGCCATGGCGAAGGGTGAGCAGGCGCGGATCGAGGCGGCGTTCGCCCGGGGCGACGTGGGCATTGACGGGGCCTCCACCGAAGAGGTGAAGGACGAGGCGGAGGTCGAACAGGGCAAGGCGCGCGAACAGCTCCTGCGCGGCCGGGCCTACCTGGGCCGCGAATTCCTCACGTGGCTCCTGTGGCGTTCGGAGTCCGGCGACGCGCTGGTGGACCACGACGGTTCGGGCATCACCGCGCTCTACCTGGGCAAGGTGGTGCTGCGCGGCGTGGCGGGCGACGTCACGGAGTTGAGCGCGCGCGGCACGCTGGCGCCGTATTCGGAGAACGTGCGGCACTCGTTGGATCGGGGCCTGCTCGTGTCCCAGGCCCGGCTGCGCATCTCCCACGGCGAGCGCGAGTTCGAGCTCACCCTGGATGCGGAGTTCCTGGACATCCGCGCCGCCAAGCTGCCCGCCCTGATGACCGAGGAGGAGGATGATCAGCTCTCCGAACGCCTGGAGCTGACCGAGCAGCTCTCCACCCTGGTGGACGCCCTGGTGAACGACTTCCTCACCGTGCGCGGCGGCAAGGCCTGGAGCAAGACGGTGGTCCCCGCGATGAAGGCGTGGATGAAGGGCGAGGAGAAGGGCTCCGACCTGCTCTCCAAGGCCGCCCGCGCCAAGGGCCGCGACGCCCGGGCCGCTCGCGGCTGAACCGGCTGAAATATCTGGATTAAAACAAGGAAGAGCCGAAGTCTTTGAAAAATCCGGGAGTGATGACACACTGCGAAAAGCGGTTTGTCCCCCTCCTGGAGTTTTTTCGATGAAGCATCCCTTCCTGTCATTGGTGGCCGCCCTGGCCGCCTTCCTTCTGCCGCTGCACGCGGGCGCCCAGAGCAGCATCGTCGCGTTTGGCGACAGCCTGAGTGACAACGGCAACAACGGCACCGCCACCAGCAGCCCCACGACGAACCCGTCCAGCCAGATTTCTGGCACCTGGGTGAAGCAGCTCGCGACGCAACTGGGCCTGCCCCTGACGGCCTCCGACAACGGCGGCACGAACTATGCCCGGGGCGGCGCCGTCACCAGCGGCATGTCCGGCCAGGTGAACACCTATCTGGCGGCCCACCCGACGGCATCCTCCACCGCGCTGTACGTCCTCTGGGGCGGCGGCAACGACATCAACTACAAGGCCCAGGCGAACCCGTTCGACTCGGCGGGCATCAAGGCCGCCGCCACGACGGCCGCCAACAACATCAACGCGCAGATCCGCAAGCTCGTCGCCGCCGGCGCGAAGCGCATCCTGTGGGTCAACATGCCGCCCCTGAACAAGACGCCGGCGGCGCTGTCCGTGCCGGGCGGTCTTGGCAACACGGTGCTCGCGCCCCCCGTCACCCAGTTCAACACGCTGTGGACCTCGCACCTGACGCAGCTTCGCAAGGACTTCCCGTCCGTCACCTTCATCGGGATGAGCTCCTTCAACCAGTTCAACGCCATCATCGCGGCGCCTTCCTCGTATGGCCTGACGAACGTCACCGGCACCGCGAAGGGCAAGGCGGTCAACCCGGACAAGTACCTGTTCTGGGATGAGATCCACCCGACGAGCTACGCCCACCGCATCTTCGCGGACTACGGCTACGACCTGGTGTCGGACGCCTTCGGCTTCAGCGCCGGCCTCTCCGCGGACGAGTGGACGGTGCAGGACTGGAGCGCCGCCCAGTGAAGACCTCCTTCCTGATGCTGTCGGCCGCGTTCGTGGCCCTGGCCCCGCTCCAGGCGGATGCGCAGAGTGGCATCGTCGCGTTCGGCGACAGCCTGAGTGACAACGGCAAGTACAGCACCGCCACCAGCGGCCCCACGACGACGCCGTCCAGCCAGATCTCCGGCCCCTGGGTGAAGCAGCTCGCGAACCAGTTGGACCTGCCGCTCGTGGCCTCCGACGAAGGCGGCACGAACTACGCGCAGGGCGGTTCGGTCACCGCCGACATGACGGGCCAGGTGAACGCCTACCTCAAGGCCAGCCCCACGGCGTCCCCCACCGTGCTGTACGTCCTCTGGGGCGGCGGCAATGACATCCAGCACAAGGCGATGGACAACCCGTTCGACACGGCGGGCATCAAGGCGTCGGCGACGAAGGCCGTCTCCAACATCGAAGGGCAGATCCGCAAGCTGGTCGCGGCGGGCGCGAAGCGCGTCCTCTGGGTGAACATGCCGCCGCTGCACAAGACGCCCGCGGCGCTGTCCATCCCGTTCGGCCTGGGCAGCAGCGTGCTGTCGCCTCCCAGCAGCCACTTCAACACGCTCTGGTCCCAGTCCCTGACGCGGCTGCGAAGCGAGTTCCCGACCGTCAAATTCATCGGGATGAATGCCTACACGAAGTTCAACGCTATCATCGCGGCGCCGTCCGCGTACGGGCTGACGAACGTCACCGGCACGAGCAAGAACAAGAACGTCAACCCGGACAAGTACCTGTTCTGGGATGAGATCCACCCCACCAGCTACAGCCACGGTATCTTCGCGGACTACGCGTACGATCTCGTCTCCGACGCCTTCGGCTTCAGCCCGGGCTTCACGGCCGACGAGTGGACCGTGGAGGCGTGGGGCGCGCAGGCGCGGTAGGCAGCACCGCACCAGTCTGGACCGCCGCCCGCGCCGCGATGGAGCGGGCGGCTGTTCCAGTCCGGTGCACGCAGGGGCCGTTCCGGGGCGGGCAGGGGCGGCACGCGGCTGGCAATGACACACGGATGAACCCTCCACCGTGTGAGCAGGTGTCCCGTGCCTTCGCCCCTTCCCAGCACCGAAGCCATCCAGCGCATCTCCCTGAAGAATCGCGAGTACGCCTACATCGAGGACGCGAACCGGGGCGTGGTGCTGATGGAGGTGGGGCCCCGGGTCCTCACCTTGGAGGCGCACCTGACGCTCGTCGCCAAGGAGCGGATGGTCGAAGTGGGCGCTGGCCACTGGTGCGTCGTGCGCAACCCCGTGGTGCGCGAGAGCGGCCAGGTGGCGCTGGACGACTTCGGTCAGGCCCGGGTGGCGGTGGGCGACCGCGAGGTCCGCGTGGGCCCCAAGGTGTTCCCGCTGTATCCGGGCGAGGAGCTGGAAGGGGAGATCATCCCCGAATACGTGCTGGGCGTGTCGGAAGCGCTGCGCCTGCGCGCGCTCACCGCCTTCACGGATGATCGCGCCAAGGACGGCCCCCGCCACCGCGAGGCCGGTGACGAATGGCTGATGCGCGGCCCCGGACGCTACGTGCCCGGCGAGGCCGTCTCCGTCGAATCGCTGGAGAAGGCCCGCGTCCTCAAGGAGACCGAGTACTGCGTCATCTTGAATCCGGTGGACCGCGCCACCGGCCGCATCCAGGAGGGCCGCCGCAAGGTCGTCTCCGGTCCGGATGTCTTCTTCCTGGAGCCCGGCGAAGCCCTGGAGGGCGACGTGCGCCGCAAGCACGTCCTGTCGGAGCTCCAGGGCCTGAAGCTCCAGGCGCTGGATGACCTCACGGAAGAGGAGGGCGGAGAGCCCCGCCTGCGCAAGGCCGGTGACACGTGGATCGTCCGCGGCCCGCGCACCTACGTGCCCAGCGAGAAGGTGCTCATCCACAAGGAGATTTCCGCGCTGTCGCTGGGGCAGGGCGAGGGCCTCTACGTGAGGGACCTGCGCTCCGGCAAGGTGACGCTCGTGCAGGGCCCCTGCCAGTTCATGCCGGAGGCGCACCAGGAGCTGCACGAGAAGCGACTGTCTCCGGAGGCGGAAGCCCTGCTGGGCCTGTCCCCGCCGCCGGCGCCCACGGAGGCGAAGGATGTCCGCGCGCCGCGCCCCACGTCGGCGCCGGAGAAGGGCGACCGCACGCGCGCCATCGTGTTGCGCATCGAGGACAACACGGCGGTGCTCATCAACGACTTCGAGAGCAACCACGCGCGGGTGGAGTTCGGCCCGGCGAAGGTGATGCTGCGCCCGTACGAGGACGTCACCGTGCTGGATTTGTCCGGCAGCACGCCCAAGCGCCCGCGGCAGCTCAAGGTGCTGATGCTGCGGCTGGGGCCGGACTTCGCCACGGACCTGTTCGAGGTGGCCACGCGCGACCACGCCCGGCTGCGCATCAAGCTCTCCTACAAGTGGCAGTTCGACGTGCAGGACGACCCGGAGAAGGACAAGGCCATCTTCCGGGTGAACGACTTCATCGGCTACGTGTGTGAGAACCTCGCGTCGCGCATCCGCCAGGTGGCCGCGGAGAACGAGTTCGAAACGTTCCACAAGAACGCCAGCGTGCTCATCCGCCGCGCCATCTTCGGCATGGACGACGCGGGCCGCGCGCGCAAGGACCGGCTCTTCTCCGAGAACCAGTTGCGCATCATCGACATCGACATCAAGGACATCGCCCCCGTCGATGAGAAGACGGCCCTGAAGCTGCGTGAGGCCATCGACACCAACATCCAGATCCAACTGGATGCCTCCCGGCAGGAGGCGCAGGCCGCCGCGGAGCTGAAGCGCATCCGCAGCGAGGAGGAGAAGCAGTTGGCGGACATCTCCAGCCACCGCAAGTCAGAGGCGGAGCGCCAATCCCTCATCGAATTGCAGAACCGCAACCACCAGCTCGAAACGCTCAGCCGCGCCAAGGTGGAGGCGGAGGCACAGTTGGAGAAGGCACGCGTGGAGAGCGAGGAGGCCCTGGCCCGCGCCGAGTCCGACGCCCGCGCCTCCCGCATCCGCTCCGAGGCGGAGCTGGAGCGCGAACGCCTCACCATCCAGATGGCCCTGGAGCGCCAGCAGCGCCTCAACGACCTGGAGGTGGAGCGCCAGTCCCGACTCGCGGAGGTGGAGGCCTCGCAGTTCCGCCAGCGCGTGGAGGCACTGGGCGGCGGGGAGAACTTCGTCCGGGTCGTCGCGGCGCAGGCCCAGGCCGCCGTCGTCGGAGGGCTTGAGAAGGTCGTCTTCCTGCCCACCGGCTCCAACCTCAACCTCTTCGACGCCATGCAGGGCCTCCTGGGCCCGGGCAGCGCGCCCCGCCTGTCCACCGTCAATGCGCCGAAGCCCGAGGACACTTCCGCATGAAAGTGCGTCTTCGATATTGAAAATGAGAATCGTTATCGATATGGATCGGCACCTTCGAAGACTGCGGAGTTCCGCATCGAAAGGTGACGACGATGGGCTTTCCTGGAGGCGTGGTCCTGAAGCGCGGTGCAGGTCGGTACGGCATGGGGGCCCTCGCGGTCCTCGCGCTGACGCTGGCGGTGGGGGGATGCGGCGGCGACGAGTGTGTCGACGCGTTCGACTGCCGTGACAAGGGAGCGCCCCCCGAGGGCCAGGCGTACGTCTGCACCGCCGACAACACGTGCGAGCTGCGCAACCTGACCCCCGTGCCCGAGGAGGACGCGGGCACCGGGACGGACGCCGGGACGACGACGGACGCGGGCACCGGGACGGACGCCGGGACGACGACGGACGCGGGCACCGGGACGGACGCTGGGACGACGACGGACGCTGGGACGACGACGGACGCGGGCACGGAGACGGATGCCGGGACGACGACGGACGCGGGCACGGAGACGGACGGCGGCACGCAGTTGTGCGGTGGCCCGGTGACGTGCAGGGACCAGAGCATCGACGAGCTGTCCCTGCGCACGAACATCGCGACGGGCTCCATCCTGGAGGAGGGCACCACGCAGGGGCAGTTCTTCACGTACTTGGATGGGCGGGCCGGTGGCTTGTCAGCGACGCAGTCGTACACCTATGCGCGCTTCACGCCGACGGGGCTGGTGAAGGTGGAGATCGATGATCAGTCCGCGCTCGCGTCGACGGCGTGGGACATCGCGGTGCGCCGCAGCGTCATCCGCGTGAACAGCGGCGTGTCCGGGCCGTCCTGCGTGACGGTCGCCCAGACGGCCGAGGGCACCACGTTCGACGCAGTCACCTCCGTGGAGCCGACCGCGACCTTCCTCGCGGAGGCGTACTTCACCCCCAACACCTGCGAGCTCATCCTGGACGGCTCGGGCATCAACTCCCCGGGCACGGCATTGGCCACGTTCTGGAGATACAACAACTGCCTCGTGATGACCGACAAGGTCTTCCTGTTGCAGTTGGCGGATGGCCGTCACGTGAAGTTGCAGGTGGCGTCGTACTACGAGCCCGCCGCGCAGGCGCAGTGCAACACCTCCGGCACGCTGCCGGCGGTGACGGGCTCGGGCCAGTACCGCATCAAGTGGGCGTACCTGCCGTGATGGCCCCCGGAGTTTCCGCACTGCTCCTGCTGCTGACCGGCGCGGGGACTCCGCACCGCCTCCTCCACGAGGAGGCGGTGGCGCCCGTGCCGTGGGGGATCGCCGATTCCGGGCGGCCCACCTCGGCCACCGCGCCCGCGCCACGCTTCGAGCCGACGGAGACGGTGGAGTCCGCCGTCTCCGAGGGCAATCGCTTCCGCGTCCACTTCACCCGCCAGGGACCGAATGCGGTGCCGCTGGCGGATGGGGATGGCAATGGCGTGCCCGACTTCGTGGAGCTCGTCGGGCGCACCTATGAGCGCGTGGCGACGTTCTACGCAGGGCTGGGTTTCCGCCTGCCGCCCGACGACGCGACCACGCCGGGAGACAACGGCGGCGACGGCCGCTTCGACGTGTACCTGGTGGACTTCGCCCTGCGCGCCGATGGTGCCTTCCGGATGGAGACCTGCCTGGACGGCACCACGCGCTGCACCGGCTACATGCTCCAGGAGAACGACTTCACGGGCTACGGCTACCCGTCCGACCAGGAGGCCGTGGAGATCCTGGCGAGCCACGAGTTCTTCCACGCGGTCCAGGCCGCGTACCGACCCGACCTGGGAGGCATCGCGTCCGAGGGCACCGCCGTCTGGGCCACCGAACGCTTCGAGCCCGCGCTCGATGACCTGGAGGGCTTCAGCCACTACTACCTGGAGCTCCCGGACCGCAGCCTGCTGACGGATCCAAGCGGTCCCGCCGTGGGCTTCAGCTACGGCGCGGGGCTCTTCTTCCAGTTCGCGAACGAGCGCTTTGGGGATGCGCTCCTGGTCGCGTTGCTGGAGGAGTCCGTGCGGCAGCCGACCGTTCGCTGGCCGCTGCTGCTGGACACCTGCCTGCGCCGCGACTTCGCGTCGTCCTTCGATGCGGCCTTCACGCAGTTCACCGCGTGGAACCTGGGCACCGGTTCGCGCGCGACGCCCGGCTACGGCTACGCGCGAGCAGAGGGCTATGCGCCGCTGGTGACGACCGCTTCGGCGCTTCCCACGTTGCTTTCCTCCATGCGGGTGGGTGGCGCCTCCTCGCGCATCTTCGAGGTCGCGGGGGGCACGTCCTTCGTCTCGGCCACGTTCGAGCCCGAGCCGGGCACGGACCTCGCCGCGCTGTATCTGCTCGTGGCGGCCGTCACTGATGACGCCGTGCTGCGCGTCGTCCAGGTGGGCGGGCCGGAGCCCCTGCGTGCCCAGGTGGCCGCGGAGGATGCGACGCGGGTCGTGGTCGCTGTCGTGGACAGCAGGCCACAGGGCCTGGGGCGCTATGGCCAACTGTGCATCGCGGCCACCGGCCAGGACGCGGGCTGTGCCCCGGTGCTACCTCCGCCGCCGGATGCAGGCATGGACGCGGGGACGGAAGATGCCGGCACCGTGGATGCTGGGACGGGTGACGCGGGCACGCAGGACGCAGGCTCCGCGGATGCCGGACAGCCCCAGAAGCCCATCGATGATCCGCGGGACCCGTCAGGGGCGGATGGCGGATGTCAGGCGGCGGGCGGACCTTTGTCGGGTGCGCTCATCGCGTTGCTTCTGGGGGGCGGGCTCAGGCGCCGACAACGGCGAGCGGGGGCAGATGCGCCGCAACGACAGACCTGACTGCGCCGTTCGCACGCGCCCTTCCGTGAAAGTGGAGGAGCTGCTCTCGCCCCCGATCCTCTGGCGCCTTTGGAGGCCGGGAGAGAACTCCAACGTCGAAGAGGCTGTTGCCTTGCTACACGACCGCTCTCAACATCAACGGCAGACCCGATGGACGGAAATCACGACTTCTGGTTTAGGCTGGATGCCCTTCGATTGCGAAGGCTTGCCTGGGAGAGCGTATGCGAGTGGTGATGCTCATCGGCGTACTGTGTAGCGCATTGGGGTTGCTGGGTGGATGTGGTGGCACTTCGATGCCCGAGGAGGAGTCGCCCTCACTCACCACACGAGAGGATGCCATCTACGAATGTACCGTGGGCGCGCCTCAAGGGTCGAGTTGCCCTGGTGGCGTCTGCGTCTACGCTGGCTCCTCGTCCGCCCCGGGATGCCGTCCCTTTTGCACCCTGCAGGGAGGCCCGGCCCTGTCCGACAAGGTCGCCAGTCCTTGTTCGTCAGGGACTCGCTGCTGCCCGGGCATCATGGGGCCGAACGGGCCGACGTCAGCCTATTGCATGGCGTCCTCCTATCCCTGCACCTGAGGATGAGTCGGTTCGCGAGGGGCACCCGGTCCATTGAGGGGCCGGGGGCGGCCATGCCACGAGCCTAAGCGTGGGCCGCGTTGCGCGGTGAAGGCGCTTCCCCGCGCAGCTCCGCGACCTCGGCGCGCAGCAACCAATCCGACGGGAAGTCGGAGGAGGCCCGGGCGATCTGCTCCAGCCGGTCCGCCGGGAGCTGTCCCGTCTCCCGGATGCTGCGCACCTCCGTGTAGAGGGCCGCCAGGGACGGATGCAGCGCCTTCGCCTTGCGCTCGCGGGCTTGCGCTTCGCCGTCGCCCGCGGTGAAGGCATTCATCTCCCCGAACCAGCGGTCCCACGCGCCAGTATCCGCGGGGCCTCCAGCCACGGACGGCAGCCGCTCCGTCACGTACACGCGCGCCATCGACGGCAGCTCCAGCGGCTTGCCCGCGAGCGTCCCGCTCAGGGCAATCACCTCGCCGCCATCGACCGCGAAGCCCTCCAGCACCAGCCCGCTGTCCAGTGAGAGCCGGAAGTTCCCGCGCTCCGGCAGGGTGCCATTGCCAAAGGCCACCAGCGCCGCGCCGTTGAAGGGCTTGTCCAGCGCCTGTCCGTCGCGCGAAGTGACGATGGGGCCTTCCAGCCGCGCCATCGCGGTGGAGAGGCCGGGAGCCACCTCGCCCGCTGCCGGCAGCAATTCCACCACCTTGCCCGTCACCTCACGGCCGTCCGCGAGCACCAGGTGGTTCACCGTGCGCGCTCGCAGCGCCTCGTTCAGGCCCAGGTCCCCGCCGCGCTTCCACGCGAGCGTGGCCTCGAACTCCGACAGCACCTCGAACAGGTGCTCGAAGTCGCGCGCCACGAAGAGCTGCGGCTGCATGCGGGTGATGTCGTAATCCGTGTCCGCGCACGTCACGCCCAGCGGCAGCTTCTGCACCGCGGACGTCAGACAGTGCTTCGCCTCGCCGATGCTCGACAGCAGGCCCGCGCCGTAGATGCGCGGACGCTCCAGGTCGCCCACGAGGCCGTACTCCGCCGTCCACCAGTACAGGCGGCTCGCGCGGGTGCTCTCGCTAATGTAGCGGTGGCTCTCGTTGGCGGCCTCCAGGCGGGCCTGGGCGTGCGCGATCTCCGCCTCGCTCGCCGTGGGGTCCTCCTTCACCACCGACAGGTTGCGGATGGCCTCGAAGACGGCCTGGTCCTCCACGCTCGCGATGGCCTTGAACCCCACCAGCCCCACGGCCTTGAGGTACTCCGCGTAGCGACGGTTCGCGATGATGGGCGCGTGCCCCGCGCTCTCGTGGACGATGTCCGGAGCGGGCGTGTACTGGATGTGCTCGTGCGTGCGGATGTCCGCCGCGATGGCCAGCACGCCCAGCGCCTGCAACTCCGTGAAGACCGCCGGGGGGATGAAGCCGCGCACCGCCACGCAGGACCAGCCCAGCTTCGACAGCTTCTCGTTCATCTCGTCCAGGCTGGGGATGGCCTCCGCGCCAATGCCGGTGGCCTCCAGACCTTCCAGGTAGACGGGATGCGCCTTGTCCCGCAGGTGCCCCCGGAGCTGTCCCAGGATGTGCCGCCACACCGCCTGATCGCGGGGCGTGTAGGCCGCGTAGTCCTGCGACACCACATAGCGGCGCAGGTGGGCAGGCAGGCGAGCGATCGTCCGTTCCGTGGGGGTCATCCGGGAGGCTCCTTCAAGAGAAACAGGACACCTGGAAGATACCCATGTCAGCGGAGGACGGAAATCCGGCAGAAAACGACGTCTTCGACGGATTATCGCCGTTTGCGGAGCCGACGTCGCAGGCCGTCCAGCACGGCGTGGGCGCCGGGGCTGAGTCCGCCGGAGGGCCACAGGGCGACGACTTCGACCACCTGGGGCTCCGCCTCGCGCAGGGGCCAGACGTGGATGTCGGAGGGGAACGGTTGGGTGGGCCGTACGTCGGGGGCGATGGCGCAGGCGCGGTAGGCGCGCAGCAACTCGTAGAGGTGGAGGAAGCTCTCCACGCGGCCCACTTCGTCCACCTTGACCCCCTGGGCGGAGAAGCGCGCGCTGTTGGCGCCGCCGTACGGGTCGTCGCGCAACCAGTCCACGAAGCGTTGACCCTGCAGGTCCTTCACATCCAGCGCGCGCCGGGACGCCTGTTCGCGCACCAGCGCGGAGTCGGGGCCTGCGAGCACCACGAAGGACATGCGCAGCAGCGATTCTGAATCCACGCCGTCGTGGGGCGGCAGCGGGGTGAAGTCCAGCACCAGGTCCTGCTGCCGGGTCTGCACCTGCCGCACCAGTTCGTGCGAGCCGCCGAAGCCCACCACCAGCTTGAGGTCGGTGGCGGCCGCGTCCTGCGCGATGCCGCCCAACAGCGACATGGACAGGGTGGGGTTGAGCCCCAGGCGCAGGGTGGGCTCCACGCGCGCCAGGTCCACCAGCCGCTTCATGTCCAACTGGTGCAGGGGCGTCTGGGTGCCCGCGTAGAGGCGTTCGCCGCGTGCGGAAAGCTGCAGCCTGCGTCCCGGGCCGCGCTCCAGCAGGACCGCGCCATCCGCAAGGGCCTCCTCCAGCGCGCGGATGTGCTCGCTGACCACGGAGCGGGCGACGCCCAGATGTTCGGCGGCGGCGTCGATGCTGCCCGCCTCCACGGCGGCGGTGAAGGACTCCAGCCAGACCAGGTGTCGCAGCAGCTTGCGCGGGGGCATGAGGGCCTTGTTCCTGGCGCACCCATGCGCCCCGGGGTGGGTGCGACGGTCAGATGAAGTAGTCGGGGAACAGCTCCGCGCCGGGCACGGACTGGTACTTGTCGAAGTTCGTGACGCCCACGCCGCGCAGCACGTCCTCGTCGATGCAGAAGTTGCCGGTGAAGGAGCGGCTGGGCTTGGTGAGGATGGCGTGGGCCGCGTCCGCCATGATCTCCGGCGACCGGCTGCCCTTGATGGTCTCATCGCCGCCCAGCAGGTTCTGCACGGCGGCGGTGGCGATGACGGTGCGCGGCCAGAGGGCGTTGACGGCGATGCCCTCGTCCTTGAACTCCTCCGCCATGCCGAGCACGCACATGCTCATGCCGAACTTCGCCATGGTGTACGCGACGTGGGGGCCGAACCAGCGCGCCTCCATGTTGAGCGGCGGCGAGTTGTTGAGGATGTGCGGGTTGGAGGACTTCTTGAGGTACGGCAGGCACGCCTGCGAGCACGCGAAGGTGCCGCGCGTGTTGATGCCGTGCATCAAGTCAAAGCGCTTGAGCGGCGTCTCCAGCGTGCCGGTGAGGCTGATGGCGCTGGCGTTGTTCACCAGGATGTCGATGCCGCCGAAGGTCTCCACCGCCTTGGCCACGGCGGCGTGGATCTGCGCCTCATCGCGGATGTCCACCACGCAGGGCAGCGCCTTGCCGCCGGCCGCTTCGATCTCCTGGGCCGCCGTGTAGATGGTGCCGGGCAGCTTGGGGTGCGGGTCCGTGGTCTTCGCCGCGATGATGATGTTGGCGCCGTCCCGGGCCGCGCGCAGCGCGATGGCCAGGCCGATGCCGCGGCTGGCACCGGTGATGAAGAGGGTCTTGCCTTTGAGGGTGGACATGGGCCGCATCCTCGCTGATTCGAGGCAGGCCGCAATGCCCGGAGCGGTCGGATCCGTGTGGGTCCGACCGCTCTTCAACGCTGCTTCAGGGGAACTTCAGCCCGGGCTCAGGGGGTGTAGAGGAGGACCGCGTTGACGCTCGCCCCCGCGTCCCGGTCCCATCCGCCAATGAAGAGCACCTTGCCGTTGGGCAGCAGGGTGGTGCCCATCGAGTAGCGGTTCGACGCCATGCTGATGGAGAAGGACGTCGTCCCGGTGGCCGGATCGAAGACTTCCGTCGTCAGGCCGACCAGGGAGTTGCCGCCCGCGAGCAGGAGCTTTCCCGAGGCCAACTGGACGATGGAGGACGACACTCGATCGTAGTTGAAGTTCCCCACCGTCGTCTGGACGTTGAGCACGGGATCATACAGCGCGATCAGGGTCGTGCTCCCGGCCAGCAGGACCTTTCCCGACGGCTGCAGGAAGGCGTGCGTGAAGTTGCGCTGGATGAGCCCCGTGGCGTTGCTCCAGGTGTTGGTGGCCGGATCATAGAACTCCGCCGGGGAGTTGCCGCCCAGGACGAGGATCTTGCCCGACGGCAGCAACACCGCCTCGTGGTTCGTATGGACAAAGGCCGAGGCCGCCACCGGCACGAACGTCATCGTCGCGGGGTCGAACAGCTCCGGGATGCGATTGCTCGCGGTGTCGCCCGACGTGTTTCCGCCGATGATCAGCACCTTGCCGTTGGGCAGCAGCGTCGACGTGTGGCTCCCGCGCGCGAACGCCATCGTCGGACCGGCCGTCCAGGTGTTGGTGGCGGGGTCGTAGAGCTCCACGCTGCGCAGCGGGGTGGTGCTCGGGTAGAGCCCGAAGCCCCCCGTGACCAGGAGCCTGCCGGAGGGCAGCCGGGTCACCGCCGGCGAGTAGTGCGCCGTCCCCATGGAGGCGGCCGGGGCCCAGGTCGCCGTGGCGGGATCATAGATTTCGCCGGACAACAGGACGGGGTTCGACACGGTCACTCCCCCGAAGACCAGGATCTTGCCGGAGGGCAGGGGGACGACGCTCGCGCCGTAGCGACGGACCGTCATGGCGGCCGTGGCATCCCACCGCGCGACGGTGCTCTCCGGAGGCGGGGTGCAGGTCGGGACCCCCACCACGGCGACGCTGAAGCTCGTGGACGCGGAGAAGCCCAGGGCGTTGGTGACGGTGGCGCTGATGGTGGGGCTGGGGCCGTCGGGGATGCAGGCCGGGGCCTTCCAGGCGATCTCGCTGGAGGTGAACCCGGAGGTGGCCGTGCCCAGCGTGCCGTGGGTGGAGGCCCAGGCGAAGGTGAGCGCGCTGCCATTGCCGTCCTCCGCGAGGACGCGGAACGTCACGGTGCCGTCGCCCGCCACGGAGAGCGCGCTCTGGTTCGAAAGGACGATGCGCGGGGGGACGTTGGCGACGGGGCCCGTGCCGACGCAGATGCGCAGGGTGCCCTGCGTCTGTCCGCCGTTCGGATCCTTCACGGCGACGGTGAGCGAGCAGTTGCCGCAGGACTCGCCGGCCGGCACCGCGCTCGGGGTGAAGGACGCCGTGCTGGTGGTGTCGTCCGTCCAGGTGCCGGCGCAGGACGCTGACCACTGGTAGGTCAGCGCATCACCGTCCGGATCCGTCACGTCCGCGACCACGGTGGTGCTCTGGCCCACCGGCAGGGGGGACTGCGACGCGGTGACGCGGTTCACGGCGGGGGAGACGTTGAAGGTCACCGACACCTGGGCCACGCCCGTGTCCGGTCCGCCGTCCGTCGAAATGACCGTGATGTTGATGCGGATGACCGCCGTGGCGCCGCGCGAGTCGGTGACCGTCAGCGTCAGCGTGACGACGCCCGCGGTGGCGGGGGCCGTCCAGGTGGTCGTCGCGAGCGTGGCCGAACCGAAGGTGCCGCCCGTCGCCGTCCACGCGTAGGTGAACGTGTCGGACGTGTCCGCGTCATGCGCGGTGGCCTGGAGCGACAGCGTGCCTCCGGGCAGCACGGTGCTGGCGGACGCCACCAGCGAATCGATGCAGGGCGCGGAGTTGTCGAAGGGCCCGGGGACATTCAGGGCCTGGAGCGTGATGGCGACCACCGACGTGGTGCCCGCCGTGATGGTGACATCCGTCGCCACGCCCCGGTAACGCAGGGAGCCATCCGCCGCGAAGGCCTCGGCGGTGAACGTGCGCTGGGTGCCTGCGGGGACCTGGTACAGCGTGCCGCTCCAACTGTCCGCGCTCTTCGTGAGCACGGTCGTGGACGTGGCCACGCCCGGGGCCGTCAGCGTCACCGTCACGCGGGTGACTTCATCGCCCGCGAGCGCCTGCGGCACCGCGCTGATGAACCGCACGTCACCGGTTTCGGGCACCGGCTCGGCGGTGTCCGGGCTGCAAGCCATGACAGCCAATGCAAAGCTGGTTACCACGTAAAACATAACGCTAGACAGAGAGGTCTGTCGACGCATCGCACCTTCCGTGTGGGGAGAGTGTTTCGATCTACCAGATTGAAGAAGGAAACACAGACTGTGATTGCGTAAGGGAGGGTGTCTGTCCAACCCCTTTTCCGGGTCGGTGATTACCCTGGACGACGGGTGGGATGACGCTACGCTCCAGCGCCCATGAACCGCCTCCTCCTGTTGCTCGTTGTCGCGGTGACCGTCCGCTGTGCCCATTCACCGGAGGCCGCGCCGCCCCCCTCCGCCGCGCCCGTCACCGTCGCGTGGCCTGCGCCCCAGCCGCCCGCGCTGCGCCTGCCTGACTCGGTGCGGCCCCTGCGCTACGCATTGGACCTGAAGCTGCTGCCCACGGAGGCGACCTATCCCGGAAGTGTCGCCATCGACGTGGAGGTGCTCAAGCCGGTGCGTCAGGTGTGGCTGCATGGCCAGGACCTGGAGGTGTCACGCGCGAGGGTGACGGTGGGTGGCCGCACCTTCGACGCGAAGCCCGTCTCCGAAAGCGAGGGGCGCCTGGGATTGCTGTTGCCGGAGGAGCTGCCCGTGGGCACGGCGACGCTCACCCTGGACTTCACCGGCAAGGTGGACCGCGAGCGCAGCCAGGGCGTCTATGGACAGGCGGAGGGAGGGGAGTCCTATCTCTACACGTTCTTCGAGCCCATCGACGCGCGGCGTGCGTTCCCGTGCTTCGACGAGCCGACCTTCAAGGTGCCCTGGACGCTGCGCCTGACGGTGAAGGCGGGGCACGTGGCCCTGGCCAACCATCCCGTCGTCTCGCGCGAGCCCGTGGCGGACGGACTGGAGCGCGTCACGTTCGCGCGGAGTCGGCCCATGCCCAGCTATCTGGTGGCCTTCATCGTGGGGCCGTTCGACGTGGTGGAGGCGGGCACGGTGGGGCGCGCGAACGTGCCCCTGCGCTTCATCGTGCCGAAGGGCCGGGGCGGCGAGACGCGCTACGCCGCGAGCGTCACGCCGCGCATCGTGAAGGGGCTGGAGGACTTCTTCGACCAGACGTACCCCTACGAGAAGCTGGATGTGGCGGTGGTGCCCCGCTACTGGGGCACGATGGAGCATCCGGGGCTCGTGGCGCTCGGGCAGCCGCTGACACTGATTCCTCCCGGTGAGGAGACGCTGAACCGGCGCCGCTCCTACACGGTCATCGCCAATCACGAACTGGGGCACTACTGGTTCAGCGCCGTCGTCACCAACGCCTGGTGGAACGACATCTGGCTGAATGAGTCCTTCACGGCCTGGTTGGATCGGCAGACGGTGGACCGGCTGGAGCCGTCCTGGAGCTATCAGCAGGAGCGGGCCATGTACGCGACGGAGTCGGCGCTGGCGTCGGATGCGCTGGAGGCCGCGCTGCCGGTGCGCAAGCCGGTGGCGAGCAATGACGACATCGTGGGCTCGTTCGACAATGGGACGACGTATGACAAGGGTTCCGCCGTCATCGCCATGTACGAAGCATGGCTGGGCGCGGAGCGGTTCCGCGACGTGATGCGTGGCTATGTCCGCAAGCACGCGTGGGGCGTGACGACGACGGAGGACTTCCTGGCGGAGGTGTCCCAGGCGGCGGGGCCAGAGGTCGCGAGTTCCTTCGGCGGCTTCATCGAGAAGGGCGGCGCGCCGCAGGTGTCCGCGCAGGTGACGTGTCCGGCGGGCGGCGCGCCGACGGTGAAGCTGTCACAGGAGCGGTATCTGCCCGTGGGTTCCCGGGCGAGCACGCAGCAGGAATGGCGGGTGCCTGTCTGTCTGAAGGCGGGGACGGGGACGCAGTCGGCCCGGGTGTGTTCGATGTTGAAGGGCCCCACGACTGAGGTGACGCTGCCCACGAAGCAGTGTCCGGCGTGGGTTCTGCTCAACGCGGGCGGCACCGGCTACTACCGTGGGGGCTACACGCGCGAACAGCTCACGAAGCTGCTGGCGACCCCGGTCTCCGCGTTCACGACGGGCGAGCAGGTGGCCCTCTGGGCGGACTTGGACGCGGCGGTGGAGCGTGGGGATCTGCCGCTCGGGGAGGCGCTGAAGGCTGTTCCGGCCACGGCGCGCTCGCCGGAGCGACTCGTGGTGCAGAGCGGAGCGTCGCTGCTCTGGCAGGTGCGGATGGACCGTCTCTCCGTGGAGGAGCGGAAGCGCTTTCGCTCCTGGGTGGCCTCGCTCTACGGGCCGCGCGCACGGGCCCTGGGGTGGGTGTCGAAGGCCGGGGATGACGACGCGGTGAAGCAGACGCGTTCGCTGTTCCTGCAACTGGCGGGCGGGCTGGGCGAGGACCCGGTGCTGGTGAAGCAGGCCACGCCCCTGGTGCGCGCGTGGCTCGCGGACCGCAAGTCCGTGGACCCGGAGGCGCTGAACAGTGCGCTGCCCCGGGCGGCGACGCATGGTGATGCGGAACTGTTCGACGCGCTGTTGGAGGCCGCGAAGAAGGAGCAGGACCGCAATGAGCGCGCCCGGTTGTTGACGGCGCTGAGCTACTTCCGGAAGCCGGAGCTGACGCGGCGGGCGCTGGCCCTGGTGGTGGGGTCGGACTTCGACACGCGGGATGCCCTGGGCATCCTCAAGATGTCGCTGAACATGCCGGAGACGCAGGCCCTGGCCTGGGAGTTCTACCGCGCGCAGTTCGACGTGCTCGCCCAGCGGCTGCGCTCGGATGAGCAGGGCGGGCTCATCAACCAGGTGGGCAATCTCTGTGAGGAGACCCAGCTCGCGGAGGCGGAGACCTTCCTCACGCCCCGCGCGAAGCGCGTGGAGGGTGGACCGCGCGCGCTGGCCCGGGCGGTGGAGTCCATCCGGCTGTGCATCGAATCCGCGAAGCTCCAGCAGCAGAGCGTCCGGGACTTCCTCCGCACCCGGTGAGGCCGGCGCGTCAGGGGCCGTAGGGGCACAGCTTCAGCATCTCCGCGATGGGCGGGCGGCAGAGCTGTACGAGCTGTGCCTCATCCAGGAACGAGGACGTCCGCGCCTTGAGGAAGCACGACGCCGGGTCATCCGACGGCGTGGCGTACTGACAGAGCTGGAGCGCCTGCGGGTCCGACAGGAAGCCTCCGGCCTGGACGCGTCGGAAACACTGGGCCGGGGCGTCGGAGCGGGCGCCCTGGCAGAGCTGGGCCGCGAGGGTTTCGCTCACGGCGCCTTGCCCAGCGCGGGTCGCCTCGAAGCAGGAAAACTGCGGCGACCCCTTGGAGTCTTCGGGCGGGTCCGCTGTCTGTCCCAACGCTGGAGACCCAAGCAACAGGGCAGCCAGCCCCAGGAGCCCTGCGTTCCTGAACCCATCCCTCATCGTGCACCCCCGGAAAGAAGGTGGGGGAGTCATTGCCCGCATGCGATGGGGGGAGACGCCACACACGGGGCTGTCCGACCGGAAGGCCTTTCAGATACCTGCCGTCGCCCCTCTGGCTCAGCCGTGCACGGAGCGACTGTCGGCGGGCACGGCTGCCCGGTCCTTCATTCCGTAATCCCTGACGACCTGGGCCACGCGCAGGCGGTAGTCCCGGAACACATACTCCCTTCCTTCACCCTGGGCTTCGCGGTGGGCTTCCAGACGTCGCCATTGCGCCACCGAGGCCTCGTCGCGCCAGTAGGACAGCGACAGCAACTTGCCCGGTTCGGTGAGGCTCTGGAACCGCTCGATGGAGATGAAGCCATCGATGCCCGACAACAAGGGCCGCAGCTCCGCGGCGAGCTCCAGATACCGCTGGCGGTGGTCTTCGTGGGCCTGGACTTCGAAGATGACAGCGATCATGACAGACCTCCCAGGATGCGAGCGTTGGTGGACGCGCGCCAGGTGACCGACTGCGACAGCGGGGTGAGGTCCAGGCCGCTCGCGAGCATGCGCTCCACCGCCGCGGACGCCATCGTCACCGCGAGCGCATGCCCCGGACAGGCATGGGGGCCCACGCCGAAAGTGAAGGTCCGGCGAGCCGAGCGGCGTGGGAGGAAGGCGTCGGGCTGGGGATTCACGCGGGGATCGCGGTTCGCGGCGGCGAGCACGACGACCACCGTTGCGCCCGCTTCCAATGGCTGACCCGCGACTGTCGCGCGCGCATGGAGGAATCGTCGGGTGTTCTGGACGGGGGACCCGTGACGGGCCGCCTCTTGGACGACGTCGTCGAGGGAGCACTCGCCTCGGGCAAGCTGCTCCGGCAGTCCGGGCATCCGCGCGAAGGCCAGCAGTGAAGCCCCCACGAGGCCCGCGGTCGCTTCATATGCCTGGGTGAGCAGGCCCACCGCGTTGGGAATCAGCGCTTCGACGGGCGCTGCCTCGTGCTGCATCCTCGCTGTGAAGGCGCTCAACATCCGGGGGATGCGAGGCCCTGCTCGAAGGCTCGTGGCCACGCGTTCGACGAGCCGTGCGGCGGCCACGGCTCCCGTGTCGCTCGTCGCGGGATGGGCGACCGAACGGACATAGGCCTCCACGTCCCGTGTGCTCTCCTCCAGCGCCTCCTCCGGGAACCCGAGCAGGGTGCCAAGCACAAATACGGGGAACTGGAGCGCCCGCTCCGGCAGGCATGACAGCCGGGGCTCGGAGAACAGCCGCGCGGCCTGGCGGTGGCTTTCGGCTTCCACCGCCTGCATCACCGTGGGAAGCGCATCGGCCAGGGCCTGCTTCACGAGAGGGTAGGGCGCGGCGTCGTTCATCCGCACGAGTCGCCCGAAGAGCGCGCCAGCGGCGGTGTCCACGAGATGCGCGGGAACAGGCTCCGAGGCGGGCCGCACCCGGCAGTGCTCGCTCGTGAGCACGGCCTGCACCGTGGCGGCATCCGCCGCGATCCATGGCTCGAAGCCTTCGACGCGTTGCAGCCCGCCCCGGGCACACAGGTCCGCGTAGTACGGGGTGGGGTCGGGATGGGTGACGGCCTGAAAGGGGTCGGTGGGCGGTGTCATCGTTCCTCGCTCGGGACACTCTCCTCCCGCCTCACCCTGCCTGTGCTAGGAAATGGTTCGTCATGGAGCGAACGATGGATGCAGGGCCGGACCTTGCCGCGCTGGCGGGTGCCGTGGGGGATGCCACGCGGATCCGGATGCTGGAGTTGCTCATGGAGGGGCGGTCGCTCGTCGCCAAGGAGCTGGCCTTCGGCACCGGCGTCAGCCCCGCGACGGCCACCGCGCACCTCAAGCGCCTGGAGCAGGCCCGGTTGATCCGCTCGACCCGCCAGGGGCGCAACAAGGTGTTCCGGCTCGCCACGCCCACCGTGGCGCGGATGGTGGAAGCGCTGATGACGGTGGCGGTCCGGGGACCCCGTGTCTCGGCCACGCCGGAGCCCCTCCGGGCCGCTCGCTACTGCTACGACCACCTGGCGGGAAGGCTCGGGATGGGCATCACCGATGCACTCCTGCGCGGCGGGCACCTGTCGCTGCGGCGCCGTGCCTTCGCGCTGACGCCGAGCGGCGAGGAGTGGTTCGAGGCGTTCGGAATCAAGCTGGCCCCCTTGCGAGACCAGCGCCGCCAGTTCGCGCACCGCTGCCTGGACTGGAGCGAGCGGCGCGACCACCTGGCCGGGGCGCTGGGGGCGGCGCTCGCGTCACGGGTGTTCTCGTTGGGCTGGGTCGAACGTCAACCCGATTCGCGCGGACTCGTCGTCACGCCCTCGGGGCAGCGCGGGCTGAAGCGTCACTTCGGCTCGCTGTGAGCGGACACCTGCGTGCGCCTGGGGCTAGAGCTTCACGCCCACGGTGGTGCGAAGCTGGGTGTCCATCGCCGGCACCGTCGCGGGCGGTGCGCTGTCGTAGGTGAGGTTGAAGCCGATGCCCACCGTGATGCGGGGGTTGGGCGTCACCGCGAACAGGGTCTCGTTGAGCACGCGCAGGTCGGACGGACGGGTGACGCGCGGCTGGAAGTACACCGTCTCCACGAGCTGGATGTTCTCCATCAGCTTCACCCGGCCCAACAGGTAGCTGGACATGCGCGGGTCCGTGTAGCGGTCTCCCGCGTCCGCCTCCCCGTCCTTGCGCAGCCGTTCGTGCTCCACCATCAGCGCGATGCCGAAGGTGAGTCCCGTGGCCTCCTCGTTGAACAGCACGAAGCGCGGCCCTGCCCCCAGCAGGGCCCGCAGTTGGAGCCGGCGGAACTCGTTGTATTCGTGCTGGACGAAGGCCTCGCCGGACACGCGGTCGGTGAAACGGCGGCGGTAGCGCACGTGCTCCAGCACCTGGCTCACGATGCGCTCGCCACTGGCGAACGAGTACTCGCCGCGGATGACGCCCAGCCAGACGTTGCGCTCGGAGCGGATCTGCCCCACCAGCGAGCCGCGCACGGAGAAGAGCTGCGTGCTGCCCGTGCGCCAGTCGCCTCCCAGCTCGATCGCCGCGGCCGGCCCCAGCTCCGCCTTGTCATCGAAGAGCGCCTGGACGTTGACGATCTGCGCCGACGCGCTGCCCGCCTGGAGCAGCAGCACCAGCACCACCCACCCACCTGACTTCGAAAGATTCATGCCTCCCTGCTGTGCCTGCTCGGGAGCGTTCGTTCAACCCCGTTGTGAGGGGGCGCGCGGAGGGGCTCCAGCGCTGGACGGTGGCGGGGCAGGGGAACGCCCGGCCGTGTTTCCACCGGAGCAGGGGGCCTGCGACCGCCTCTTGATGGGGCCCGGGCGCACCGTCAGCTTCCCAGAGGGATGATCCCCATCCCGATTCGAATCGAGGGGGGCCGCCCGACGGGCCAGCCGCCAACCGGGCCGCCCCTGGGAGGACATCATGGCAACCGACAACACGAAGGCGGGGGGACCCGAGGCCTCGTCCACCTCAACGGCCGTGAAGAAGGGCTCGGGGGCGTCCCGGCAACTCGACGCTCCCGAGGACACCGGTGGCGCTTCGGCCCGGGGCTCGGGAATCTCGCGCCGGGAGTCCCAGGCGCCCATCGTTTCGAGAGGGAGCTTCGCCCAGGGGTCATTCGGGCTCTTCCGCAGGATGATGGAGGACATGGATCAGCTCTTCGCGGACTACGGTCTGGGACGCGGCCTGCGCAGTGGCGGGGATGTTGAGTTCGGTCCCTGGTCGCCCCGGGTGGACATCCTGGAGCGGGACGGCAACCTCCTGGTGCGGGCCGATCTGCCGGGAATGAAGCAGGAGGACATCCGCGTCGAGGTGCTGGACGACCTGCTCATCCTCGAAGGCGAACGAAGCTTCGAGCAGGAGGAGGAGCAGGGAGACATCTGGCGGATGGAGCGCGGCTTCGGCTTGTTCCAGCGAACCCTGCCGCTCCCGGAAGGCATCGACGCGGACACCGTCCAGGCCCGCTTCGAGAACGGCGTCCTGGAGATCTCCATGAAGCTGCCGCAAGTCCAGGCGCAGGGCCGGCGCATCGAGGTGAAGGGGAGCTCCAGGGGCACACCGAAGAAGCCCATGCACTGAGGGCATCTCTTTCGCTTCTCAAAGGCAGACTCCCACGCTTGACGGGAGCTGAAGGGCGGAGCATGCCTGCGTCCTTCAGTCCCCTTCCTCCGTCGGAGTCCTCCATGCAGGTGCAGCTCATCGACGCGTTCACCCGGACCCCCGGCGTGGGCAATCGTGCTGGCGTGATGCTCGACGCGGCGTCGCTCGATGCGTCCACGATGCAGCGGATCGCCGCGGTGGTGAGCGTGTCGGAGACGGCCTTCGTCCTGTCCCGGCCGGAGGACCCCACGGTGCGTCTGCGCTACTTCACGCCCGTGGATGAGATTCCCTTCTGTGGCCACGCCACCGTCGCCACCTTCCACCTGCTCGCGGAGCGGGGCCTGCTGAAGAGCCCGGGCGCGTACCGCCTGGAGTGCCCCGCCGGCACGCTCGACATCGAGCTGGAGCCCCGGGGGGCGCGGGGGACGCAGGTCTGGATCGTCACGCCCCAGCCGGAGGCGCAGCCCAACCCCGTGATGCTGGAGGCGCTGATGCCCACGCTGGGCGGCAGGGTGGATCAGGTGGAGTCGGCGTTGCCGGTGGTCCGCCAGGGGCACCGCCTGATGGTGCCCCTGAAGCGGCGGGAGGACCTGGAGTCATTGACTCCGCGAGGCGCGGTGATGAATGCGCTGCTGATGCCGCACGGCGTGCGGGGCGTGTACCTCTTCACGCTGGACGCGAAGGAGCAGGGCAGTGTCGCGCAGGCGCGCTACTTCGTCCCGGGCTTCGGCATCCTGGAGGATCCGGTGACGGGCTCCGCGGCGGGCCCGCTGGCGGCCTACCTCGTCGAGCACGGCGTCCTGCGCCTGCCGGAGCAGGGAGGCACGGTGGCCGGTCGCATCGAGCAGGGAGACACCCTGGGCAAGCCGGGCCGCATCGACATCGAGGTCACGGGCAGGCCGGGCCGCATCGAGCGAGCCCGCGTCGGTGGCGTGGCCCTCACCGTGATGGACGCCACGATCGTCGCGTAGGGCATGTGTGTGTCACGCCAGCACGCCGCCGCGGGCATTCTGTGTTTGGGAGACACCCGCGCGATGCAGCCGCCAACATCGCGTGCGCGCGCCCTGGACTTTCCCTGGCCTGTGGCCTCGTCCGTGCGAAGGCTCACGCAGCGGTCGGGGCGCGCCAGGGGCCAAGAGGACCCAGATTCCAACGCAACCCCATGCAGGTAGCTTCGCGCCGCGCTCCTTTCGACGCTTCCCTGGCGGTGCCCTGCACCCGGGAGCTGGAAGAGGGGGCCGCACCCGTTCTGAAATCGAAAGAGGCTCGTATGAAGTCAGAAGCACGTCAGTGGTGGGGGTGGATGCTCTTCGTGGTCAGCGCGGTGATGGTGGGCTGTGGGGGCGAGCCCTCCGGCTCTGGCGCCACCCCGGGGGCACGGACGCAGCCTGGGGCG
>NZ_RAVZ01000619.1 GCF_003611635.1 Corallococcus terminator | reverse complement strand
GGCGGAAGCGGTGCTGCCGATGCAGGAACGAGTGGCCCTGATGGCGGAAGCGGGGCTGCCGATGCAGGAACGAGTGGCCCTGATGGCGGAAGCGGTGCTGCCGATGCAGGAACGAGTGGCCCTGATGCCCGTCTCACAGCTGGGTATTCGCACTCGCTCAAAGTGAATCGCGATGGCACCGTTTGGGCCTGGGGCTTCAATAACGTCGGCCAGCTCGGCGATGGGACAACGACTGACCGCCTCACACCAGTGCCGGTGCCGGGATTGATGGGCGTCACAGCCCTCGCCGCTGGCTTAGGCCACACGCTTGCCCTGAAGCAGGACGGCACCCTCTGGGCCTGGGGGGACAACGCCATCGGCCAGCTCGGCGACGGGACGAACTCGGAGCGGCACGCACCAGTACAAATTCAGGGCCTAAATAGAGTCACGGCCCTCGCCGCTGGCAACTACCACACGATTGCATTGACTCTGGACGCCACCGTCTGGGCTTGGGGCCACAATGGCTCCGGCCAACTGGGCAACGGGACGACGTCGAGGAGCCTCACGCCGGCACAGGTGTCGGGCCTTACCGGGGTCGTGGCCATCGCTGCTGGTGACAGACACACCGTGGCGCTGAAGTCAGCCGGGACCGTCTGGGCCTGGGGCCACAATGACCATGGTCAGTTGGGCGACGGGACGACGACGCAGCGGCTCACTCCAATTCAGGTACCGGGTTTGACGAGTATCAGAGCCCTCGCAGCTGGCCGCAACCATACGCTCGCTTTGAGGCAGATCGGCACCATCTGGGCTTGGGGCCACAATGCCTATGGCCAGCTGGGAGACGAGACGGTGATAGACCGTTTCGGGCCGGCTCGGGTGTCAGAGCTGACAGATGTCGCAGGCATCGCCGCTGGCGACGACCACTCGCTCGCGCTGAAACAGGACGGCACCGTCTGGGCCTGGGGCTTAAACGAGGGAGGCCAACTGGGAGATGGGACGGTGACAGTCCGTTCCATACCAGTGCAGGTGTTGGGCCTAAGCCCCTGACGAGGCACTGGTAGGGTGTTGAGAAACCCCTCCGAGAGATCAACACCCCGCACCGTCTCGTGGTGTCGTGCGTGCCTCGGAGGAAGAGGTGCGCACGGCCCAAGCAGCAGACGACGCTGTTCAGCCTGAGGTCGCCGGGGGAGCGAGTCCCGGTGGACGATCCGCTGCGCAGGGTGAAGGACATGGCGGACAGCGCGCTGGCGGCGCTCGATGAGTTGTGCAGCGGCCAGCCACAGCGAAGCCACTTTGCGGCCGGATTCGACGTCCTGATAATGAACCACCGGCACGTTCTTGGTGTTAAGTAGCTGTATTTATTCATGATTTTCCATGACCGATAATGGTGATTATGTCTACTTCGGAAAATTCCGCCCCTATTGACGTTGTGGCTTCCATCCGCGAACTGCGCGCCAACAGCCTCGGCGAATGCAATCCACCGCCGATGGGAGTTGATGACCTCTTCATCCGTCCTCGCAGACTCACGCTCGGAGAATGGGCTCACCGAGCGGTCCTGTGGATCCGCTGGCTCCTCCGCGGTGAGCCTATGTCCGTTTGCCTCACCTGTGGCGCACCAGGGCGCCAGGTGCAGTGCGTTCCCTGCGAAGCCGTATCGCTGGTGTTCTCCGCCTTGCCTGGGGCATGGGGCGAGGCGTGGGCGAGAGCTTTGAAGCACCTTGAACGCAGTGATGTGGTGATGGCAGCGCGGCTGGCGAATCTCGCTCCTGTTTCCTGCTCAGCAGGCCTACTCCTGATTGAACCATCGTCCGGCGCGTTCGCATGGCGAAGTGATGATGAGGCTGTGGCCGCTATCCTCGCTGCACAGCGTGCCCTCCGAGCTATTTACGCCCCCTTCTTGGAAATCGACTCTCAGCTTCCTGCTCCGACTGAGGGCGCATGATGCAAACCTTGCCCCTTCCAGCGACTCGCAGCGCCGCCATCAACATCTGGCTCGTCGTCGTTTCCGCCCTGAAGAGTGCTCTGCCCGAGGATGACCTCGTTTCCCAGGTGCTCTCCGTGCTCGCGTCGGTGGATCCGGACTGGCTCAACCGCTTTGAACCGCTCGGCATCAAGGACGGCGTCCTCATCCTTGCCTGCACTTCTGACTTCCTTGAGGCGGCACTCAGGGATTTGTACGGCGAGGAAATCCGGGTTGAGCTCGCGCGCCTCCAGCCACCTGCGGAAGTGCGCGACTTCGCCGTTCGGCAGCTTGAGGTGGTCGTCTAGGTCCCCTGGTGTGACG
>NZ_RAVZ01000618.1 GCF_003611635.1 Corallococcus terminator | reverse complement strand
CTCTTCTGGGGCTCCGGGATGGCCACGGGCGGGGTGCGGGTGGAGTCCGAGCCCACGGGCGCGCGCGTGGTGTTCGAGGACCGCGTGCTGCCGGAGCGCACCCCGCTGGTGCTGCCCCCGGTGAAGCCCGGCCGCTACCGGCTCGTGGTGGTGAAGGAAGGCTACCGGGAGTTCCGCACGCAGATCGTGGTGCCGGACTCCGGGCCGCTCGTGGTGGGGCCGCTGAAGCTCGTGCCGATGACCCCCTCCGGGCGACCCGGTTCGGAGACACCGCCCCCGGAGCCTCCCGCGACGCCCACGCCCACGCCCGAAGCCGGTCCTTCTGGCGAGGCGGATTCGCGCGCCCCGGACCCCGCGCCGCCGGAGGTGCAGGAAGCGAAGGTGGCCGCCCCGGTCGCCCGGGAGCCCGTCGTCGCGACGACAGCCACGGCGGTCCCTCCTCCAGAAGCGCGCGAGGCGGTGCGGCCCGTGGACCGGGCCGCGTCGGTGAGCTTCGTGGTGACGCCGTGGGCGGAGGTGACCTGCAACGGGCGCAAGCTGGGTGAGACGCCGTTCCAGCCCGTGGAGCTGCGGGTGGGCACGTATGACTGCAAGTTCTCCAACCCCGAGCTGAAGCGCACCCTCAACCGCCGCATCGAGGTGCGCCCCATCGACCTCAACGTGGTGACGGTCAAGTTCGAGTAGGCGCGGCGGTGGACCCTTCCATGACGCTCGAAGCAGGAACCCACGTCGGCAAGTACGTCGTGCGCCGCAAGCTCGCGGAAGGGGGCATGGCGGAGATCTTCCTGTGCACCGCGCGTGGGCCGGAGGGCTTCGAGAAGGAAGTCGTCATCAAGCGCGTGCGCGCGTTCCTCGCGAGCGACCCGGACTTCGTGCAGATGTTCATCGCCGAGGCGCGGCTGGCCTCGCGGCTCAACCACGCCAACGTGGTGCAGATCTTCGACTTCGACAAGCACGAGGACACCTACTACCTGGCGATGGAGTACGTGCGCGGCTGCTCGCTGTGGGAGCTGCGCAAGCGGAGCAAGGAGGCGATGACGCCGATGCCGCCCACGCTGGTGGCGCACATCGGCGCGGAGGTCGCGCGCGGGCTGCACTACGCCCACCGCCTGCGGGTGAACGGCGAACTGCTGCACCTGGTGCACCGTGACGTCACGCCCCACAACGTGCTCGTGTCCTACGACGGCGCGGTGAAGCTCACCGACTTCGGCATCGCGAAGGCGGGCAACAAGCTGACCAACCCCGGCGTGCTCAAGGGCAAGTTCGCGTACATGTCGCCCGAGCAGGCCCGGGGCGAAAGCGTCGATGTCCGCACCGACGTGTTCGCGCTGGGCGTGGTGCTGTGGGAGCTGCTCACCGGCGGGCGCCTGTTCCAGGGGGATTCGGAGATCGCCGTCCTGCGCGCGGTGCAGGAGAGCACCATCGTGCCGCCCGCGCGTCTCAACCCAGACGTGCCCCCGGACCTGGACGCCGCCATCTGCCGGGCGCTGGAGCGCGACCTGTCCAAGCGCTTCCAGACGGCGGGGGAGCTGGAGCGCGCCCTGGCCCAGTGCGTGCTGAACAAGGCCCGCTCGGTGGACGACACCGACGTGGGCGACTTCGTGCGCAGGCTGTTCCCGGTGGCCGCCAGCAACATGGCGCTGCCCGCGATGCCGGAGCGCACGGCCCTGGTGGATGGGGCACTGCCTCCGCCCGGCTCGGAAGAGGCCCCCGCGCCCCGTGAGCCCACGGCGGTGATGTCGTCGCGTGGCCATGCGTCGGGCGCGATGCGGAGCCCTTCGCCGGATGAGGACCTGCACGGCACGACGCTGGTGCTGTCCCGCGACGGGCGCCCCGCGGACGCCGCGCAGGGACGACCCCCGCCCTCCACGCCGTTGATGCCCCTGTCGTCCATGGACCGCGGCGGGGCACGCGAGCCGCTCGCGGCGCCGTCGGGCAAGCGCTCCGACTCGCGCGAGATCGCCGCCGCATCCGGGGAGGCCTCGCAGGGAGGCCGCCGGGGCGTGGCGCAGGGGGAAGGGCGCTTCGAACTGGCCGGGGGCAACCTGGGCAGGGAAGCGCGGGATGGCTCCCGGTCCGACATCGAGCCCCGCGAGGCGGACACCGTGTCCGTCACCGAACCGGGACCGCCCTCCGCGCCAGGCCGCAAGCGGACCGTCTGGGCCGGGGCCGCCGCGCTGGGACTCGTGGGCCTCCTGGGCGTCATCGCCGTGGCGCGCTCCACGTCGGGCACCCCCGTCGCGGAGCAGGGACTGTCCCTTATACACATCTGA
>NZ_RAVZ01000617.1 GCF_003611635.1 Corallococcus terminator | reverse complement strand
CCTCCAGGAGCCCTCCCCTTGAGCGTGACCCTTCCCCCCAGCCTCCAGCGTCCCGTCCAACCTCGCGTGGAGGTGACGCCGTCCAACCAGAAGCCGCAGGCGGCCGCGCAGCAGGCGGAGCTGCCCCAGGCGAAGGTCGTCACCTCGGTGGAGACCGCGCCGACGGCGGTCCAGACCGAGCAGGCCACGGACGCCTTCGCGGCGCAGGAAGCCATCCAGATGCTGCAGGGCTGGGCGAGCCGCTTCGCGTCGGGCGCGGGTTCTGCTCCCGAGTCGGACGCGCTGCGCGTGGGCCAGGCGGGTGCTCCCCAGGAGCCGGCGCCGGAGATTGGCGACTGGGAAGAGGACGCGTCGGTGGTCCAGCAGACCAAGGACAAGAACTGCGGCGCCGCGGTGGCGGTGATGCTGGGCAACGAGAAGGGCACCGGCAAGGCGCAGGGCGCGTCGGACACGGAGAAGATGGACGCGCTGGATTCGCGCTTCACCGACGGCGACGGCACGACGCCCATCGAGCTGTCCAACATGCTCGCGAACCAGGGCGTCAAGGTGACGGAGTCGTCGTCCAAGCTGGACAAGAACGCCCTGGACAGCGCGCTCAGCCGCGACGGCAAGGCCGCGGTGCTGGTGGACTCCGCCAAGGTGGACCCCAAGGCGAAGGGCGGCGAGAAGGGCCAGGCGCACTGGGTCACCGTGGAAGGCAAGGACGACCAGGGCCGCTACAAGGTGAAGGACCCGGGCACCGGCAAGAGCGTCAAGATGGACGCCGACAAGCTGTCGGACGCCGTGGACACCAGCCTGCGCGAGCACAAGACGGGCGGCATGGTCATCGTCGAGGGCGCCAACGGCGCTTCCGAGGCGGACATCGTCGGGGAGAGCAACGCCAAGGTGGCGACGCTCGCCAACGAAGAGGGCGGTGGCTCCCGCGCCATGGCCAACTTCGGGCGCGAATCCTCCTAAGGACCTCCGCCTCCCATGGCCCCGCCCAGGTCCATCCGCCACGGTCCGCTGCGCGTCGCCCTGCCTGACGGCTGGTTCGACGCCAGCCAGGTCGTGGCGGTGGGGCCGGAGGAGGACGGCTTCCGCTCCAACCTCGTCGTGTCGCTGGAGCCCGCGGTCCCCGGGGAGTCGCTGGGGCAGTTCGCCGCGCGGATGCTGGAGGGCATGCGCTCCGCGCAGGACTTCCGTCAGGTGTCGGAGACGCCCGCGACCTTCGGCGCCAACTCGGGCGTGCTGCGCGAGTACACCTTCCGGATGGAGTCGCTGCTCCTCGCGCAGCTCCAGTTCTACGTGCTGCGCGAGCAGGTGGGCTTCACCTTCACGTACACCCAGTTGGCCAGCCGGCTGGCCGCGACGCGGTCCGTGGCGGAGTCGCTGCTGGCGTCGGTGACGTTGGATTCGACGGCGGAGCTCGCGCTGCGGCCCACGCTCTTGCGCGCCTGAAGCCGCGCCCGCGCCTTCACCTCAGACGACCAGGTGCTCCACGGCGCGCAGCCGGAGGAGCTGACGCGCCAGCTCCTGCACCTGCTCCACCTCCTGCTGACCCAGTGCCTTGCGCAGCGCGAGCTTCATGTCCGTGGACGCGCGCAGGAGCAGGCTTCGCACCTGGGCGTTGCTGAGCATGGGGTTGAGGCGCCGCAGGTGGCCCACGAGCGAGCCCAACTGCGCCAGGGTGAGGCCGGCCACCATGACCTGCGTGGCGGACCCTTCGTCCGGGCTCTGGCTGATGGCCAGCATCCACGGCGACATGAGCAGCGACCGGGTGAAGTCCCGCTCACACGTCAGGCCCAGCCGCGCGCACTCCTCCACCAGCGGGCCGGAGTCGTGGCCGGAGATGACGGGCTGGATGCGGGCGGCGTCGTACTTCTGGAGGACTTCATCGTACTGCTTGCGCACCTCGATGCCGGGGGGCGTGCGCTGGAACTCCTTGAAGGCTTCGCGCACCTCGGCCCGGAGCGCCTGGAGCATCGTGGCGTCGTCCACGACGGGGGACTCGCCCAGCGCCATGGCCAGGTACTGCCGGTCCTCGGGGACCGCGTTCGCCGACTTCCACCACTCGTAGGCGACGGAGCTTTCGCTCAGGACGATGGGCAGGGTGACGACGCCCGCGCGGCCGGGATTGGCGAGGAAGTTGGTGAGCTTCATCACCACCTCGGAGAGTCCCCGGTGCAGCCGGTTGAGCAGGGCCACGCGCAGCTTCGCGCGGCTCTCCGCGGCCTCCTTCGCGGCGTTGGGGGACTTCCCGTCCGTGGCGGTGCGCTCGCGGGGGGCTTCGGAC
>NZ_RAVZ01000616.1 GCF_003611635.1 Corallococcus terminator | reverse complement strand
GTGGAGGCCAGGGCCGCGCGGGTGGCGGCGGTCAGCGTCCGTCCAGCGGCGCGGGTGCCCAGGTGTCGCGCGGCGGCGGCCAGGTCCGTGCGCAGGCGAGCCGTCCTGCCGGAGCCGGAGCACCGCCTCCGGCGGCGGGGGCCAGCACGCCTCCTCCCCGGCGTCAGTTCTCCAAGTGGGGCTGAAGCCCCCTTCCCGGGTAGGGCGCGGCGTCTAGCGTCACGCCTTCCCGGGTGAGCACGGCTTCATCGACTTCAAGGCGCCCGGGTCCTCCCACGAGGGTCCGGGCGTTCGACTGTCTGGGGGGTGGCCAGGAGCGGGAGGCTCGCGCCCTGGCGGATGGGGCGTGCTAGCGTGGCGGCCCGTTTCGCAGGTGCTTCGCACCCTTCTGTCATCAGGACACGCCCTCTTCCATGACGCGCTCGGCTGACGGTGAGCTGCACATCGATTCGGTCCTCCGGAACACCTACAAAGTCGTCTCCGTGTTGGGTCGGGGCGGCATGGGGTCAGTGTTCCTTGCCCAGCACCTGCGGCTGCCCGGCAAGCACGTGGCGGTCAAGGTGCTGCGCACGGGCGACAGTGTGAGCCCGGACATCCACGTGCGCTTCCGGCGCGAGGCGGAGATCGCCTCCCGGCTGGGGCACCCGAACATCGTGGAGGTGCTGGACTTCGACACGCTGGAGGACGGCAGTCCGTTCCTGGTGCTGGAGTACCTGCGCGGGGAGAGCCTCCAGGACCGGCTGCGGCGGGGGCGGTTGTCGTTGGAGGAGGTGTTCTCCTTCACGCGGCAGATGGGCTCCGCGCTCCAGACGGCGCACCGCGCGGGCATCGTCCACCGCGACCTGAAGCCGGCGAACATCTTCCTGGTGCCCACCGACTCCGGCGGCGTGGTGGGCGAGCGCGTGAAGCTGCTCGACTTCGGCATCTCCAAGGTCATGTCGTCGGAGACGCTGCAGACGCAGGACGCGGTGCTCATCGGCACGCCGCAGTACATGTCTCCGGAGCAGGCGCAGGGCCGCAACCGGCAGATCGACGCGAGGACGGATCTGTTCGCGTTGGGCGGCATCGTGTTCGAGATGATCTCCGGCATGACGCCGTTCGGCGGAGGTTCGCTGGCGCAGATCATCTACCGCGTGGTGCATGAGCCGCCGGTGTCCCTGGCCACGCTGATGCCGGACCTGCCGCCGAACGTGGCCGCGGCGGTGGCGCGCGCGCTGGAGAAGAACCCGGACAATCGTTACGCGGACGTCGGCGCGTTCATCGCGGACCTCACGGGCACGACGCTCCAGTCGCTTCCGGAGACGGAGGAGATGCGCGCATCCCGGACGTTCACGCGCACGTCCAATCCATCCGGCATCGCCCATCCGTCCGGCATCGCCCTGCCCTCCATGGTGCAGGACGATGCGGCGTCGATGGGGGCGACGATGGCGCCGGTGAACAAGGCGCCCGCGCCGACCACGGGTCGCTTCGGTCCAGACTCGGATGAAATCGGCTTCGATGCGACGGTGGCGCCGCGCGGCGGCACGGCGCACTACGGCCAACAGCCCCAGTCCCCCGCGCCGAGCGACACGATGGGCTTTGGCGCCACGCAAATGCCGTCCAACGGCTCGAACCTGGGAGTCGTGGGGGCCTCGGGCGTGGCCCTGCCGGTAGCGCCCCAGGGAGGCGTCGCGGGGCAGTCCTTCGCGAGCGGCGGCTTCCCCGGACAGTACGTCGCGCCGGGCAGCATGGGCGGCCAGCAGGCCGTACCCGGGAGCATGGGCGGACAGCCTCCGGGCCATGTGGCGGGGCAGCACATCGCGCCGGGTAGCGTCGGTGGCCAGCAGGTCGCGCCAGGCAGCTTCGGTGGGCAGCATGTGGCTCCTGGCCACGTTACGGGCCAGTACGGCGGGCCCGGCGGCGTTGGTGGCCAGCAGGTGGCGCCGGGCTACGTCACCGGACAGCACGTCGCTCCGGGCAGCTACGGGGGCCAGCAGGCTGTACCGGGCAGCTACGGAGGCCAGCAGGCCGTGCCGGGCAGCTTCGGAGGGCTCGTCGCGGGCCCGCAGGGGCAGCCCCTCTCCCCGGTGAGCATGACCGGCCCCGGCCCTTCGACGCTGCCGGTGGACGGCAAGCCGAAGTCTCGGGTGGTGCCCATCGTGGCCACCGCCGCATTGATCCTCGGTGCCGTGGGACTGGGCTGGTGGTTGCGACCTTCGACTCCCGTGGCTCCGACGCCGGTCCCCGTCGCTAGCGCGCCCCCACCCCTCGCGCCTCCTCCGCCCACGACCCGGGTAGACA
>NZ_RAVZ01000615.1 GCF_003611635.1 Corallococcus terminator | reverse complement strand
GTCCGGGGCGTGATGTCGCGGTCGCGCGGCGGCGTCTCGAAGGCCTGGCTCACCCGCCCAGGGCGGGTGAGCCAGGGCCCTTCGTGCAGCGCCTCCAGGGCAGGTTGCCTGACGGCCACCCCTGCCCTGCGTGGGCGCTCGATGACGCCGGCTGGCGCATCGCCTCGAACCTTCTCGGCGCCGTGAAGAAGTCGCACGACACGGTGAAGCCCCAGCACATCGCGCATGCGCTCGCCACCTCTGAGTTCCTTGTCGGGCTGCTCGAACTCGGGCTTGCGCCCGAGCCCGGCCGCTTTCCCGCTGTGGCTAGCGGGAAGCGCGGCAGCTTCGCCACCGCCACCGACGAGCGGCTTCGCTGGTTGTCCTCGGAGACGTCGCACCGCCCGTGGTCCGAGTACAACCAGCGCACGAACGCGCAGGAGCCGCGGGCGCTTCGACCTGACGCGATCCTGGAGCTGCTGCACGCGAAGGTTCGCGTCTTCGTTGAGTGCGAGATGGGCACTCACACGATTGCGAGTTCGCTGGAGGACGCCGCCGGCACCACGGTCTCGAAGCTGAATCGCTACGCTTCGTTCATGACGACTGGCACCGCAGCGTCTGCCGGTCCTGTCCAGACCTTCTACGCGCAGCACTTCCCCGACCGCTTCGCGCCTCACCTCCTCCTCCTCGTGCAGACGTCTGCGCGCCAGCGCTCGGTGGAGAAGGTCGTATCGGAGTGGGCCGCAGAATGGCGCCGCGCGAATCCCTCCGGGCTTCCGCTCGACGTTCGCGTGCGCCTCACCCCGGAGGCTGTGGCGGAGTACGGGGCTCTCCTTCCGGGAGCCTCCGCAGGCGTCCCTTCCGGGCCGTCTCCGCTGACGCTCACCACGACCGAGGCGGACGCCGTGGTCCGCTTCTATCGGTCGGTCAACGCGACGTTCAAGGAGCTCAGGGAGGCTGCGCGCAAGGAGGGCCGCGACCCGCCGCCCTATCCGGTGGGCTCACAGGAGGTCTTCGCGCTCTCGGAGCGAATTCGGGAGCAGAGCCCGGCCCGCCAACAGCAGAGCGCGGCGGCAAGTCGCCCGGCTGTCGCCCGTTGATGTTGCGGATGTTTCTTCCGCGCATTTTCGGCTGCATCCCTCGCTGATCATCCTTCGGATGCTCAGCGAGGCACGCGACACCACCAGCACCGGCTCGGGTGGGAGGGATGGTCCCGTTTCCTCGCTCATTCCTGCACCCTGGGGCTAGCGGAGCCAGCCGGACCACGCGCTGTCAGGTGGAGACTCCTGCTGGTCCCGTGGCTTGAACGCGCTGGGGCCTTGCTGCCCGGCAGCGAGCCCACCCCCACGTCATGGAGTCCGCAGGGACGTCGCGCTTCGCAGCCCGGAGGGCATGTCCTCCGGTGGCCACATCGCCGCTTGGCCTAGAAGCGTCCGTCTCCGCCTGCGTCACTCGCGCCAGGCCAACTGCGGCCTGTCACTCGCTCTCGCCAAAAAGGGCGGCGCCGGACAACGGCCAACCGTCTCCTGTTGGGGTCAACCCCGCGCCGCCCCCGTTCCGGGTGAAGGCGGCGCGGAGCCGCCCCCCACACTCGGAGGACACACCATGTCTCAGGCCGCGAAGCTGACCGAACTTCCCAAGGGAACCCGCCTCGACGTTGTGACGCCGGCGGATCGGAGCGGAGGCAAGACTCATTGGCAGACGATGGGTTCGGCGTTCGTTATGGGCGATGGAAGCCTCCAGATCGTCCTGGACGGCTTCCCGGTGAACGGCAAGCTCCAGGTTCGCATCCCACTGCCCAAGAAGGACGCCTAGTTCACGCAGACCGCCCCGGGCCACCAACCCGGGGCGGGCCTCTCCCCTTTCCAGTAGCGCGCCGGCACTGGCGGAGGTGGTGGGGTGGCGCTGCGTGCCTGACGGCCCGGCAGCAGCGCCTGGTGGTGCGCGGCCTCGCGGGACTCGGCCGCGCCCGTCTCCAGCTCCTGGCGTGGGAGGAAGCGTGGCGGAGGCCGCGGCCGGGCCCAGAAGCCGGGCCGCCGCGAGGCCCGCCCCGCATGGTGCGCTGCCTTGTGCCCCGGGAAGCACGCGGTGGCTGTCGCCCCCTGCCCGAGTCCCCGAAGGCCCCGCCAGCGTCGTCCAGGCCCTCACTCGGCCCTGCTGCGCGGGCCCCCGGTGAGTGCCGGCGACGTCCGGGCGTGGCGCCAGGTGGAGGCTTCACGTGCCGGCGTCGTCCAGGCCCCCACTCGGCCCCTGCTGCGCAAAGGCCCCCGGTTGGGCCCGGCGACGTCCAGGCCCGCTTCGCCTCGGAGGAGGGAAGCCTCCGCGCTGGCGACG
>NZ_RAVZ01000614.1 GCF_003611635.1 Corallococcus terminator | reverse complement strand
GGACGGCCGCACCCGCGGGCCGGGGCAGGGGCTGCGCGGCCAGGAGCAGGCCCGGCACCAGCAGCGCGAAGCAGAGGGCGGAGGTCAGTCGGTTCACTGGTGGAGTCCTCTTGGGGAGACGAAGGGCGCGGCAGCCTAACCGGCCTGCCCCGGGCGCGAAGGGGTGAAGCGCGCGTGCACCAGCGGACATGCGAGCGTGCTCCTGCTCTCGCACGGCGGGCGCGAGCGGACACACTCCCCACCGCGCGCTCGAATCTGCTATCGCCAGACCTCCTATGTCGGACCTCACGCTTCCCACGGACAAGGCAGGACGGCAGGAGCAGCTCTCCGTGCTGTTCACCGAGGCGGTGCCCCACAACCACGCGCTCGGCCTGCGGCTGGTGGACGTGGGCACCACGGACGCGACGGTGGTGATGCCCTACGCGGACGTGCTGGTGGGCAACCCGGAGACCGGCGTCGTCGCGGGCGGCGCGGTGACGACGCTCATCGACGCGACGTGCGGCACCGCGGTGCTCGCGCGGCTGGGCACCTTCGCCGCCATCGTCACGCTGGACCTGCGCATCGACTACCTGCGCCCCGCGCGCCCGGGCCTGGAGCTGACCGCCCACGCCGAGTGCTACAAGGTCACCCGCCTCATCGCCTTCGTGCGCGCCCTCGTACACCAGGGCGACCCGGAGCAGCCGGTGGCCTCCTCGCAGGGCACCTTCATGCGGGTGGAGGACTGAGCGCCATGAGCCCCCCTGCCCCTCCGCTCGCGGACCTCGTGCGCACGGTGCGCCAGTCTCGCGAATACCACCGCCTCACCAACGCCATCCCCTACACGCGCTTCATGGGCATCGGCGTGGAGAACCTCGCCGGGGAGATGCTCTGCCGCATGCGGTACACCCCGCACCTCATCGGCAACAGCCTGCTGCCCGCGCTGCATGGCGGCGCGCTGGGCGCGCTCCTGGAGTCGTCCGCCATCTTCGAGCTGCTGCTCCAGACGGACACCGGGCGCGTGCCCAAGGTCATCTCCAGCACCGTGGACTTCCTGCGCTCGGGCAAGGCGCAGGACACCTTCGCGCGCGCCTTCATCACCCGACAGGGCCGGCGCGTGGCCAACGTGCGCGTGGAAGCGTGGCAGGACGACCGCACCCGCCCCATCGCCAGCTCTCACGCGCTGTTCCTCCTGTCGGAGCCGTGAGCCGACGGGGGCGCTAGCCGCCCACGTCGATGAGGTACGTGCGGCGCTTGCCCGCGTTGTCCCAGACGATGAGGGTCGTCTTGCCCACCGCCAGGCCGGAGACCTGGACACCGTCGGCGCCCGTCGTCTCCACGTCCGCGATGGTCGGGTCACCCAACGCCACGCGGCTCAGGCCCGGCACCGTGAGCGTGCGCTTCGCGCCCTTCTTCAACGTGAGGGTCTCGTTCGCGGAAGGAGCATCCGCCTTCTCCTGGGCCACCCTCTTCGCCGATTCCTTCGTCGCCTTGGACGGCTCCTTCGCGCCCACGGGCACGCACGCCAACACCAGGGCTGCCAACGTCAGGAGCGTGAATCGGGAGGACATGGTGCGACCTTTCAGGTGTCTCCGGTGGACTCCGGAGGAGCCCCAGCGTCGCATGCGTGCGCATCCGACGTCGCCAATGTCTCGCGTCATTCGCTGACATCATGGAATGCAGCACTGGCGTTGTTACAGCGTCGTTCCCATTTCTACAGGGTCGCTGCCGTGTCTTGCATTGGACAGCGTGCACGGGCGCACGGAGTCTCGCCTCGGGGTCCGCCGGGTGCAGGACACGCGTTCCGGTCCCGGGTCCCGGTAGGGGCGCGCCAGTGAACGGGACCGCACGTCAAGGGCAGTCGGCACGTGCCCTGCTAGCTCCTGGAAGCAGCACTGACGCAGGGGCCTTCCATGAGCGAGCGCGAGACGAAGCTTCGGGAGTTGAAGGAAACCGCCCACGCCCTGTACCAGCGGGGCAGGTATGCGCAGTGCGCGGAGACGTACTCGCACCTGGTGAGGCTGCTGCCGCACGATGCGAACGTGCGCGTGCGACTCGCGGAGGCGTGCCGGCGCGCAGGGCAACGGGCCCAGGCGATCGCCGCGTACCGGGATGCAGCGACGATACTGATGTTGCTGGGTTGCGCTTCCCGCGCGCGGGGTGCGATGAAGGCCGCGCTGGAGTTGGATCCGCGCGACCCCGTCCTCCAGATGGAGGTGGTGCGGCTGGGCCAGGGCGAGGTCATCACGACGGCGCTGGAGGATGAACAGCCCTACACCTCCGCGAGCGACTTCTTCGACCGGCTGCCCCCCACGCCCCCGCCGGGGCACATCCGGAGCC
>NZ_RAVZ01000613.1 GCF_003611635.1 Corallococcus terminator | reverse complement strand
AGACCTCACCCGATGGCTGCCCGGCGGCGTCCTCGAGTTCCTCGGCCGCCTGGATGAGCAGGTGAAGCTGCGCGGCCTGCGCATCGAGCTGGGGGAGATTGAAGCCGCACTGCGCCTGCATCCCGCCGTCTCCCAGGCCGTCGTCCTCGCTCGACGCGATGCCCCCGACCGACTCCAGCTCGTCGCCTATTTCGCGCCGCACGCGGGCCTGTCCGTCCTCACCGAGGACTTGCGGCGCTTCCTGTTGGAGAAGCTGCCGGACTACATGGTGCCGGCGTTCTTCGTCGTGATGGACGCCCTGCCGCTCTCACCGAACGGCAAGGTGGATCGGCGCGCCCTGCCCGCGCCGCTCGTGGGCCCGGAGTCTCCCGCGGAGTCCTCGGCACAGCCTCGCAGTCCCACCGAGGAGGCCCTGGCCACGATCTGGAGCCACGTGCTGGGACGGGAGCGGATCGGGCTCGCCGACAACTTCTTCGGACTCGGGGGCGATTCCATCCTGGGCATCCGGATCATCACCGCCGCGAGGGCCATCGGGCTGGAGCTCGCCCTGCCCCAGCTCTTTCAACACCAGACGCTCCAGGCCCTGGCCCGCGCGGCCGAACAGGGAACCAACCCCGTCCCGGAGCGCCCCAGACTCCAGCCCTTCGGGCTCGTGTCACCGGAGGAGCGCGAGCGCCTGCCGCCCGGGCTCGAGGACGCCTATCCCCTGGCGACCCTGCAAGCGGGGATGCTCTTCCACAGCGAGCTTCGCCCCGACACGCCCGTCTACCACGACGTCTTCAGCTACCACCTGCGTGCGCGCCTGGAGTCGGAGCTGCTCGTCCAGGCCCTCCACGAATTGGTGGAGCGACACCCCATCCTGCGGACCGGCTTCGCGCTGTCTGGCTTCAAGCAGCCCCTGCAATGCGTGCACGCGAAAGCGGAGCCCCTCGTGGGCTTCACGGAGCTGGGGCACCTGGACGCAGCGGCGCAGGAGGCCGCCGTGGAAGCCTGGAGCCTCCAGGAGCGGGCCACGCCCTTCGACTGGATGCGGCCTCCGCTGATCCGCTTCCAGGTCCATGCCCGAGGCGTGGAAGGCTTCACCCTGAGCCTCGGGTTCCACCACGCCATCCTCGATGGGTGGAGCGTGGCCACGCTGGTCACCGAACTGCTCCAGCGCTACCTGGCGCTGACGGGCCGCAACGCGGGTACGCCGGCGCCTCCGCTCGGGCAGCACTACCGGGACTTCGTCGCCCTGGAGCAGCAGGCGCTGACGTCCGACGCGACGCGGGCCTTCTGGAAGGAACGACTCGCGGAGGCGAGCCCTTCGCGGCTGCCGCGCTGGCCGGGAGATCGCACGGCCCGGACGGGAACGCAGGGCGAGCTGGAAGTGCCGCTCTCCGATGCGCTCTCCCAGGGGCTGAAGCGGCTGGCGGGACTGGCGGGAGTGCCGCTCAAGAGCGTGCTCCTGGCCGCGCACCTGCGGGTGCTGCGCCACCTCGGCGAACAGCGGGTGCTGACGGGCCTCGTCTCCCACGGGCGCCTGGAGGAGGCGGATGGGGAGCGGGTGCTGGGCCTGTTCCTGAACACCCTGCCCATCGTGATGGACCTCCCGGGGGGCACGTGGATCGAACTGGCACGTCAGGTCTTCCAGACCGAGCGCGCCGCGATGCCCTTCCGGCGGCTGCCCCTCGCGGAGATCCAACGCCTGGCGGGAGGACAGACCCTCTTCGAAACGGTCTTCAACTTCGCCCACTTCCACGTCTACCAGGGCGTCGTCCAACAGGAGGGCATCGAGATCGCGGGCGGGAAGTTCTTCGAACAGACGCACTTCACGCTGGCCGCCAACTTCCAACTGGACCTCTTCGGACGTCAGGTCCGGCTGCGGCTGAGCTACGACGCGGGAGAACTCGACACGATGCAGGTGGAGCGCCTGGGCGGCTACTACGCGCGGGTCCTCCAGGCCATGGCGAGCGAGCCCGAGGCGCGCCACGAAACCGCCTCCCTGTTGACGCACGAAGAAGCACGGCAGGTGGTGGAGGAGTGGAACCGCACCGACGTGGTGTACCCGGAGCAGGATTGCCTGCACGCGCTCATCGAAGCCCAGGTGCGCCGCACCCCCGACGCCACCGCCCTCGTCTTCGAAGGCCAAGCCCTCACCTACCGCCAGTTGGATGAGCGCGCCAACCAGCTCGCCTGGCACCTGCGCTCCCTGGGCGTCGGCCCCGAATCCTCCGTTGCCGTCTGCCTGGAGCGCTCCGTCGAGCTCGTCATCGCCCTGCTGGGCGTCCTCAAGGCCGGCGCCGCCTACGTGCCCCTGGACCCGGGCTACCCCGCCG
>NZ_RAVZ01000612.1 GCF_003611635.1 Corallococcus terminator | reverse complement strand
GTCGATGCGTCCACCGTGCGCCTCCGCGATGGCCTGACTCACCGCGAGCCCCAGCCCCGTGCCGCGCGCGTGGCGGTGTCGGATTCGGGGCCGGGGATGACGGCGGAGGCGCGGGCGCGGCTGTTCGAACCGTTCTTCACCACCCGGCCCGGCGGCACGGGGCTGGGGCTCGCGGTGAGTCAGGCCATCGCGGAGGCGCACGGTGGACGCATCGACGTGGACACGGGGCCCCTGGGCGGCGCGCGCTTCACGTTGTCGCTGCCCGCGCCCTCGCGGGAACAGGAGACCGCGGCATGAGCACCCCGGAGGCGCGCGAACAGGGGCCCGACGCGAGGCCCGCGGTCCTCGTGGTGGACGACAAGGAGAACATGCTCAAGCTGTTCGCGCGCATCCTGGGGGACGCGTACGCGGTGACGACGGCGCCGGATGGGGCGCGGGCGCTGGCCCTGCTGTCCACGCGCGCGTTCGATGTGGTGGTGACGGACATCCAGATGCCGGGCGCGGACGGCTTCGCGGTGCTGCGCGAGGTGAAGCGGAGTTCTCCGGACACGGAGGTGGTGCTCGTCACCGCCTACGCGAGCGTCCCCAAGGCGGTGGAGGCCATCAAGGAGGGCGCGTACGACTACCTGTCCAAGCCCTTCGACCCGGACGAGGTGGCGCTGGTGGTGGCGCGCGCGCTGGAGCGACAGCGTCAACGCAAGGACGCGGCGGGGCTCCAGGCCCGCGCTTCTCGCATGCCGGACTTCCACGGGCTGCTCGGCACCAGCCCCGCGCTGCGCAAGACGCACGCGCTGCTCGCGCAGGTGGCGGCGCGCGAGCTCACCGTGGTGCTCACCGGCGAGACGGGCACGGGCAAGGAGCTGGCCGCCCGCGCGCTGCACCGGGAGAGCCCGCGCCGGGACAGGCCCTTCGTCGCGGTGAACTGCGGCGCGCTGCCCGCGGACCTGGTGGAGAGCGAGCTGTTCGGCCACGCGAAGGGCGCCTTCACGGGCGCGACGGGCGCGAAGGCCGGGCTCTTCGAGGAGGCGCACGGCGGGACGCTCTTCCTGGATGAAGTGGGCGACCTGCCGCTGCCGGTGCAGGTGAAGCTCAACCGCGCGTTGCAGGAGAGGGAGGTGCGCCGCGTGGGCACCACCACGCCGGTGACGGTGGACGTGCGCGTGGTGGCCGCGACGCACCGGGACCTCGCGGCGGAGGTGGCGCAGGGGCGCTTCCGCGAGGACCTCTACTACCGGCTGGACGGCGTGACGGTGCGGATGCCCTCCTTGCGCGAACGGCGCGAGGACATCCCGCTCCTGGCGATGCACTTCCTGTCCATCGCGCGCCGGCCGGAGCTGGAGGGCTTCACACCCGAGGCGCTCCAGGTGCTCACCGCCGCGCCCTGGCCGGGCAACGTGCGGCAGTTGCAGAACGCGGTGGCGCGCGCGGTGGCGATGGCGGCCGGGCCGCGCATCACCCCGGAGGACCTGCCCCCGGAGTCCGGCCCGCTGCGTCCCGCCGCGACACCTGTGGCGCTCCCGACGGAAGCGCTGGCGAAGCGGCCCTACCGCGAGGCGGTGGATCAGGTGCGCGATGCCGTCTCGCGCGACTACCTCACCGCGCTGATGCAGGAGTTCTCCGGCAACGTCACCCATGCGGCCGAGCGCGCGGGCATGGAGCGCGAAAGCCTGCACCGCCTGCTCAAGCGCTACGGCGTGCGCACGGAGGACTTCAAGCGCGGCGAGTAGCCTCAGGCGACGTGCTTCGCGAGCACCTTGTCCAACTCCTCCGCCTGCGCTCGCGCTTCCTCGTCGGCGGTCTTCATCGCCCGCGCCGTGAAGGTGCGCGCGCGGACCGCCTCCGTCTTCGCCAGGGCCATGGCCATGGCCAGGTTCGCCTGGGGGTGGTCCGGGGACGCCGCCAGCACGGGCGTGAGGATCCGCACGGCCTGTTCGTCCTCCTCATGCTCCAGGTGGAACATGGCCAGGTCACAGGCCGGGCCCGGCGCCGTGGGGTCGCGCTGGAGCGCTTCCTTCAGCAGGGCCACGGACGCGGCCCGCTCTCCCTTGGCATCCAGCACCAACGCGAGGCCGTGCAGGACCTCCACGGAGTCGGGCGCCTGCTTCCTCGCCTCCTCCAGGAGCCGTTGGGCCTCGGCGGTGTTGCCGGCATTCAGTTGGTCGATTCCCTGGCGGTACAGGTCACTTCCCACGGCGTCCTCCAGTGCACCACGCGGCGCGTTGTCTCATTCTGCGCGACTTTGGAGCGGCGTCCGCAACTTTGGGCAGCCGATCCGCGAGAAATCGATAAGTCTTCACTTCAGGGTCCCCCATGATCATCGGCAACAAGCCCGTCCGCCCCCCGCAGACCTCCGGCACGGCCTCCACCCC
>NZ_RAVZ01000611.1 GCF_003611635.1 Corallococcus terminator | reverse complement strand
GTAACCGTCCGGCCAACGACGTGCGGTGAGGGATTGCCGGCGTAGCGGTGCGCGGCGGACGCTGGTGGGCATGGCGAAGCAGGTGGCGAAGCCGGAGTGGGCGTGCGTCGCGGAAGCGTTCGAGGCCAGCGGTTTGACGCAGCGGGAGTTCGCGTTGGCGCGGGGCGTGAGGCTGAGCACGTTGCAGTCGTGGGTGTACCGGAGGCGACGGGCCGAGCCGGCGCGAGGTGAGTCGGTGCGTCTGTTGCCGGTGCAGGTGGCGACGGCGACAGCATCGGCCGAGCCGGTGGTGGAGGTGATGGCGGCGAGCGGAGCGCGGGTGTGCTTCGCCGTCGGGACGGACGTGGCGTACGTCGCGCGTCTCGTCGCAGCGCTGGAGAAGTGAGGCGGTGTTCACACTTCCTGCCTCGGTGCGCGTGGTGCTGGCGACCGAGCCGGTGGACATGCGCAAGTCCATCGACGGGCTGATGGCGCTGGTGCGCACGGCGTGGGGCGAGGACGTCTACTCGGGGCACCTCTTCGCCTTCGTCTCCAGGCGGGGCGACCGCATCAAGGTGCTGACGTGGAGCCGGGGCGGCTTCGTGCTGCTGTACAAGCGGCTGGAAACGGGCCGCTTCCGGCTGCCGCGCGTGGAGGCGGACGCGAAGGCGGTGCAACTGGACGCCACGCAGCTAGCGATGCTGCTGGACGGCATCGACGTGGCCGAGGTGAAGCGCCAGCCTGCCTGGGCGCCCCCTGGGCGTACAGGTAGCTGAGCACGTCACCTCGTGAATGGCCTACCCGGCACGTTGTTGAGCGCGGGTGCCCAGAGTCCTCCCCCTCGACCATTTCTGCCCCTGGCGTGAGGAGGCCGAGGAGCTCCGCGAGCGGATGACGTCGCTGGAGTCGAAGATGGCCGCGCTGGAGCGGCGCGTCTTCGGCCAGAAGGCGGAGAAGCTGCCCCCTGTCGCCCAGGAGCTGAGAGGCGAGGCACGAAGCCCCGAGGAGGAGACAGCACGGGCCGAGGCTGCCCTGGCGAAGCGGCGGGAGCGCGCGGCCCGCAAGGCCGTGGAGACCCCGACGCGCGAGGTGCGGCACGCGGTGCCACCCAAGTCGAGGCGCTGCCCGGCGTGCGGCAGTAAGGACTTGAAGCCGCTGGGCATGGGTCGCACTTCGGTGATGTACGAGTGCGTGCCCACCTTCTTCGAGCGCCAGGTGCACATCCAGGAAGCCCTCGCGTGCGCTTGCGGCCAGGGCGTGGTGACGGCGCCTGCGCCCCGCAAGGTGGTGGACCGAGGCGAGTACGGCCCCGGCTTCCTGGCGCATGTGGTGACGTCCAAGTGCGCCGATGCCATGCCCCTGCACCGGCTCGCCCAGCGGATTGAAAGAGGCGGCGTGCCCATGCATCGCAGCACGCTGACGGACCTCTTCCACCAGGCCGCCTCGGTGGTGCGGCCCCTTTCCTCGCACCTCTTGCAAGTCATTGCGGCCTCCGAGGTGGTGTGGGCCGACGAAACGCCCGTGCGCGTGCTGGACGTGAAGAAGACGAAGCAAGGCTACCTGTGGACGTTCCTCACCCAGACGCCGAAGGGCGAGTGGCTGGTGGGTTACCGCTTCAGCCTGGGCCGAGCCAGCACGACACCGAAGGACGTGCTGGGCGGCACCCGGGGCGCCCTCGTGGTGGACGCGTACACGGGCTACAACGCGGTGACGCTGCCCGAAGGCCGCGTGCGCGTGGGCTGCTGGGCGCACGTGCGCCGCCGCTTCTTCGAGGCGCTGCCCACCGCGCCCGAGGCCCGTGAGGCCCTGGACTTCATCCTTGCCCTCTACCGGGTGGAGGCACAGGCCCGCGATGCGGGCCTCGTGCGGACCGACGCCCACCGCGAGCTGCGAAGGCAGCACAGCGCGCCTGCCCTCGCCGCGCTGAGCGCTTGGATGGAGGAACAGACCCCGCTCCACCTACCGAAGGGGCCGCTGGGGCAGGCTCTCGCCTATGCCCGAAAACAGTGGGACGCGCTCACCCGATTCGTCTCCGACGCGCGCCTGCCCTTGGACAACAACCGCAGCGAGGCGGCATTGCGAAAAGCGGCTCTGGGCAGGAAGAACTTTCTCTTCGTCGGCCACGAGGCCGCGGGCGAAAACCTCGCGGGCCTTTACGCGCTGGTCGCCACCTGCGAGGCCAACGGCGTCAACCCCGAGGAATACCTCGCCGACGTGCTGCTGCGCGTCCAGACGCACCCGAACGCCCGCATCGGGGAACTGCTGCCTCACGAGTGGAAGCGCCTGCGCGCCGCTGACGCGGCCTGAAGCCTCGCGTTTCAATCGGTCGCGCCGCTCGTCACGCACGCTTCCCGTCCGCCCTCAAGCGATCCGGCACGTCGTTGGCCGGACGGTTAC
>NZ_RAVZ01000610.1 GCF_003611635.1 Corallococcus terminator | reverse complement strand
CATCATGGATTGCGAAGGAGTCCTCCGGGAAGCTTCCGGCAAGGGCGCGGAGGAGGACTGCCTCGGACGCGTTGCCAGCCGCCTCGCGGATGCGACGCACAGAGTCCGTCGCGGTGGCCTCCTTCACCTTCCGCTCAAGCACGCGAGGATCCGCGGCGCGTCGGGCCTCATTCTCTTCCCTTTCACGTCGAGACTCAGCACGGAAATCGTGGCCTGCCTGGCGCAGCAAGTTGGCGATACCCGCGCGAGGGAGGAGTTCACGCGCGTCCCCCTTCGGGCTTTGGGCGACGATGACCTTCGAGGGGTCGTTCTTGAGGACCGTCTTCAGCAAGGCCTTCAGCGTCCGCCCCTTCGGGTCTTCACGGACCGGCTCCGTGAGGTCCACGAATTTCGACTTGTAGTTGAGGCGCCCGCCGTACTGGTCGAACTCGGTCTTGGCCTCGGTGGCGGAGAGGACCTGCTTGCCCTCCTCCTTGGCCGCCATCTTCGTCAGCGCCCAGCTAGCCCCAACCTTGTTGCCCCAGCACACGCTGTCGGTGCACAGGTCCTTGTTCTTCTCATTCGAGTAGGCGACGTCGTTCCCACTGCGCTTCGGGCATGCGGTGCAGGAGGGGACGGAAGCAAGCAACTTCTCATCCGCGACGTTAAAGGGCGCCTTCTTCAAGTCCAGCAGGAAGTCGCGGTGGATGAGTTCATTGACGTCCCGCGCGGAAAGGAAATCCGTGGGATAGGCCGAGTTTTTCTGCGCCTCCCGAATCGCCTTCAACGCCGCTTCCTGGCGCTTCTCGTTGGGGATTCGCGCGACGTAGAGGGCAGTGCTCGCCGACAGCACCTCTCCCTTGAGGAACAACTCCCGGCCCATCGGGCAGAGTTCCAGGAGCCGCAGGGCGTTGCGAATCGAGGACGGACTCATGCCGACGTCTGCGGCAATCTGCTCGACGCTCGCCCCGGCCTTCTTCATGCGACCGAACGCCTCCGCCGTCTCCACCGGGTGAGGGTCTTCACGCTGGAGGTTTTCAACAGCCTGGATGGCATAGAAGTCCATGTCCGTCATGTCCACCGCGACCTGAGCGGGGATATGGGAAAGGCCTTCCTCCACGGAGGCGACAAGGCGACGCTGGCCAACGACGAGTTGGTGCTGCCCCTTGCCCATCGTGCGCACCAGGATGGGTTGAAGGACGCCGAGCGCCCGGATGGTCTCGCGCAGGCCCGTAAGGTCTCCCAGGCGCTTGCGGTAGTTGTCCTTGATGACAATCTGCTTGACTGGCAACGACACCACCTGAAGCACCTTCTGAATCTCGTCCGCGCGGGACGGCTTCACCACCGCGGACTTCTCCTGCTTCTTCACCTTCGCTCCCACAGCAACCTCGCGTGCCGGCTATCGCCGGCGGTGACAGTCCGGGAGTGCCCCGGACCGGATTCATCGCCGATTGTCATACATCAAAGACAACCACCATGCAAGTCCGGAAGTGCATGCCCGATAAAACAGACGTCTGCGGAAACACGCGCACGAAACCCCTTCCTACACTTCCGCAAAACCACAACCCATGGTCTCCGCTCACGAGAGTACCTCTCCCAGCGTGATGGGCCGCGCGCCCGAGAAGACTGAGGACGCCAGCGCCTTCGCCTCATCGAGGCTGGCAGCGACCACCACCACCCAGTCCCTCCCGTAGGTGTCGTTACGCAGGGAGAAGTAGAAGCGGAGGGGCGCCAAATCGATGACGAGGCGAGCATTGGGCATCGGGTGCCGTTTGACTACCCACACGGGCAACTCGCCCGGCGCGAAGGCGACAGCCTCGAAGCGCGGGACCATGCGGAGCCGCGTCCCATCGAAGAAGAGCACCCGCGAGGTGTCCCACGACAGGACGCCCACCAGGAGCCGAGGCGCGAGGGCCGCCGGCCCGAACACCTTGAGTGTCGCCAGGTGGGAGGGCGTCAGGAACCGGGCGTGGCGCGTGAATTCATGCACCAGGGCATCAAGGGTCTCGACGGCACGGAGGCAGGAATCAACGTGGCTGACGATGGCAAGCCACGTCGCAGCTTCCAGTGAGCTCGCGTCGAGCGGACGCGGGAGCCCCTCCCAGGAGAGGCGAAAGGACTCCAGCTCCTGCGTCCACTGCCCCCGCGCACCGCGTCGCGGTGACATCCCGGGCCCCATCACTCGGACAGAGCGCCCAGTCACCTTGACGGAAAAAGAGCCGCCCCCAGCGGCGTCCGCGAAACACGTCGTGAACATCGATGCCTCGGTGCCGGCTATCGCCGGCGGTGCTGGACGGGTAGCCCCGGCCAGTCGCTGGTGGTGATGCAGTCCTTCGCCAGCGCACCAAAGTATACATCAATGGGAGAAGGCATGCAATTGCGCAATTGCATGCCTTCATTAACAGACGTCTGC
>NZ_RAVZ01000060.1 GCF_003611635.1 Corallococcus terminator | reverse complement strand
CCCTGGCTTACCTGGGTGCCCGCCTCCGCCGGACCCCGCCCCGCTTCGTCGTCACCTGCGCGCGGGGCAGCTCCGACCATGCGGCCGTCTACGGCAAGTACCTCATCGAAACCACGCTGGGCCGCGCCGTCGCCTCCCTGGGTCCCAGTGTCGCGTCCGTCTACAACACCCGCTCGCTCGACCTGCGCGACTCGCTCTTCATCGCCATCTCCCAGTCCGGCCAGAGCCCGGACCTGCTGCGCATGACCGAGGCCGCGCGCGCGGGCGGCGCCGTCGTCCTGGGCTTCATCAACGACGAGTCCTCGCCCCTGTCCGCGCTGTGCGACGTGCGCGTCCCCCTGTCCGCCGGCCCCGAACACAGCGTCGCCGCCACCAAGTCCTATCTGCTCTCCGGCCTCGCCTTCCTCCAGCTCGTCGCCTACTGGTCGGACTCCGCCGAGCTGCACGACGCCGCCCGTCGATTCCCCGATGCGCTGGAGGCCGCGAGCAAGCTCGACTGGTGGCCCGCGCTCGCCTCCTTGAAGGACGCCTCCAGCCTCTACGTCGTCGGGCGCGGCAGCGGCCTGGGCGCGGCGCTCGAAATGGCCCTCAAGCTCAAGGAGACCTGCCGCCTGCACGCGGAGGCCTTCAGCTCCGCGGAGGTCCTCCACGGTCCGCTCGGGCTCGTGCGCCCGGGCTTCCCCGTGCTCGCGCTGGGCCAGGAGGACAACGCCGCGCAGGGCATGCGCTCCGTCGTGCAACGCATGGTCGAACTGGGCGCCAACGTCCACGCCACCCTGCCCGTCCCTGGCGCGCAGCCCCTGCCCACGCTGCCGGACCTGCCCTCGGTGCTCGCGCCCCTGTGTCAGGTGCAGAGCTTCTACTTCGCGGTGCACCAGCTCGCGACCGCGCGCGGGTTGGATCCGGATGCCCCCGCGCACCTGCGCAAGGTCACGGAGACGGTGTGATGGCTGGCGCCACGGTCGTCGTCCTCCACGGCGCGCGTGTCTTCACCGGGGACCTGCTCCTCGAAGGACAGGCCGTCGTCCTCGAAGGCGACACCGTGCGCGCAGTGGTCCCCACCGCTGAAATCCCTCCCGGTGCCACCGTGCACACGCTGCCCGGGGACACGCTGCTCGCGCCCGGCTTCGTCGACGTGCAGGTGAACGGCGCGGGCGGCGTGCTCTTCAACGACACGCCCACCGCGGAGGCCGCGCTCGCCATCGCCGCCGCCATGCGTCGCACCGGCACCACGGGCCTGCTGCCCACCTTCATCACCGACGACCCCACGCGCATGCGTGAAGCGTGCGAGGCCGCGCTCGAAGCCAACTCACGGCCCGACAGCGGGGTGCTCGGCATCCACCTGGAAGGCCCCTTCATCAGCCGTGAGCGCGCCGGTGTCCACGCACCGGGCTTCATCCGCGCCCCCGACCCGAGCGACCTCGACTACCTCACCGCCCTGCCCCGCCGCTTCGCCGCGCACGGAGGACGCGTGTTGATGACACTCGCGCCGGAGTGCGTGGACGACGCCACCCTGCGCCGGCTCGCCACCTCCGGCGTGGTGCTCAGCGCGGGCCACACCGCCGCCACCAGCGAGCGCACCACCCAGGCTCTCAAGGCTGGCGTGCGCGGCTTCACGCACCTCTTCAACGCGATGCCCCCGGTGATGAACCGTCAGCCCGGCCCCGTCGTCGCCGCGCTCACCCATGACGACGCGTGGTGCGGCGTCATCGCGGACGGCGTGCACGTGCACGCGGACAACCTGCGCCTCGTCCTCAAGGTCAAACCTCCCGGCAAGGTCTTCCTCGTCACGGACGCGATGCCTCCCGTGGGCACCTCCGTCACGTCCTTCATGCTCCAGGGCCGCACCATCCTGCGCCGCAACAAACGCCTGGAGACCGAGGACGGCGTGCTCGCGGGCGCGGACATCGACCTCACCGAGGCCGTGCGTCACTGCGTCCACTCGCTCGGTGTTCCGCTGGAGGAAGCGCTGCGCATGGCGTCGCTCCATCCCGCGACCTTCCTGGGCGTGCACGGCCACCGAGGTCGCATCGCCCCAGGCCACCGTGCGGACCTGGTGCTGTTGAAGGAAGACCTTTCCGTCCACACCACCTGGGTCGGCGGACAGGCGCGAAGCCCGGAAAAATAACTCCGCGATTAACCCTGAAAAATGGGGGCGTGACTCCTTCCGCATGTACCGCAGGCGAGGAGAACACGAATGCTGCGTAGCAAGTGGATCATGGGCCTGGTCGCGTCCGCGCTGACCGTCACCGGATGTGGCCAGGAACTCTTCACGCCCGAGGCCGAAGGCCCGGGCAGCGTGATGAAGGCGCCGCTGGAGGCCGCGTGGGCCGTGGGCGTCGCCTACTCGCCAGGCACGCGCGTCTCCTATGAAGGCCGCATCTATGAGTGCCGTCAGCCGCACACGTCCCAGTCGGACTGGACGCCCTCGGCCGTGGCCTCGCTGTGGCTCGACGTCGGGCCCGCGACGGGAGGCGGCGACACGAAGGCCCCCGTCGTCACCGCGTCCAGCAGCGCCTCCAGCATCACCGCCGCGGGCTCAATCACCCTCTCCGCCAGCGCCACCGACGAAGTGGGCGTAACGAAGATTGAAATCCTGGAGAACGGCACGCTCGTCGCCACTGCGTCGTCGTTCAGCCGCACGTTCTCCTCCTCGGCGCAGAACGGCACGTACACGTACACCGTGAAGGCGTACGACGCCGCCGGCAACGTGGGTACGAAGACGCTCACCGTCACCGTGGCCATCCCTGGCGTCGGTGACACGAAGGCCCCTGTCGTCACCGCGTCCAGCAGCGCCTCCAACATCACCACCGCCGGCTCCCTCACCATCTCCGCCAGCGCCACCGATGAAGTGGGCGTGACGAAGATTGAAATCCTGGAGAACGGCACGCTTGTCGCCACCGCGTCGTCGTTCAACCGCGCGTTCTCCTCCTCCGCGCAGAACGGCACGTACACGTACACCGTGAAGGCGTACGACGCCGCCGGCAACGTGGGCACGAAAACGCTCACCGTCACCGTGGCCATCTCCGGCCAGCCGCCCGTGGGCAACAAGCGCATCGTCGGCTACTTCACCGCGTGGGGCATCTACGGCCGCAACTACCAGGTGTCCAACGTCCCGGCGGCGAAGCTCACGCACATCAACTACGCCTTCTCCAACATCACGCCGGACGGCAAGTGCGTGCTCGGGGACGCGTTCGCGGACATCGACAAGGGCTTCGGCTTCCCGGGTGAGTGGGACGCGGGCGCGCTGCGCGGCAACTTCCGCGCCTTCAAGGAGCTGAAGAAGACGAACCCCCAGTTGAAGCTGCTCATCTCCATTGGCGGCTGGTCCTGGTCCAAGTACTTCTCCCAGGTGGCCGCGTCGTCCGCGTCGCGCGCCGCGTTCGTGAAGTCCTGCGTGGACCTGTACGTGAAGGGCCAGTACCCCGGCGTCACCCCGGCCAACGGCGTGGGCGTGTTCGACGGCATCGACGTGGACTGGGAGTACCCCACCGGCGGCGGCCTGCCGGACAACATCAGCAGCCCCGCGGACAAGGTGAACTACACCCTGCTCATGCAGGAGTTCCGCACCCAGCTTGCCGCCGTGACGGCGCAGACGGGCCAGCCCTACCTGCTCACCATCGCGTCGGGCGCTTCGCCGGACCTGCTCGCCAACAAGCAGGAGACGCTGAAGCTGGCCAACATCCTCGATTGGATCAACGTGATGTCCTACGACTACCACGGCGCCTTCGAGAGCACGGTCAACTTCCACTCCGCGCTCAACCGCGTGACGGGCGACCCGGGCGCGGTGGACGGCTTCTACACCGACGGCTCCATCGCGAAGATGCTCCAGTTGGGCGTGCCCGCCTCCAAGATTGTCCTGGGCGTTCCGTTCTACGGCCGCGGCTGGGGCAACGTGCCCAACGTGAACAACGGCCTGTTCCAGAGCGGCGTCCCCACCAAGGGCACCTGGGATGACGGCCAGTCGGGCCTCACCGGCGTGTTCGACTACAAGGACCTCAAGGCCAACTACGAGCGCGCGGGCTCCGGCTACACGAAGTTCTTCCACCCGGAGAGCAAGCAGGCCTACGTGTACAGCCCGACCACGAAGGTGTGGGTGGCCTACGACGACGCGCAGAGCCTCACCGCCAAGTCGGACTACATCCTGTCCAAGGGCCTGGGCGGCGCGATGTTCTGGGAGCTGAGCGGCGACGACGGCACCCTCGTCAACGCCCTGTACTCCAAGCTGCACTGACGGCCGGGCAGCCTCCGGACCTCAACAGCGGCACACTATCGGGGCCGGCACGGGCATCAGCGCCCGTGCCGGCCCTGTGTATTTTCGACTTCCTACCTCCACGGGCCCACCCCGCCCCACACCGGTCCGTCATAGAGTGGAGGGGTTCTGGTTGCCTGCCCGCCGTCCGGGGCCACATGCAGGGGAAGGCCGCGACGGGTCCGCCTGTTCACCGGCGTCGTCGCCCCCTGCTGTCCCGGCGTCGCTGCTGGCGCCGCTGCTCTACCGAGGAGAACGGATGTCGCGTTTCACATCGCTGGCCGCAGTCTTCGTGCTCACCTGCCCCGTGCTGGCGCTCGCGAAGCCGAACGCGGACGACCGGGCCCGCGAGTACGCGGCCGAGGCCCAGAAGGCCGCCGGCTCCCCACGCGGGGGTGCCGCCCTTCTGCGGATGCACGGGCTGGTGGACGACGTGGAGGACCTCACCCCGCTGGTGAGCACCTACCAGCAGATTGCTTCGCGCCGCACGTCCGACGTGAACACGCGCACCACCGCGCAGATCCTCCTGATGGACGCGGAGCGCTCCCGGGGCCGGATGGTGCGCGCCAACGAAGTCCGCCAGTGGCTGGGCTTCGTCAACGACTACTACGTCGTCGGCGGCTTCGAGAACGAAGGCAAGGCCGGCTGCGACACCAACTTCGGCCCGGAGACCGCCGCGTTGGACCTGACGGCGCGCTACCCGGGCGCCAAGGGCCACGAGGCCACCTGGCGCAAGCTGTCCGTCACGTCCGCGGACGGCTACGTGGACCTGGCCACCGCCGTGCGTCCCAACAAGGAGGCCGTGGCGTACGCGCTCACGTGGTTGGAGGTGCCGCAGGACACGCGCGTGGCGCTGGGCCTGGGCACCTCCGGCGGCTACCGCCTGTGGGTGAACGGGCAGTTGGCCTCCAAGGAGGACCGCTACAACCTGCCCCGCCCCGACCAGACCCGCGTGTCGGTGAAGCTCAAGAAGGGCCTCAACCGCGTCCTCGTGAAGGTGTGCCAGGAGTCCGGCCCGCTGGGCTTCTACCTGCGCTCGGAGACGGCGTCCGCGCGCGCCACGCTGCCCGCCAAGGCCCCCGCGCTGGAGCGCATGCCGGCCCCCGCGCCGCAGGTGCTGCCCACGCTCACCTCGTCGCTGCGCGCGCTGGTGGAGAAGAACCCGGACGACGCGGCCCTGCGAGGCGACTACGCCCAGGTGCTCGCCTTCTTCCGCGCCTATGACGAGCGCGAGCACACCGCCAGCGCCGAGGCCGCCGCCGCCGCCGAGGCCGCCCCCAACGACGCGCGCCTCCAGTTGCTGGCCGCCAACACCCAGACGGATGACCTGAACGAGCGCCGCCGCTTCCTGGAGGCCGCCTTGAAGGCGGATCCGACGTTCGCCCCGGCGCGGCTGGCGCTGTCGGACCATGAGATGGACCGCGGCCACCCGGAGCGCGTGCAGCCGCTGCTGGCCCCGCTGATGGAGAAGGATGACGGCCGCAACGAGCCGGGCGCACGACTGCTGCTGGCCCGCGCCGCCGAGGCCCTGGGCGAGCGCGCCCGCGCGCATGCGCTGGTGGAGGAGACCTTCCGGCAGCAGCCCCGCGTCCCCCGCGTGGTGCGCGTGGCGGCGGCGGCGTCCCGGCAGTTGGGCCGCAACCAGGAGGCCATGGACCGCATGCGCGTGGTGCTGGCGCTGCGCTTCGATGACACCAACACCCGCCGGCAGCTCGCCTCGCAGCTCGCGGACGCGGGCAAGGTGGACGCCGCCGAGCGCGAGTACGCGAAGCTCACCGACCTGAACCCGTTCGACAACGGCTCGCGCGTGCGGCTGGCGGAGCTCAAGGCCTCCAACGGCGCCGCCGAAGAGGCCGCCGCGCTCTTCACCGAGGCCAAGGCCCTGTCCCCCGACGAGCCGGAAGTCTACGAGCGCGAGGGCCGCGCGCTGCTCGCCGCGGGTCAGCGCGAGCCCGCCCTGGCCGCCTTCGAGCGTTCGCTGGTGCTGCGCCCGCAGAACCCCGGCTTGAAGGAGGCCCTGCGCACCCTCAAGGGTGAGACGGAGAGCGCGGGCACGCAGTACCTGGTGGACGCGAAGCCGCTGGCCAAGGAGGCCGAAGGCTACGTGCACGAGGACGCCGTCTACCTCGTGGACAACACCTATGTGCGCGTGCAGAAGAGCGGCCTCTCCAGCCGCATCCAGCAGATGGTGGTGAAGGTCCTCAACACGCGCGGCGTGGATGCGTTCCGCAGCCTCCCGGTCAGCTATTCGCCGGACCGCCAGGAAGTGCGCGTGCTCAAGGCCCGCGTGACGAAGCCGGACGGCTCCGTGGTGGAGAGCTACGGCGACGCCGAGCGCAACATGAACGAGCCGTGGACGGGCATGTACTACGACGCCCGCATGCGCGTGCTGTCGTTCCCGTCGCTCGCCGTGGGCGACACGCTGGAGCTGACGTACCGCCTGGACGACACCGCGCAGGACAACCTGCTGTCGGACTACTGGGGCGACGTGGAGAGCGTGCAGGGCGTCTACCCGAAGGTGCGCTTCCAGTACGTCGTGGACATGCCCAAGGAGCGGCCGCTGTACTGGAACAAGAGCCGCCTGGCCGGCGTGGAGCAGCAGCAGTCGCCGCTGGAGAACGACACCCGCACGCTGTACCGCTTCGGCGCCAAGCACGTCTCCAAGGTGGTGCCGGAGCCGGGCATGCCGGGCTGGGCGGAGGTCGCGCAGAACCTGCACATCTCCACATACAAGACGTGGGAGCAGGTGGGCCACTACTGGTGGGGCCTCGTGCGCGACCAGCTCCAGCCGAACGCGGAGCTGAAGGCGACGGTGGACCAGGTGCTCCAGGGCGTGGACCGCAAGAACGAGCTGGCCGTCGTGCGCGCCATCTACTCCTTCGTCGTCACCAACACCCGCTACGTGGCGCTGGAGTTCGGCATCCACGGCTTCAAGCCCTACCGCGTCGACCGCGTGCTGGCGCGCCGCTTCGGTGACTGCAAGGACAAGGCGAGCCTCATCTACTCCATGCTGAAGGTGGCGGGCGTGGACAGCCGGCTGGTGCTCCTGCGCATGCGCAACCTGGGCTCGCTGGACGCGGAGCCCGCGTCGCTGGCGGCCTTCAACCACGCCATCGCGTACGTGCCCAAGTTCGACCTGTACCTGGACGGCACCGCGGAGTTCCACGGCGCCAAGGAGCTGCCGTCCGCGGACCGCGTCGCCAACGTGCTCGTGGTGGAACCCAACGGCACCAGCACCTTCCTCACCACGCCGGAGGCGAAGGCGCAGGACAACACCACCACGCTGGCCATGGAGGTCGCCCTGCGGCCCGACGGCGGCGCGGAGGTGAAGGGCCAGAGCAGCGTGTCCGGCCAGACGGCGCCGGACTACCGCCGCGCCTACCGCCCGGAGTCCACGCGCAAGTCCACCTTCGAGCGCTCGTGGGCGCAGAGCTTCCCCGGCCTCACCGTGCGCGAGGTGAAGCTCAGCGACACCACCCGCCTGGATGACGACGTGGCGCTGGACTTCAAGATGGGCATCCCGCGCTACGCGGAAGTGCTCCCCGGCGGCAGCCTGCGTTTCCTGCCCTTCGGCACCGGACGCACCTACCAGCAGGCGTACGCGTCGCTCGCCGAGCGCCGCTTCGACCTCGTCATGCAGAGCCCGTGGGTGAACACCTTCAAGCTGCGCTACACGCTGCCCGGCGGCTACACCGTGGCGGAGATGCCCCAGGCGGTGGAGGAGACGACGCCGTTCGGTCGCGTGAAGCTCTCCTACCGCGTGGAGGACGGCGCCCTCGTCGCCGACGGCGAGGTGGCCCTCTCCGTCGCCCGCATCAAGGCGAACGAGTACCCGCAGTTCCGTGAGTTCCTGGGCCGCGTGGACCGGGCCTTCGGACGCCGCATCCTGCTCCAGGGTCCGGGGCAGAAGACGGCATCGCGGTAGGCGTGGAGAGACACTCCCGGCGCATCTTCGCGCCGGCATGCACGGAGGGCTTGACCCGGATGCGGCCCTCCGTGCTTAAGCAACACATGCACCGTGCACGCGCGCTCGTCCTTGGCTGCCTGCTGGTGGCGGGGACCGCCGCCGCCGCCACCTCCGTCGTCCAGCTTCCCGAAGGAGGACGGGCGGTGGAGGTCATCCCGAAGGGCATCCTCTGCGGCCCCGTGCGTGGCGGCTGGGTGCTCTCTTCGGACGGTCGCTCGCTCAAGCCTCCCACCAAGGCGGAAGACACCGCGCGAACGCTGGAGCTGAAGGTCGCCGCGGACGAAGCCGCGTGCGCCTCGGCCACCGACACCGTGGTGGTGGTGGCCACCGGGCCCTTCCCGCGCATCGACAGCGCCGCCACCACCTTCTACCCGGACGACGGTCGGCTGGAGCTCAAGGGCACCGGCCTGAAGAACGTGACCATCGCCTGGTCCGGCGTGCCCCGGGGACCGGATCCGCAGGGCAAGAGCGTGGACGGCGAGGACCTGTGCCTGGAGCCCAACGGCCCCTCCGAGTGCGCGGTGCCGGTGACGCCCGGGCTGCCCACGGACGCGACGCTGTCGTGGCGCCCCGCCTTCGCCCGCGCGGGTGCGGGCGTGACGACGTACGACGCCAACGGGCGCTTCCTGGACGACGAGTACTTCCGCCTGCGCCCCGGCCGCACGGTGCTCACGCGGCCCCTGGTGCAGTCCTCCGGCGTGGACCTGTCCAAGGGCCCTGGCTATGCGTCGGTGACGCACTCGGAGGCCATCGCCTCCGTGGACTGCGGCTCCGCGCGCTGCGAGGTGACCGACGGCGCCGTGTCCATCCGCAACGTGCCGGGGTTGAACCCCACCGTGTCCCTGCGGCTGCGGCTGACGCCGCGCGTGTTCTTCGCCCGGGGCGACGCGCTGGAGACGTCCGTGGCGGAGACGCTGCCCGTGCTGGCGTGCCCGCTGACCGCCGTGGAGGGCACGGTGCTGCGCGACGCGGAGGACTCCGCGCTCGTCATGCGCCTGGACGCGGCGTGCGCGCATGATCCGCGCGGCCTCCTGTGGACGGTGAATGGCGCCAGGACGCGCGTGGAGCGCGTGGTGAAGGTCCCGGAGGGCACCTACGTCCTCTTGCGCACCCGGGGCACCGACGAACCCCAGGTGACGGTGACGGCCACCACGTCGCGCGTGGACGGCACGGTGGTGGCATCCGAAACGGCGGAGACGCGGCCGGTGCCAGACCCGCGCGCGATGCTGGAATTGCCCGGCCACGGCGGCATCGACTTCGTGCCCACCAACCGCCCGGCGGAGGTGACGGTGGCCTCCAACGGCGGCCTGGGCCGCTTCGTGCTGCGCCCCCTGGGCGGCGCCTACACGGTGACGATGCGGGACACCGCCACCCTCGTGCAGGGCGAGGCCACGGCCGGCGGCTTCGTGTCGCTGCGCTTCGGCTACCGGCTGCCCACGCTGCCAGCGGAGCTGGCCACCACGGACCTGTTCCTCACCAGCGAGCGTGTGCAGCGCGCGGTGCGCGAGGCCAGCGTGCCCACCAACGTGGAGAACCTGGTGGAGTTCATCTGCGCGGACAAGGACGGCCATGACGAGACGCTCAAGCCCAGCCGCCCGCACCGGCTGAACTACGCCATGCGCAACACCTGCCGCGTCATCATCCACCGCGAGCGCCTGACGCCCCAGGAGGGCAACCAGGAAATCACCCTGCGCATCGACGTGACGAAATCCGACGGCTCCACCCGGGGCGAAAGCCACGTGGAGCAGCGCCTGTTCCTGCGCCCCAACGGCGAGATGCGCGTCATCCCCGTGCAGGGCAACCTGGGGCAGTACGACCGCATCCTCGTGCAGGTGTCCCACGTCGCGGACGAATCCCGCTACGCGCTGTCCACCGTGGACCGCACCGGGCTGCCCTCCGCCCAGTGGACCGCGATCGTGCGCGGCGGCATGTTCCGCCTCTACACCATGGCCACCATCCCCGCGGGCCTCTACCGCGCCACGCAGCCCACGGGACAGTTGGCCATCAATTTCGGCGTCCTGTCCCGTCTGGCATTGCTCAACAACGAGGGCCAGGAGCGCCTGCTGGGCATCGAGATGGGATTGATGGGATTGGGGCTCGTGCCACAGTCCGGTGACATCCAGTTCCCGCCCACGCTCGCCGCCGTGCTGGGCCTGGGCCTGCGCGTGCCCATTGGCCCGGGCGCGGCGGTGGGTGCCAACGCATGGATTGCCCGCGAATTCCGGGGCGACATCACCCGGCGCACCAACGGCGACCCCAACACCAACACCGTGGTGCCCTCCAGCAAGTGGTCCTTCATCTTCGGGCCCAGCATCTCCGTCGGGAACGTGGGCTTCAATCTCTGAAAGCCCCACCCCGTCCGGGCGCGCGTCAAAGGCAGGCAGAAAAGGGACGCGGCGCGTTGGCGCCCCGCGCCTTCACTGTCGGCCTGGGTCAATCCCTGCTCATCCCGTGGACCCGGGGGAAAACCCGTAGGTGCGCATCCGGGCCGCAATCCTTCACGTTCGCTGGAATTGCCCGAATTACCAGTTAGCATTTGATTTCCAGACAAATGCGCTGTTAGAAAGGAATTGGCTCCGGCCAAACCCAGACACACAGGACAAGACCCATGACGAACAACGTGAAGCGCTTCCTGGCCGCCTCCCTGCTGTCCCTCATGCCGTCGGTCGCGCTCGCCGAGCAGTACGGCGTTGAAGACCTCCTCTCCAAGCGCCACGACTATGTGAGCGTCGTTCAGGAGGAGACCATCCAGCTTCCCTCGGGCCGCCTGGAAGGAAACCCGTCGCTGCGCCCGGCGACCACCGTCAACGACTTCTTCATCGCCAACTGGACCGGCGTGAACACCTTCCCCGGCTATTCCGTGACGGGCACGCCCAATCCGCTGCCGCCCAGCCCCCTGCCCCCCGTCGTGTCGCCCAGCATCTCGGGCCACTTCCAGATGATCACCCCGCTGCTGTCGCCGCTGACCCAGCTCTACTACTACACGACCAACGCGGCGGATCCGACGGGCGCCGCGAAGACGTGTCGCTGGATCCTGACGCTCACCGTCACCAACGGCGTCTGCTCGGGCAGCATCAACCAGGCCGCCTTCGGCACGCAGGGCGCCGTCTGCACGCTCAGCACGTCGCAGACCTTCGTCGACCCCGCGACGTGCCAGGCCCAGGTCGTCACCGCCATCCAGTAGCCTGAGAAGCGCGCGCCGCTGGCGGCCCTCTCATGGGGTCGCTGGCGGCGTCGCCCCTGCGCGGGAGTGCAGCCAGCCCGGCCCGCGCCGCTACTGGCCCAGCAGCGCCTTCAGCAACCGCCGCACCTCCTGCGGGCCTTCCGTGCGGTACGCCGCGCGCGTGTGCTTGTTGCCCGCGTGCACGGTGAGGCCGCCCTTGGGGATGGCCGCGAACAGGTCCTCGTCGGTGACGTCATCGCCGATGGCCAGCACGCGCACGTCCGGGGCCTCGTGCTTCAACACCTCCGGCACGACGCGGCCCTTGTTGACGCCCCGGGGCCGCACCTCCACCACCTTGTCACCGGGGAGGATGTGCATGGGCTCCTGGGAGAACTGCTCGAAGAGCAGCAGGCGCAATTCGCGCGCCTGGAGCGCGCCGAACTCCGCGTCCACCTTGCGGTAGTGCCACGCGAGCGACGCCGTCTTCTCCTCCACGAACGAGCCCGTCACCCGCCCGGCGAATGCTTCCAGCACGGGCTTCACCCGGGGCTTCCACTCGAAGGACACGCCCGGCAGGGCCTGCCACGACTGCCCCCGCCGCATGCGCGACCACAGGCCGTGCTCCGCGTGCAGCCCCATGGGCAGCTCGCCGAACCATGCCTCCAGCGTCTCCTTCGGACGACCGCTCACCACGTGCACGGACAGGTCCGGCCGGGCGCAGAGGTCCTTGAGCAGCTTCATCAACTCCGCGTCCGGCGCGGCCTGCTCCGGCGTCGGCGCGAAGCCCACGAGCGTGCCGTCGTAGTCCAGGAACAGCACCTTGCGCCCGGGGCCCTTGAGCTTCTCCAGCGCCTGCATCCCGTCGGGCAGCGGCGGGCGCTCCTCCACGGACTTCAGCCCCTGGAGGCGGCCCAGGAAGCTGTCCACCCACCAGTGCACGTCGCGCGCCTTCACGCCCGCGCGCAGGCAGCGCATGCGCTGCTGACGTTCGGCCTTGGGCATCTCCAGCGCCTCTTCGATGGCGTCCGCCATGCCCTCCACGTCGTAGGGGTTGATGAGCAGCGCGTCGCGCATCTCCGACGCCGCGCCCGCGAACTCGCTCAGCACCAGCACGCCGTCCTCGTCCGGCCGGGCCGCGCAGAACTCCTTGGCGACCAGGTTCATGCCGTCGCGCACGGGCGTCACCAGCATCACGTCCGTGCCCCGGTAGAGGCTGACGAGCTGCTTTTCGTTGAGTGACCGGTAGAGGTAGTGCACCGGCGTGCTGTGCACGGTGCCGTACTGGCCGTTGATGCGGCCCACCAGCTCGTCCACCGTCTCTCGGTATTCGGCGTACGCCTGCACCTGCGTGCGGCTGGGGACGGCGACCTGGATGAAGCGCAGCCGTCCGCGCAGGGCCGGCGAGCGCTCCAGCACGCGCTGCACCGCGAGCAGGCGCCGGGGAATGCCCTTGGTGTAGTCCAGCCGGTCGATGCCCAGGAGCAACCGCTCGTCGTGGGCGCGCTCGTGCAGGACCTTCACCTCGTCCAGCACCGCGGGCTCCTGCGCCAGCGTTTCGAACGAGGTGGCATCGATGCCCATGGGGAACGCGCCCACGCGCACCTCGCGCCCCTGGAAGAGGATGCGGTCGATGTCCGTGTCCAGCCCCAGTTGCCGCAGCAGCGTGCCGGAGAAGTGCCGCACGTAGCTCACCGCATGGAAGCCGATGAGGTCCGCGCCCAGGAGGCCCTTCAACAGCTCCGTGCGCCGGGGCAGCGTGCTGAAGATTTCCGACGACGGGAACGGGATGTGGTGGAAGTAGCCGATGCGCGCGTGCGGCAGGCGCTCGCGCAGCAGGCCCGGCACCAGCATCAACTGGTAGTCGTGCACCCAGATGGTGTCGCCCGGCTGGTAGTGCTTCGCGGCCAGGTCGGCGAAGCGCTCGTTCGCCTTGCGGTACGCATCCCAGTCCCGGTCCTGCCGGGGGATGCGGTCCAGCATGTAGTGGCACAGCGGCCAGAGGACGCGGTTGGAATAGCCCTCGTAGAAGCGGCTGACCTCGCTGGCGGACAGGTACAGCGGCACGCAGTTGAGCTCCGCCAACTGCGCCTCCACCTTCGTGCGCTGGGCGTCCGTCAGCCGGGAGACATCTCCGGGCCAGCCAATCCAGGGGCCTCCGGAGCGCTCATGCGGACGGCTCAGGCCGGTGGCGAGCCCCCCGGCGCTGCGCCCCACGGAGACGCTGTCCTTCTCCACCTTGACGGTGACGGGGAGACGATTCGAGACGAGCAGGAGTCGGGCCATGGCCCATATGCTCTATTCACCCACGTCGGGAATGGCTACGGCCGGGTGTCCGGGGCTGACGGTTGCCGGACCCTGGGGTGCTCGGCCCCAGCCCAGCCTGTTCAGCAGCGCGGGTTCCCGGCCGGCCTTCCAGATGAACGCGTCCAGCACATAGTGCGTGGCCTGGGGAAGCGCCAGCAGCGGCACCACCAGCGCCATCAGGTCCGACTCCAGCGCCAGGCCGCTGTCGCCGAACAACACCGGGCGGTCGTGCCACACCAGCACGTCCCACAGCCCCTCCTCCAGCAGCGCCAGCACCCCGAGGAACAGCAGGAAGCCGGGCAGCCCCGCGCGCAGGAGCACGCCCTTCGCGCCGAAGCCCCCTTCCGCGTGGCGGCCCCGCGCGTAGCGGAACAGCAGCGCGAAATACGGCACGCCGTGCAGCACCACGTTCATCACCGTGAAGGCGAAGTCGTCGCGCGCGAGCACGATGCCCCCGAACCACGCGACCCACGTCGCCGCCACCAGCAACACCTTGCCCGCCTGCACCCCTTCGCCCCGAGCGATGCGCACGCCCTGGAACACGGCCCACGCGCCCAGCACCACCGCGTGCGCGCCCAGCGCCACCGTGCCCGCCCACGTCGGCAGGCCCGCGAGGAAGTCGTTCTCCACGAACCACCAGAAGGCACGGGGCAGGTTCGCGTGCCACCAGACGACGGGGCCCAGCGTCGCGGCGTAGACGGCCGCCGCGTCCAGGCGCCGCTCGAACGCGGAGACGCGCGCCTTGCGGTCGTAGAGCGCCACCCAGCCGTACTGCTGGCGGATGAAGTGGAACAGCGCCACGTAGGCGAACACGCTCCAGAACGCGCCCGGGGACGCGGAGTACGCGAGCACGCCCACCGCGTACGCGGCGAGCGGCGCGCCCACGTAGAGGCCGGGACGGCGCTCCACCTCCTCGCCATCCAGGTACGTGCGGAACAGCGTGGACCACACGTGCGCCACGTCCACGCCCACCACGAACAACAGCCACGCCCAGGCCGGCGTGTCCCCCACCGCGCCCAGCCACGGCGCGGCCAGCACGAACGCGATGGACGCGAGCGCACTGCCGGCGAACACGGTGAGGTCCACGGACGGGCCGAACAGCCAGGCCTGCGTGGGCGCGAGGAGACGGGGCATCGGGCCGGGAGGATAGCAACCTCCGCCCCTGGGCGAAGACACGCCTGACGCGGGTCCGGTTCACCGGCAGGCGCGGGCCCACCGGGAGCGCGGACGCAAGGAACACCGCGCGTTCCGGTCCAGCGTGGACGCCCTGGCGCCGCGAGGGCCTCGCGGCGCCCGGAGCCTCACACCAGGCCCTGGCGCACCAGGGACTCCGCGCTGGCGACCAGCGCCTCCGTCGCGGGGCGCGCCCGCCAGCCCAGCATCCGTTCAGCCTTCGCGGTGCTGAACGTCCGCCGCAGGCCCAGGTTGGGCATGAGCTGACGGATCTCCGGATTGAACAGCGCACCGAACCGCACCAGGAAGTCCGGCGCCGTCCGCGTGGACACCTTCGCGGCCGGCCCGCCCAGGTGCTCGCGCAGCACGCGGGCCATGTCGCTCATCCACAGGAAGTCCCCGCTGCCCGCGAAGCGCTCTCCGGCGGCGCCGGGCGCGGTCATCGCCTTCAGGTGCAGGTCCGCCAGGTCCCGGACATCCACGATGCTGAAGCCCAGCCTGGGCAGCGGGGACAGCTCCCCTCGCAGCATCCGCGCCACCACCTCCAGCGAACCGGAGATGTCCCGGCCCAGCATGGGGCCCTGGATGAAGGCGGGCAGCACGGTGGACAGCGTCATGGCGCCAGCGCCGCCCTGTCGCATGAACGCCCAGGCATCCTGCTCCGCCAGGGTCTTCGCCTGTGTGTAGTGGGTCGCGTCCCTGGAGGCGAGGTCCGTCCAGACGCGCTCATCACTCGCGGGCGCATCCGCGGAGAAGTCCGCCGGCGGCAGCGCGGCCTGGAGCGACGACGTCATCACCACGCGCTCCACGCCCGCCTTCGCGCCCGCCTTCAACACGCGCAGCGTGCCCTCACGCGCCGGACGGATGAGGTCCTGCGTCTTGAACTCCCCGATGCCCATGGGGGATGCGACATGCAGGATGTATCGCGCGCCGTCCGCGGCCCGCTCCCAGCCCTCGTCCGCCAGCAGGTTCGCGGCGACGAAGGAGAGCCGGTCGCCTGGGTCCACCTGCGTGGCGACGTCAGCCCGGATTTCAGCCTCCCGCTCCAGGCTCCGCACCGTCGTCCGGACCCGGTAGCCCTGCTTCAGCAGGCAGACGACCGTCCAACCCCCCAGGAACCCCGAACCTCCCGTTACCAGCACCACGTCGTCCTTCAGCGCTGCGCCCATGGCTTACCCACCTCGTCCTACCCTTTGGAGAGTAGGTTTCAAAAGGAGAGTGGGTATATGTTGGTAACCTTTCCGCACTTCAAGAAGGCACCTGGATGAAACTCGGTAACGTCGACCTCCCCTCCGAAGTCTGCCGCTCGGTCGGCGAGGTGCTCGGCCGCGTCGGTGACAAGTGGTCGGTGCTGGTCATCGTCCTGCTGGCGGACGGCAGCCTGCGCTTCAGCGAGCTGCGCCGGACCATCGGCACGGTGTCCCAGAAGATGCTGACGGCCACGCTGCGCGGGCTGGAGCGCGACGGCTACCTCACGCGCACCGTGACGCCCACCATCCCTCCCCGGGTGGACTACGCGCTCACCGAGATGGGCCGGGACGTGCTGACGCCGCTCAACGCCCTGGCCCACTGGGCGCTCGCGCGCCGCGAGCAGGTGGAGGCGGCGCGCAGGGCCTACGACGCGAAGGTGGCTTCGGCTTCTGGCGACGCGCTGGTGGCGGACGAGCCCGCCTAGATTTCCCCGCGCATGCCGAACACCGGCACGCCCTGGGGCAGCGTGCCCTCCGTGGGCGCGCCCTCCTTCACCCAGTACTCGATGCCGCCCATCAGCTCCTTCACGCGGAAGCCGAGCGCCGCGAAGCGCACCGCCGCCTTCGTCGCGCCGTTGCAGCCGGGCCCCCAGCAATACACGACCACGACGTCCTCCTTCGACAGCGCCGCGGTGCTCGCCTCGCTGACCTGACGCCCGGGGATGTGCAACGCGCCGGGGATGTGTCGCCGCGCGTACGCCTCCGCGGACCGAACATCCACCACGACGAAGCCCTTGCGGCCCCGCTCCAGGTCCAGGCGCAGGTCCGCCGCGTCCGTCTCCACCGACAACTTCGCCTGGAAGTGCAGGCGAGCGGCCTCCGGGGTCGCGGCGGGTGTCTCAAGCACAAATGAGAAGTGGGATTCGGACGTGCTGGTGGTGCGCATGGGCGGGCTCCTGACGTGTCATCCGGAGGGAAACGGAAGACGGGGTGACACATCGCCCCTCATGCGGGTTTCCACGCGGGTCCGCAATCCACCCACCCTCTTTCTGCCTGATCAGAAAATGCGACCCGGGGCGTCCTGCCTGAACAGTTGCCGTGGAAACTTCCGCTCCCTGGCATGGCCTGAGCGCAACGTGTCTTAAGCGACAACCGTGTGCGTGAGACAAACTTGCAAGGAATTCCATGTTGGGCGTTAACATGGACAACGACACACACGCAGCGCAGACCGTGGAGGTTGTCATGTCCGGAAAGACGATGATGGATGTCCTGGTGCACACCGCGGATGTGGAGTGGAAGCCGCTGGGACCCGGAACCTCCTACCGTCTGCTGCGCGTGAGCGCGGAGACGGGTGTGTGGAGCGCCATCCTCAAGATGGAGAAGGGCGCTGTGTTCGCGCCGCACCGTCACCTGGCCCCGGCGGAGATCTTCATCCTCTCCGGCGCGACGCAGGACCGCCATGGCACCACCCGCCCGGGCGACTATGAGTTCGAGCCGCTGGGCGCGGAGCACCCCGCCACCACCGCGCTGGAGGAGTCCATCATCCACTTCACCGCGCACGGCCCCATCGCCTTCTACAACGACAAGGGCGGCATCGAGATGCTGCTCGACTCCGAGTTCTTCCTGAACGCCCAGGCGCAGGAGCCGGAGTACAGCATCAAGATGGCGGCCTGACGCACCCGCCCGGCGCACCGCGTTTGACGCGCGGTGTCTCTGTTTCACCCCCGCCCGTGTCTGGCTTTGGACACCGGCGGGAGCGCGTGCCGCTCAGTTCGCTTCGAGCAGGCGCAGGAAGGCCCGGGCCGCGTCGGCGTCGCTGATGCGCCCGAGCCCTTCGCCCACCTGGAGCTCCGTGGACACGACGCCGGGCACGCGCGTCTGTCCGAAGCCCCCCGCCACCCAGACCTTGTCCTCGCGCGCGATGCGGTCGCGCTGGCGGTTGAACGCGCCGGGCGAGCCGCGCAGGAACACGTGGAACATGTTCGTCTGCACGGGCTGCGGCAGCACGGTGACGCGGGGGTCCGCCGCCAGCAGTCCGGTGACAACCTTCGCGCGCTTCACGTAGCCCGGGATGGCGGCCAGCGCCGGATCCAGGCGCATGGCGGCGGAGGCCACGTAGGGCGCCAGTTGGTACAGGTTGCCGCCGTGACGGTGGCGCCACACGCGTGACTCGCGGATGAAGTCGCGGTTGCCCACCAGCATCGCCCCGCCAATGCCGCCCACCATCTTGTAGAAGGACACGTAGACGGAGTCGAAGCCCTTGCAGATGTCCGCGTAGGAGCGGCCATAGAAGGGCTGGCTCTCCCACAGCCGCGCGCCATCCATGTGCAGCTTCACCTTGCGCTCGCGGCAGGTGCGCTTGAGCGCGGCGAGCTGCTCCCACGTCGGAAGCTGTCCGCCCAGCCACCGCACCGGCAGCTCCAGACTGACGGTGCCAATCGTCTCCTTGGCCTGGGCCACGTCCTCCGCCAGCAACGGCCGCGTCCAGGGGCCCAGGTACACGGCGCGCAGCTGGTGCAGCACCGCGTAGCTGTCGTCCTCGTGCAGCACGTGGTGGGACGACGGGTGCACGCCCACGGTCCGCACGCCGCTGGCGTCCGCGTAGATGCGCAGCGCGACGAGCTGGCCCATGGTGCCGGTGGGCATGAAGCACGCGTCCTCGAAGCCGAGCAGGTCCGCGATGCGCTTCTCGAACGCCTGCACGAAGTCGCCGTTGCCGTACACGTCGCTGGACAGCTTCTGGCGCTGCATCCATTCGCCGATGCGCACGTACTCCGCGCCGTCGTCCGCCGTGGAGCCCGCGCTCAGCGACGCGGTGCAGCCCTTGCGCAACTGGTCGAACTCCGCCTGGGTGGGCTGCGCGGGGACCGCCACCCCGCCGTCCGGAACCCGGGCCACGGCCGTGCTCGCGGCCGCGCGGACCGGGGCCACGCCACCGTCCGGCGCCGCGTCGCCCCGGGTCGGGAAGAGCGTCGAGCCCGCGAGCAGGCTGCTGAGTGCGAGGAACTCCGACCGGCTGAAGCGCTTGTCCTGCATGGGGCCCATCCCTCCCGAAGCGGCGGCTACAACCAACTGGTGGAGGTCCGTCCCAGTCCAGACAGCGCCCGCTCCGCGGCGCGCACCCCGAACCAGTTGGCCTCCTCGAACAGGGCCATACCACCCAGGTCCGTGTGCGCGAAGTGCAAGTGCCTGCCCAGGCTCTCCCCGGCGGCCCTGCGCGCCTCCCCCCAGAGGAAGCCCGGCGCGGGACGAACCATCGCGTGGCCCCAGCGCTGCACCTCCAGCCGCTGCGTGAGCGCGCCCACGCCGGGATGCGCCGGCAGCAGGTCCGCCATCACCAGCGCTTCCCAGTCCGCGTACGTGGCGGAGAGGGCCTTGTTGCGTTCGGCCTTCACGTCCTCGCCGGCCATGGGCAGGTACCACGTGAGCACCGTGGGCCCGCGCTCGTCCTGGCGCAGCGACTGGTGCGTGGCCACCACGTAGCCCAGGCTCTGGCTCTCATAGAGGACGTTGTCCCAGGCCAGCGGGAAGCCACGCGACGCGGGCGGCCCCGACAGCGTCAGGTTCGCCACCACCCACGGGCTGTACACGAAGGCGTCCATCCACGTGGGCCGCGCCTCGCGCCACGGCGCCACCACGTGCGCGGCGACGAAGCGGGGACACGCCAGCACCACCTGCCGGGCCTGGAAGGCGCGGGGGGCTCCCGTGCGCGCATCCACCGCATGCACGCGGCAGCCGCCCTCCCCCGGCTCCACCGTGTGGACCAGCACGTTGGGCTCCACCTGGCGCGGGCCCAGCGAGGACAGCAACTGCCGCACCAGCCGGCCATTGCCCTCCGGCCAGGACAGGAACCCGTCGCTGCGCTCGCCCTGGCCGTTCTGCCGCGCGGCGAAGTACCAGATGCCCGCCCAGGCGGAGACGTGCTCGGAGGTGGTGCCGTAGTCATCGCGGCACGCGTAGTCCACGAACCACTTGAGCCGGGGAGACTGGAAGCCCTCCGTCTCCAGCCAGCGCGCCATGCTCAGCGCGTCCAGCGCCGTCCACTCCGCGTCGTCACTGGACAGCGCCACCGGCACCGCGAACGCCTTGCGGCCCTTCGCGTCGCGCGCGGCGGCGAAGGCGTTCATCCTCGCATCGAAGCGCTCCAGCTCCTCCAGGTCCTTTCCGCTCGCGCCCGCGCGCAGGTACAGCCCTTCGTACCAGTGGCCCCGGTAGAAGTGCCGCTCGTCGGGCTCCTGGATGAGCAGCTCCTCCGCGAACGACGGGTGGCCTTCCGCATCCACACCGGTGACGGCGTCCATCTCCCGCAGGAGGCGCATCACCGGGCCCCGGTCCTCCAGGGGCGACGGCAGGTAGTGCGCGCCCCACGGGAACGCGGACACGGCGTTCCTGCCCGAGCGCGACGTGCCGCCGGCCTCCGCCTCCAGCTCCACGACGCGCACGTCCTTCACGCCCGCGCCGGCCAGACGCCACGCCGCGGAGAGTCCCGCCGCGCCCGCGCCGACAATCAGCACGTCCACCGGTTCGAAGGTTTCCGCGCGGGGCAGCGGACCGCCGCGCAGCTTGTGGCCGGTGTCCACCGCGCGGTCCACGATGGCGCCCGGTACCGTGGGGCGCGGGGCCTGCTGGCGCTGACAGGCGCTCGCCACGGAGGCCCCCAGGAACGCGGCCACCAGCTCCCGCCGCGTCAGTTCCACCGACGCCATTCCTCTTCGTAGTAGTGCACCAGCACCTGGTTGTTCAGCCGGTTCACCTCCGCCGGCAGGGGCGCCATGTCCGGAGGAAAGCGCGACATGCCCTCCAGCGTGTCTTCATCCAGGAACGTCAGCCCCTCTGGCAGCGGGCGGTGCCGGCCGGGCGGCTCCAGCGCCACCATCACGTAGCCCCACTCGCCGAAGGACGGCACCAGCGAGTGGTACGGCTGCGTCCAGAAACCCGCGGCCTTCAGCGTCGTCTCCACGCACCAGAACGAGCGCCGCGCGAACAGCGGGCTGGTGCTCTGGATGACCGCCACCCCGCCCGGAGACAGGCGCTTCTTCAGGATTTTATAGAAGCCCGTCGTGTACAGCTTCCCCAGCGCGAAGTTGTTGGGGTCCGGGAAGTCCACCACCACCACGTCGTAGGTGCCCGTGCCTTCGGTGAGGAACTGCATCGCGTCCGTGTTGATGACGCGCATCTTGGGGTGCGTGAGCGCGTGCCCGTTGAGCACCGCCAGCTCCTTGTAGCCCGTGGCGAGCTGCGTGATGGCGGGGTCCAGGTCCACCAGCGTGACGGACTTCACGTCGGGATAGCGGAGCACCTCGCGCGCCGCGAGCCCGTCCCCACCGCCAAGAATCAGCACGTGGTCCAGCTTCCGCGCCCGCCCCATGGCCGGATGCACCAGGGGCTCGTGGTAGCGGTACTCGTCGATGCTGGCGAACTGGAGGTTGCCGTTGAGGAACAGCGAAAAGCCCCGCTTGCCGCGCGTGACGATGATGCGCTGGTACGGGGAGCTGGTCGCGTGCACCACCTCGTCCGCGTAGAGCTGGTCCTCGTAGAAGGTGGTGAGCCGGTCCCCCATCGCGAAGCACACGAGCAGCCCCATGCACAGCAGCACCGCCTTGATGCGCAGGCGCATGGGGTTGGCCAGCACCGGCGCGAGCAGCCACGTGCTCCACAGGCCCACCGCCGCGTTCAACAGGCCGAAGAGCAGCGACGTGCGCACCAGCCCCAGCTTCGGGACGAGCAGGAGCGGGAAGGCCACGCTCGCAGCCAGCGCGCCCAGGTAGTCGAACGTCAGCACCTGGCTGACCAGATCCTTGAACTTGAGCTGGTCCTGCAGGATGCGCAGGAGCAGCGGAATCTCCAGCCCCACCAGCGTGCCGATGAGGAGCACGGTGCCGTAGAGGACGACGGGGAAGATGTTGGTGAGCGTGAAGGTGAGAAACAGCATCGGCGCGCACAGGCCGCCGAAGAGCGCCACGGCCAGCTCGATTTCGACGAAGCGCTGGGCCACCCCGCGCTCCACGAAGCGCGACAGGTAGCTGCCGATGCCCATGGCGAACAGGTAGCCGCCAATGACGGTGGAGAACTGCGTGATGCTGTCCCCCAGCAGGTAGCTGGCGAGCGTCCCGACGATGAGCTCGTAGATGAGCCCACACGTCGCGATGACGAGGACGGTGAGAAACAGCAGCGTCTTGTTCAAAGCGTCACGTCGTTCAACCGCCGATGGCCGCCGCGATGATGATGGCCAGGCCCAGGATGAAAGAGCCGATGACGATGCCCAGCGCCGTGTTCTGGTCGACCTCGATCTCCTTGTGCACGTCGTACGGGAGGATGAGGCGGATGACGTAGAAGCCGGCCACGAACACCACCAGACCGATGAGCGAATAGATGACGCTCGCCAGCACTCCCTGCAGGGTGACCACCACTCCAAGCAGCAGCATCACTTGCCTCCCATGAATCCACCGGTCCACAGCAGCACGCCGCCGGGGCCGCGCCGCACATCGCCTGTCACCCGTCCGCGCTCCTCGTTGCTGAAGGGAGCCCAGCCCGTATAGGTCGCCCACGCATACGCCAGCAGCACGAACCCACCCAGGTACTTCATCGTCCACCTCCACCGTGCGTCCCGTGAGGGAGCCCTACTGCAGGTTGCTTTCCTTCCAGCGCTCGGTCTCGAAGCCGTGGGCGCTGATGAACGACAGCACCGGCCCCACCAGCAACAGCACCAGCGCGATGACGAACCAGCTCTCGTTCGGCGTGTCGTGCGTCAAGAGCACCCGGTAGCTGACGCCTTGCAGGTTCGACTTGAACTTCATCGCCGGGTCGAACGACGTGGTGGTGCGCAGCACGTACGTGCCCTTGGGCACCGTGGACAGGAACACGCTGCCGTGGTTGCCACCCTCGCTCCAGGAGCCGTCGCTGTCGCGCCCGTGGTAGTAGCTGATCTCCTCGTAGAAGCTCACCACCTCCTGCGTGTCCTGGTTCACCAGGTCGCCCTGCACGCCCACCCACGAATTGTCGAGCGTGGTGGACATGGTCACCTCCGCGCGGACGTTGCCGTCGCGCGCAAGCTCGAACGGTTCGCTGAAGTGCATGGCGGAGGGCGTGCCCGACGCCGCACCCGGGGACACCTGCACCTGGAGGTCCAACACCTGCGCGTTCATCGCCCGCGCGTGCAGCACGGCCGACAGCGCGAACAAACCCAGCAGCCAGACGCCCGTCCACTTCAGCGTCGTCGTCAGCGCCGCCCGGCGCTTGTTGGGTTGGCTGGGGGCGATGCCCCGGGGCGGAGGCAGCGTCTCCTTCAGCTTGAACGCGTCCCGCACCTGCTCCGGCGACAGGTACTCGCCGTGGGTGTAGCTGACCTCGTTGTCGGTGGCGTCCTCGTTCACGGAGTACGGCGGCGCGACGTACTCGGTCGCCTGGGCCGTCTCGCCCCGGGTCACCTTCCAGTAGAATTCGCCCACCACCGCGTCGGTGACGGCCTGGACGGACTGGAAGGCCTTGTAGCGCCGGCCTTCGTAGTGCGCGGAGACATGCGGGACGAGCTCCGCGTCACCGGCCGCCAGGGGCTTCAAGAACACCCAGTGGCCGTTGGACTCCATCAGCCACGTGAAGCCGCGCGCCGGGTGGTAGAGCAGGTACTCCAGCCACGGGTAGCGCGTGCCCTCCACCGTGCACGAGCGCTCCTGGTAGCCGATGCAGATCCACTCCACCCCGTCGAGCGTGCCCTTCGCGCCCAGCGGGATGTCTGCGGGAAGCTCCGGCTTCTGGAGCAGCTTGAGGAACTTGAGCTTGCCCTGGCTCGCGTCCATGAGCGCGCCGCAGTACGGGCACGCCACGCGCAACGTCTGATCCGGCGCTCGCAACTCCAGCGGGCCGTTGCAGTTGGTGCAGCGCGCCTGCTGCAACTGCGCCTTGCGCACGCGCGGGCGCAGGTCCCCGGCCGGAATGCCCAACTGCGACAGCTCCAGCTTCTGGCCCAGGAACACCTCCGGGTCGCGGTCACGCGAGCCGAAGTCCAGCGACACGAACAGGCCCCGGGGGCCCGTGGCGTCCACGTACCAGGAGTCCTCGGACGGGTCGACGTCGCTGGGGAGCTGGCCCTCCGCGGCGGTGACCTGTCCGTGGCCCCGCTCCTCCACCACCAGGGGACGGTTGCGCAGGCGCAGGCGCTCGCCCGGGTGGAGGGAGTCCAGTTGCAGGCCCTCCTCCACGCCGCCGTCGAAGAGCAGGTGGAAGGCACCTTCGGACTCACTGAGCCAGCCGGTGCGGCCGTCGGACATCTCCACGTACCACTCGTCCCAGGGACCGGCGCCGTGGTCCTTCTGGAGGTGGCCCACCAGTTGGTAGGAGGTGCCGTTGATGCGCCCCTCCAGGCCCAGGCGCAGGGGAGAGTCGGTCTCCACGACGCGGGCCACCTGGCCGTGCGCCTCCAGCTCCGCGCCAGCGCGCGCCACCACCGTCTGGCAGTGGCCGCACACGACCACCTGCGCCGAACCGGCGGTGAACTCCACGCTCGCCCCACACGACGGACACGCCCCCTGCGTCACGCCTCCACCCCTCTCGACAGTTCACGCACGCGGCACGACGTGGCCCCCAGGAAGCGGGCCACCAGCGCGTCGAAGTCCGGACGCGCGCGGGTGCGGCAGCAATAGACGTTGAGCGCGGCGAAGCCGTGCTCCGGAAAGGTGTGGATGGTCAGGTGGCTTTCGGCCAGCAGCGCCAGGCCCGTGATGCCCCCGGGCTCCGGGAAGACGTGCCACTGGGGCTGCCCCACGACCTTGAGGTCCAGGGTGACGACGAGCGCCTCGAAGAGGACCGCCAGCGCGGGCGCGTCCTTGAGCCTCTCCGGCGAGCAGCCGCTCGCGTCAACCAGCCATTCCTGTCCGGTTGTCACAGGGCAAACCTCCGGGGATGGACGCACTCTTTAGCACGCCGTGGCCATGCCGAAAGCCGCTAGGATGCGCCCGCCATGCGCACCTCATTCCTGACCGTTGGTTTCCTCTGCCTCGCCCTGACCGCGTGCTCCAAGGACAAGGAGTCCGAAGGCAAGGCGCCCCCGACCCCCTCCAACTCCGCGGCGGCCACCCGCACGGTGAGCCTGCAGACGGACGCGGCCTCCGCGAAGGGCTTCCAGAAGAAGGCGCTGGAGGGCCAGGACCTCTGGGCCAAGATGGAGACGAACCAGGGCACCATCGTCCTGAAGCTCTTCTCCAAGGACGCGCCCAAGACGGTGTCCAACTTCGTGGGGCTCGCGACCGGCGAGCAGCCGTGGATCAGCCCCAAGACGCGCGAGCGCGTGGAGGGCACGCCGCTGTACGACGGCGCCATCTTCCACCGCGTCATCCCGGGCTTCATGATTCAAGGCGGCGACCCCACGGGCACCGGCCGGGGCGACCCGGGCTACCGCTTCGACGACGAGTTCAAGAGCATGCGCGTCTTCGACAAGCCGGGCATCCTGGCCATGGCCAACGCGGGCCCGGGCACCAACGGCAGCCAGTTCTTCATCACCACCAGCACGCCGTCGAACCTGAACGGCCGGCACACCATCTTCGGTGAGGTGGTGACGGGCTACGAGGTGGTGGAGAAGATTGGCAACGTGCCGCGCAGCCGCCAGGACCGGCCCAACGAGGACGTGGTCATCCAGCACATCACCATCAGCGACGCGCAGCCGTGAGCCTCCGTCCGCGCGCGGTGCGCACGAAGCTGGGCGAACTGGACTGCGTCGTGGTGGACGCGCTCCCCGAGGGCGCGAAGCCAGACCTGGTGGTCGTGCTCAGCCACGGCTTCGGCGCGTCGGGCACGGACCTGGTGGGGTTGGCGCCGGAGTTGATGAACGCCTCGCCCAGGCTGGCGGAGGCCGTGCGCTTCGTGTTCCCGGAGGCGCCGCTGTCGCTGGAGAACCTGGGCATGCCCCAGGGGCGTGCGTGGTTCGCGCTGCCGCAGGCGGTGCTGATGGGGCAGCAGCGGGACTGGGAGCAGTTCTCCCGCGAGGTGCCCCCGGGGATGCCCGCCGCGCGCCGTGCGTTGATGAGCACGGTGGCGGCGCTCCAGCAGCCCTTCGGCCGCATCGTGCTGGGAGGCTTCAGCCAGGGCGCGATGATGTCCACGGACGTAGCGCTGCGGCTGGAGGAGTGCCCCGCCGGCCTGTGCCTGCTGTCCGGTGCGCTGGTCGCGGAGGATGAGTGGAAGCCCCGGGCCAGGGCCCGGCCGGCGCTGCCGGTGTTCCAGGGGCACGGGCGTCAGGATGCGGTGCTGCCCTTCCAGGAAGGCGAGCGCCTGCGCGACCTGTTGACCGGGGTGGGGATGCCGGTGGAGTTCCTACCTTTCGACGGTGGGCACACCATCCTCACCGAGGAATTGGAGCAGTTGGCCGCGTTCCTCGTGAAGCGACTGGACGGACGCTGACCCGCGGGACGGAGGACGCGTGTATCAGGCGAAGGAGCTGACGGTGTCCACGCGGGGCCGGGGCCTCGTGGACATCACCGACGACGTGCAGCGGGCGGTGAAGGGCTCGGGCGTGCGCGACGGCCTGTGCACGCTGTTCCTGCATCACACGAGCGCGTCGCTCATCATCAGCGAGAACGCGGACCCCGTCGTCCAGCGCGACCTGGAGGCGTTCTTCTCCCGGCTGGTGAAGGACGGGGATCCGCTGTTCCAGCACGACGCGGAGGGGCCGGACGACATGCCCGCGCACGTGCGTTCGGTGCTGACGCAGGTGACGCTGAGCATCCCGGTGAAGGACGGCGAGGCGGACCTGGGCACGTGGCAGGCGGTCTACGTCTGGGAGCACCGCACGTCGCCGCACCGCCGCCGCGTCACGGTGTCCGTGCTGGGCGGTTGAGCCGCGGCGCTCACAGGTCGCTGACGGTGGCGACCACGGGCGCGATGCCACGGCGCTTCTTCGGCTGGACGCGGGCCTGTCCGCGGATGCGCACCCAGGTGCCCGGGTCATCGGGCATGGCGTGGGCCATGGACCAGCCGGTGGGCACGTCGGGGGTGGTCCAGCCGTAGAGGACGCGTGCGTCCTTCGGGGCCAGGTTGATGCAGCCGTGGCTCACGGGTTCACCGAAGCGGTCGTGCCAGTAGGCGGTGTGCAGCGCGAAGTCGCCTTCGAAGAACATGGTCCACGGCACGGTGGCGACGCGGTAGCTGGCGTTGCCCATGCTGCCGGTCATGTCGGCCTCGGCGAACTTCACCCAGACGCGGAACAGGCCCTCGGGGGTGTCGGTGCCGGGGCTGCCGGAGGAGATGAGCGTGGCGTAGACGGGACGGTCGCCCTCGTAGGCGATGAGCACCTGGGACTCCAGGTCCACGTCCAGCCACTTCGCGCCGGGATCCACGATGGACGGGGACGCCAGCGACCACGCGACGTGCAGGTCATCGCGCGCCACCCAGTGGTCCTCCGCGATGCGCACCCACTGGCCATCCGGGGACAGCTCGCGCACGGACACGAGCGTGCGGGGCGGGAGCACCGTCTCGCGGTCGGCGTGGGAGTCCGGGGCCACGCGCACGACGACATCCGAGCGCGGAGCGGCCCGGGACTGGGCCCACGCGAAGGGCATGGGGAGTGAGGCGAGCGCCTCCGCGTCCAGGCCGCTGAAGTCGGAGGGACGGTGTTCGCGCAGCACGCGCGCTTCGAAGTACTGCCCGTCCGACGTGCGCCAGAAGGTGCGCCGGCCGACCTTGACCTGTCCCTGGAGCTTCACCGTCACGGAGCCCTTGAGCAGCACGCCCTGCTTGCGCCTGCGGGCGAGCGCGAGGCTGGGATAGGCGCGCACGCGGCGGCCCACCACGCGCGCGTAGATGCCGGGCGTGAGCGCGCCCTCTTCCACGCGGGGCAGCGTGCGCACGCGGGGCTCGCGGAAGTTCTGTTCCAGGTAGCGCTCGCACACCCAGCCGCGGGGTTGCAGGTGAACCCACGTCTCGCAGTCGGGTCCGCGCATCGCGCCCTCCTGCCACGTCACGCGCATGTCCTGGGCCACCGTGCCCAGAGGCTGCGAGTCCTGCCGGGGTTCCGAGCGCACCGCGATGGAACGGCGCACACGCAGCGAGCCGGCGTCCGGCGCGTAGGGAATGGCGTAGGGCTCCATGCCTGCGTCGAGCGCGGCGAGCGGTTCGTCGGGAACGGGGGCCTCGTCGGAGTCCGGATCCACCGCGGGCGGTGTTCCGTTCGGTTCAGCGACAGCGTCTCCAACAGCAGGCGTTCCATTCGGCGTGGAGCCCACATCCGCGATGGGCGCGTCACCCGGCAAGGGTTCTACGGCGACGGGGGGAACAGGCTCCTGGGCGAAGTCATCGGCATCGAGCAGCGGTTCTCCATCGGGTCCCAGTTCCAGCACGGGGACCTCGGACTCGGTGATGACCTGCGTTTCCTCCTCGCCCGGGAGGGCCTCGGAATTCGAACCACGGGACGGGGCCTGCGAGAGCGAAGGCTCCAGCGAAAGCGCGCCACTCGCGCCTCCGTCCTCAGAGAGCTCCGAAGGTTCGATCAGCGCCGAGGCCGTGGCATGCGCCACGCCGCCATCCTCGGACGACTCCGGCGTGGTGGCCTGCCACGCGGAGCGTAGCGCCTCGGCGGATTGCGTCGGTGTCGATTCGGCATCGGGCGACGAGGCCACGGACGCCAGCTCCGTCACGACGCGCGCGCTGCCCGCATCCGCCGAAACCAGTGGGGCGGGCGGCTCCACCGGAGCGCACGCGAAGAGCATCAGGGGGAGTCCGAGCGGGAACCAGCGGCGCATACAGGTCGCTACGGTACGGGTCCCCGCCGACATCCTCAACGTCGGCCCAGGTGCGATCTCCTGCGCGCGAAACCGCTTGGGTGGGCAGGGCTTGCGCCCGCAGCGGTCATTGCCACGAACGGCGGAAAGCGCGTCCTTCCCTGCCCCAAGCGAACCGGATCAGCTCCGGCCTTCAGAGGGAGCAATGCCCTCCGGCGCTTCGGGCGCCTCCAGCAACTTGTAGAGCGTCTTGCGGTCCACGCCCAACAGCCGCGCCGCTTCGCTCTTGTTGCCACCCACGTGCTGGAGCACATGCGCCGCGTACCGCCGCGACAGCTCCGCGAGACTCGGTAGGTCGCCCGCGAGCCCGGTGAGCCGCTTGGGCGCGTCACCGATGGGCTCCGGGAAGTCCGGCGGCCCCAGCACGCCCGTGACGTTCAGCGCGAGCGCCCGCGCCATCACGTTCTCCAACTGCCGCACGTTGCCCGGCCAGTCGTACACCGTGAGCCGCGCCATCGCGTCCGCCGTCACCACCGGCCTCACACCTCCCCGCGCATGCAGCGCCGCGAAGTGCTCCACCAGCGCCGGGATGTCCTCGCGCCGCTCGCGCAGGGGCGGCAGGTGCAGGTGCACCACGTCCAGCCGGTACAGGAGGTCCTCGCGGAACAGCCCGTCCGTCACCCGCACCTTCAAATCCTTGTTCGTCGCCGCCAGCACCCGCACGTCCACCTTCACCGGGACGCTCTCGCCCACGCGGCGGATCTCCCCCTCCTGGAGCACGCGCAGGAGCTGCGACTGGACCTTCATCCCCACGTCGCCAATCTCGTCCAGGAAGAGCGTGCCGCCGTTGGCCTCCTCGAACAGACCGCGCCGCGCACCCGACGCGCCCGTGAAGCTGCCCTTCGCATGGCCGAACAGCTCGCTCTCCATCAGCGATTCGGTGATGGCGCCGCAGTCGATGGGGATGAACGGCCCGCTGGAGCGCGCCGAGCGCTTGTGCAGCGCCCGCGCCACCATCTCCTTGCCCGTGCCCGTCTCACCCGTAATCAGCACCGGCACGTTGCTGGTCGCGGCTCGCGCCACCTGCTTGTAGACCTCCAGCAGCGCCTGGCTGCGGCCCACGAGCGACGTGCGCTCCACCTGCTTGCGCAGCGTGCGGTTCTCCTCCACCAGCCGCTTCTGCTCCAGCGCCCGCTTCGCCACCCGCATGATGGCGTCCACGTCGAACGGCTTGGACAGGTAGTCGAAGGCGCCCTGCTGGATGCTGTCCAGCGCGCCCTCGATGTTGCCGAACGCCGTCACCACGATGACCGGCGTGTCCGGCAGGTTGGAGCGCACCGTCTGGAGCACCTTGAGCCCGTCGCCGGGGTCCGGCATCGCCATGTCCGTGAGGACCAGGTCGAAGGCCTGCTCACCCATCCGCTCCGCCGCGCCCTTCGGGTCCGCCGCCTGCACCACCGGGCCCAGCACGCCCAGCAGGCGCTGCAACAGGTCCCGCGCATGCGGGTCATCATCCACGACGAGGATTCGGGCTGAGCTCATGAGGCCTTGCGGATGGAGGAGGGATCCCGTTGAGCGCCGGACTCCACCACAAGCGGCGCCGCCGTGCGCGCTGCTCGTGCGAACCGCACGTGGATCCGCGTCCCCTTGCCTTCTTCTGAATGCACCGTGAGCGTGCCGCCGTGCGCCTCCACCACACGCCGGGTGGTGGCCAGCCCCAGGCCGTGGCCCGGAATGCCGCGCACCTCCGCGGCCCGGAAGAACGGCTGGAACAGCGATGCCTGCGTCGCCGCGCTCATCCCCAGCCCGTTGTCCGTCACCTCCACCACCGCGTCCGTGCCTTCCGTCGCCACGCGCACCTTCACGCGCGGATCCGGCCGCCCCGCCGTGTACTTCACCGCGTTGGACAACAGGTTGCGCGCCACCACCTGGAGCAACTGCGCGGGACAGTCCACCAGCACGCCCGGCTCCAGTTCGCGCTCCAACGCCACGCCCAGCGCCGACGCCGTCTGGCTCACCTCCAGCAAGAGCGTGCTCACCGCCGTGTCCAGTTCGCCCTTCGTCCCATCGCCCCGGTTGCCCGCGCGGCAGAAGCGCAGCAGCGCTTCAATCAGCTCACCCATGCGCACCGCGCTGGATTCGCACTGCGAAATCATCTCCAGCGCGCCCGGGTCCTTCACCGAGCCCGAGCGCCGGATGAGCGTCAGGTAGCCCTTGAGCGGGGACAGCGGGCCCATCAGGTCGTGCGCCACGCGGCTGGTGAACGCATCCAGCTCCTGGTTGTGCCGTCCCAGCTCTTCAATCTGCCCCTGGATGGTGGCGTCCTGGCGCTTGAGCAGCCGGATGATGTGCCAGCCCACCAGCGCCGACAGGAGGATGGCCAGCAGCGTGGTGCCCGCCCCCAGGGCGGTGTTGCGCACCCGGAGCGTGCCCAGCCGGCCCACGAGCACGCGGGCATCATCCGCGTTCTCCGTGGCGAGCTTCCCCGCGAGCGAATCCACCTCCGCCGCCAGCGGACGGATGCTCTCCACCAGGTGGCGCCGGGCGCGCTCCGCTTCGCGCTGCCGCGAGAACACCGCCGCCGCGCGCACCTGATCCGCGAGCCCCTGGCACGCGCCGTTGAAGCGCAGCCACACCTCCTTCTCCCCGGGCGGCAGGTGGCGCATGTACGCCTCGGAGGCCCGGCGGATGCTGCCCAGGATGTCCTCCATCACCGCGTCGGCTTCCCTGCGCTCGGCGTCGCCCGTGGAGCGCACGTGCGCCTCGATGGCGGACTCCAGCGACATCACGTCCACGCGGATGCGCCCGATGAGGCTCGCGCGCTCCAGCGCCTCCAGCACCAGCGCGTCCACCTGATGGCCGGTGCGCACCTCCGTCAAGAGCGTGAAGCCCGTGACGGCCGACAGCATCATCACCACGAAGAAGAAACCCGCGCGGTAGCCACGGATGGGGGTCCGCGAGTTCATCGCCACGCCCACGCTCCTTGAAGAACTGGAAGAAGAAGACGCCCCGGACAACGACGGGGCTGCTTCGCGAACGTCACGGCACCGGCCGGGTGGCCTCGGTGGCCGTCTCGCCCGGCAGGGGCGGCTGGGTGCGGCGCCGCGCGCGCTCCAGCGCGGATTCGTACCACACGTCCGACAACTCCTCGTGCAGCGCCGCCAGCTCGCGCTGCCGCGCCAGCAATTGCGCGTTGTGCTCTTCCAACGCGTGGCGCTCCGTCTCCAGCCGCGCCAGCTCGTCCACCGCCGTCGAACGGCCCTGCTCGGCTTCCGCGCGCGCCTGCTCCGCCTCCGCGCGCTCCTGCGCCAGCTCTTCCAGCGCGGACTCCAACGCCGCCAGCTTCGTCGCCAGCAGTTCGGTGCGATCGCGCTCGGACTGGTACTCGCGCTGCCAGCGTTCCGTTTCCAACACCTGGGCTTGCAGGCGCTCGGGCGGGATGGTCGCGGCGCATCCCAGGCCCAGCCACGCCATGCTCCATGCGACCAGCAGGTGCCGCATACGCCATCTCTCCCGACCCCTGGCCGCGCGACATGCGTGACGAGGACCGCCGGGCAACATGCTCATACAAGGTCCCGGCGCCTGACGCTCGGGAAGGCAGAGTGCGTCACAGCTTGCAGAAGAGCGTTGGTGCCGTCAAAGCACCGCAAGCCTGCCTGGGGAGCTTGCACCCATCGTTGCGATCGCAACTGAGGAGATTCTCCCCATGGCGGATCCACTCCCACCCGGGGAAACCCGCGTAGTTGCTCAAAACCGGAACTGGCACGGCGGATGCTCTTGGGTCAGCGCACAACAACCGATGCAATTCCGCGTCGGCGTGTCGTTCCCCGGAGCCATCCATGAAGACCGTCATCGTCGCCGCCCTGTTCGCCGCCTCCACCGCGTTCGCCAACTCCCCCGCGCCCGCCGCCGCCCCCGCCGCGCAGCCGGCCCCCGCCGTCGAGGCGAAGACCGAAGCTGCCGCTCCTGCTCCCGCGACCGGTGAAGTGAAGACCGAGGCCAAGACGGAGACCAAGACCGAGGCCAAGCCCGCGGGCAAGAAGGCCTCCAAGAAGACCACCACCAAGACCACCGAGAAGACCGAGAAGGCCGCGGAGTAATCCCGCCGCCGCACCGTCTGCCCGCCTCCAAGGGACGGACATGACGCTGTGCCCGACAGGGGCGCCTTCTTCACGAAGGTGCCCCTGTTGTCGTTCGCGCGAGGCCGTGCGCGGGAAGCCTCCACCGTCTTCCAACGCGCGACTTCCGAGTGAATAAAAACGCCTCATTCTCCCTCTACAGCCGCGATGACGATGACCACCGCAATCACGCGATGGCAGAGCGTCATCAGACCTTCGAGACCCACCATGAAGACCTTCATCGCCGCCGCCGCCCTGTTCGCCGCCACCGCCGCCTTCGCCACCACTCCCGCCAAGGCGCCCGCCGCCAAGGCGGAGACGGCCCCCAGCAGCGTGCAGGCCGATCCCTCGACGGAGACCAAGACGGAGACCAAGACCGAGGCGAAGAGCGAGACCAAGCCCTCCGGCCGCACGCAGGCCGTCAAGAAGGGCACCGAGACGAAGTCCATCGAGAAGGCCTCCGAGACGAAGACCGAGACCACGACCGAGTCCGTGAAGGCGCCCGGCACCAAGTAGTCCCAGGCCCCAGGACGCAGTGCCCGACGGGGGCTCCCTCTTCACGAGGGTGCCCCTGTCGTCGTTTCCGGCACCGGACATCCCAAAACATTCTTCTTCTTAGAATTTCAGCAAAACCACCATTTGACAGCGACAGAAGAATCCTGCTTAATGGGCTTTAGGTGGATGCCGCTGCATCCACGCCAAGAAGGGGTGTCCCCCTCCCCCCCTTCAAGCGAGACGGTCATGGTGGAAGCGTTCACGAAGGTGTCCGAAGCCTCCCGGTTGCTGCTGGACAAGGGCCTGTGCCCGGCAACGGGCGCCGAAGCGCTGGGCATGGTGGCCCGCACCCTGAAGGTGGATCGCGCCTGCATCTTCGAGAACCGCACCACGAACCTGGCGGGCCGGTTCCTCACGGACCTGCGCCACGCGTGGGCGGAGCCGGGTGTGGTGTCCCCGCATGCGCACCCGGTGCTGCGCTCCTTCGCGATGCGCGACTACGCGCTTTCCTGGATGGACATGCTGGAGGCGGGGATGGTGGTCTCCTGCACGTCCCGCGAGGCGCCGCCCCTGATGCGCGAGGTCCTGGAGCGCCAGGGCGTCCAGTCGGTGCTCCTGTGCCCCATCACCCCGGCCAAGCAGTGGTGGGGGTTCGTGGCCTTCGAGGACTGCCACCAGGCGCGCGTCTGGCGCCCGGAAGAGGTGTCGCTGCTCAAGTCGCTGGCGCGGGCCATTGGCGCGTCGGTGCGGCACGCGAACATGCGCTCCTCGCTGTCCCAGGTGCGCACCAACCTCACCAGCGTGCTGCGCACCGCCTCCGGGGATACCTGAGCGCACCCGGGTCACGGCCGCCCGCCCGCCCTGCGGACGGGGAGGTGGGAAGCGGCAGGCGAGCAGCGGTAACGCGGCGTCCTGTTTCTGCTACCCTCGTCGCCCTGCGCCCCGCCCATGTCCTCGATTGAGCCCACCGCCATCAGCCGTGCCCGGACCCCTGACCTCATCAGCGGCTACCGCCTGGAGAAGCTCGTCGGTGCCGGAGGCATGGGAGAGGTCCACAAGGCCACCCAGCTCTCGCTAGGCCGCACGGTCGCGGTCAAGTTGCTCAACACGGAGCTGGCCAAGGACCCGTCGTTCATCGCGCGTTTCCAGAAGGAAGCCGCCGCGCTGGCGACCCTGAGCCACCCCCACGTCGTCGCCATCGTCGACAAGGGGAAGACGGACACCACCTACTACCTGGTGATGGAGTTCGTGGACGGGCCGTCCCTGCGCGAGCTCATGCGCAGCCCGCAGATGGACACGCCGGTGCTGCTGCGCCGGATGCTCGAAATCTGCCGCGCCATCGAGTACGCGCACGGCCGGGGCGTCATCCACCGCGACCTGAAGCCGGAGAACATCCTGCTGGATCAGCAGGCTGGCGGCATCGCGAAGGTGTCCGACTTCGGGCTGGCGTCCTTCCTGGACGACTCGACGGTGGCGGCGCGCTACGCGCTCACGTCCACGCACGTGTCCATGGGGACCATCTCGTACATGGCGCCCGAACAGCGCGTGGACGCGAAGAGCGCGGACGCGCGCGCGGACATCTTCTCCCTGGGCGTCATCCTCTACGAGACCTTCACCGGCGAGGTGCCGCTGGGCACCTTCGATCCGCCGTCGCGCAAGCGCTCGGGGCTGGACCCGCGCGTGGACGCCATCGTGATGCGGTGCCTCAAGCCGGATCCGGACGACCGCTACCAGACGGTGGGCGCGCTCATCGCGGAGCTGGAACCGCTGGTGCCCGGCGGCATGCTGTCCATGCCCCCCATGCGGCTGACGCGCATGGAGCGGGCGAAGCGGACGATGAAGAGCGCGGTGCGCGTGGTGGCGCAGACGGCCGCGACGCTGCTGGTGCTGGCGGCGGTGGGCGTGCTGGGCGTGGCGTACTACCGCAGCGGACAGGTCCGGGCGCAGCCGGTGATGCCGGGCGTCGCCATCATGGCGGAACACGCGCACGCGGACCCGCAGCGCAGCGCCCCCGGCCGGCGCGAGGACGTGCCCCCGGGCAAGCAGCGCGTGACGGTGGGCGAGGGGCCGGATCAACTGGCGGTTCCGGTGGCCGGCAGGCCCGTGCTCTTCGAGAACAAGGCCGTCGTCTTCCCGCCCCTGAACCTCCCCCTCTTCTTCGCGAGCGAGGGCGAGAACCTGGCGCGCGTGGGACGGGTGCGCGCGGACGTGGTGGGGCTGGTGGGCGGCGTCGCGCGCCTGACCGCGCGCGTGCGCGCCGAATCGCCTCCTCCCACGGTGAAGCGCCGCGTGAAGGAACTGTTGGAGGGCCCGCCGCCGGACGCGGTGGCCGCGCTGATGCTGATTGGCCGGGGCGGCCGCTACGTGGCGCTGGTGCACCATGGCGCGGGCGCGCCCCTGGCCCTCGAGTGGGCGCTGGGCGAGCGCAGTGGCACCATGCTGGGCCAGCCCTCTCCCCAGGGTGAAGCGCGCCTGGAGCTGTTCGTCACCGAGGAGGGCGTGATGCAGGCCTTCGTCGGGCAGGGCAAGGATCAGCGCCCCATCGCGGAGCCGCTGAACCTGGGCCCGGACTGGCAGAGCCACTTCGGCGAGCCGCCCATGCCGGCCGTCGGCTGCATCGAAGGCACGTGCAGCGTCGAAGGGCTCACCTACGCCGTGGACCGGCCCTCGCCCGTGGTGGAGACCCCGTCCCCGCCCGTGGTGATGGCCCCGCCGCCGCAGCGCACGGTGGCCACGGCGGCGGTGCCGGCCAAGGC
>NZ_RAVZ01000609.1 GCF_003611635.1 Corallococcus terminator | reverse complement strand
GTCCCCGGGGCGGGCGGGCAGGCGAGAAATGGGTGGTATGGCTGCACAGCGTGGGTCGTGAGCGAACCGGCAGGCGGATTTTACAGGCTTGACGTCGACAGGACGGGTTGGGCAGTCGTGCGCTTGCACGGATTGGAGGCAAGCGTTGCCCATGCCCACCTGCAAGGACACATCCGATGCGAGCCTTCAGTGAACCCTGGCATCCGGATGCGTGCTGATCCGCGTCCGTGAATCCAACCTACCCCGCGGGCTTGCGCTTCTTCGCCGCAGCCTTCTTCCGGACCACCGGCGCGGACGCAGGCGCAGCGGGCAGCACCGACACCATCGCCTTCACCACGCGCGACACCGCCTTCAGCCGCGCCGGATCCAACTCCCGCAGCGTGCGCATCAGGCGCCGCAGCTCCGCGGACTCCTCTTCACGCCGGGGCGCTCGCGAGGCCACTGGCGACGGGCCCGGACCCACTCCCAGCAGCGCGTCCGCCGACACCGCCAGCACGTCGCACAGCCGCCGCAGGTTCTGCGCTCGGGGCAACATCCGCCCGCGCTCCATGCGGCTGTAGACCTCCATGGCGATGCCCACGCGCTCCGCCACGTCCGCCTGCGTGAGCCCCAGGCGCATCCGCGCGTCGCGCGCGGCGGCTCCAAAGACCGTGTTCAGCTTCTCGTTGACGGGGGCAGGCACCCCCAAAACCTTGCACCTCTCCCCCGGCACGCAAGTTTTCGGGCCCCTCCCGCGCTCCCGTGGACGCTCAGCGCGCCCGGAACGCCAACACCCCCTGGATGACCAGGCCCAACGCCTTCAACTCCTCCTCGTCCAACGGCCGCAGCGCCCGCACCAGCCGCCGCAAGGACGGCGGATCCTCTTCCCGGTCCGCCAACGCCATCGTCAGCGCCTCCTGCGGCGGCGTGGGCCCGTCCAATCCCAGCAACGTGTCCGCGCGGATGCGCAACACCATGCTCAACCGACGCAGCGTCGTGGAGCTGGGCAACACCCGCCCCCGCTCCATCCGGCTGTAGACCTCCATGGCGATGCCCACCTGGCTGGCGACGTCTCCCTGGGTCAGCCCCTGTCGCTCACGGGCCGCGCGCGCCGCCGTGCCCACCGTGATGGCCAACTCCTCGTTCATTGCCGCTCACCACCCCTGGCCGGAAAGCCATGTACCCCGTGAAGTCAGGTGTCCGGCGTCCTACCTGACATGGCACCGACACTACCCCAAGGGGCAGTCGCCATGCTATAGACCTCCCAGGTCCTACGGACCTTTCCCCCCATGCTTCCGCCCAGCCACGTCCCTCCTCCTGAATTGAACCCTCCACGTCCTACAACTGTTTCCCGCCCCGCGGGCCCTGGGAGGTACCCGCGATGAGCATGGGAATCGAAGGTCACCCCCTCCTGCTGCAACCCCAGGAAGTGGTGGGCAGCTTCAAGCTCCTGAAGCGCCTGGCCACCGGGGGCTACGGCACCGTGTTCCTGGCGGAGACCGGGGGCGTCCCCGTGGCGCTGAAGTTCGCGCTCTACGGGCCCCAGGACGCCGAGGAGGGCTCGCAGGTGGACGCGCGCACGCTCAAGGAGGTGAGCGTCCTGCACCGCATGGCCCACCCCAACGTGGTGGCGCTGCGCGGCTACCACCGCTGGCCCCACCCGAGCACCGGCTACCTGTTCCTGGTGATGGACTACGTGGAGGGCCCCACGCTGTCGGAGTGGGCCATGGAGTCGCGGCCTTCGCCCCGGCAGGTGGCGCGGCTGTTCGCGGAGCTGGCGCTGACGCTGGACTTCGTGCACCGCGCTGGCGTGCGTCACCGCGACATCAAGGGCAGCAACATCATCGTCCGCGCGTCGGATGCCCGGCCGGTGCTGGTGGACTTCGGCTCCAGCGACCACGCCTGCGCCGCGCACATCACCGACGGCCGGCCCCCACCGGGCACGCCCAGCTACCGCAGCCCGGAGCTGCTCCGGTACTGGCTGCGCTACCCCAAGCACCTGACCCGCTACGTGTACCAGCCCACCGACGACCTCTATTCGCTGGGGCTGGTCCTCTTCGAGGTGCTCACCGGCGACTTCCCCTACCCCACGAACGTGCCCGCCGAGGCGCTGCTGGGCCGCATCCGCGCCGCCCCCAACCGCTCCGCCCGCGCGCTCAACCCGCGCGTGCCCCATGAGCTGGATGCCATCTGCGAACGGATGCTGCGCCACGACGTCACCCAGCGCTACCCGATGGGCGCGGACCTCTACACGGACCTGAACGCCGCCCTGGAGCGCGCCCCGGCGAGCTGGGACATCCCCCTGTTCGCCTCCCCGCCGCCCCACGACGCCGTCACGGAGGAGTCCGACGAGTTCTTCGACGGCAACGAGGAGGCTCGCGAGATGCGCCGGTGGGCCCGGGCCCAGGACTGGCGCATCCCGGGC
>NZ_RAVZ01000608.1 GCF_003611635.1 Corallococcus terminator | reverse complement strand
GCTCTACGCCGTCGTTGAGCCAGTGGAGCTGACAAAAGCGGAGCTAACGAGCCTCCACGAGGCTGCGATCCATGATTGGACGCGTGTCAATCCTGCCATCTTCGGGACAATCTTTCAGTCCACGATGGACGAAGATGAACGGCATGCCTATGGCGCACACTTTACTCACGAGCAGGACATCCTCAAGGTCGTAAACCCAACCATCATTCGGCCCTGGCAGGATCGGATCGACAAGGCGGGGACGCTGAAGGAGTTGCTTGAGGTTAAGAAGGCCCTGAACAAGTTCCGGGTAATCGACCCGGCATGTGGCAGCGGCAACTTTCTCTATGTCGCATTCAGGGCGCTGAAGCGCCTGGAGATCGACCTTCTACTGGCGATCCGCAAGGCCTACAGCGGCAAGAAGGCGCAAGCCGTTGCTCAAGGGAGCCTCAGTGTCCAGCAGTTCTATGGCTTCGATGTGATCCCCTTCGCGGTGGAACTCGCCAAGGTCACGCTGCTTCTCGCCAAGGAGCTGGCGCTGAAAGAAGCTCAGGAAATGCTGGGTGATGACCAGGGAATGTTCGACCTGGATCCAGCGCTTCCGCTTGAGAATTTGAACAGCAACATTGTTTGTGCCGACGCGCTTCTGAGCAAGTGGCCGAAGGTCGACGTCATCATTGGCAATCCTCCGTTTGTCTCGAAGAACAACGCTGCAGCCGAGATTGACTCGGAGCGCTTGGCTGCCGTCCGCAAGGCGATGCCGGAGGTGAGCCGGCGTGCTGACTACTGCGTATACTTCTTCCGCCGCGCGCATGAAGAGCTGCCCCTGGGGGGGCGAGCTGGCCTCGTCGGAACGAATACGATCCGGGAGAATGAATCACGCGACAGCGGGCTCTCGTACATCGTGAATAGCGGAGGCACCATCGTCGAGGCGGTCTCCACCCAGCACTGGTCCGGGGATGCTGCGGTGCACGTCTCCATCGTGAACTGGGTTCGGGGTACTGCAACTGGAAAAAAGGCGCTGTTCAGTCAAGCCGAGGACGGGACTTGGTCCAGGGCAGACCTCACCAAGATTGGACCGGCACTACGGGATGGTGTCGACGTCTCTAGTGCACAGCCCCTTAAGAGGAATGCCGACTCAGCCGTGTGCTTCCAGGGGCAGACCCATGGACACGAGGGCTTCCTTCCATTCGGCGAAGATTTGGAGATGATTCTCAAGGACAGATCCTCACGGGATGTGGTTCATCCATACCTCATCGGCGAAGACCTTGTCGGGCGGAAAGACTCAAGTCCCTCGCGCTACATCCTCAACTTGAATCACTGCGGCGACCTGTTCGAAGCCATGAAGCATAAGAGTGCGTTCGCGCATCTAGCGAAGCAGGTCCAGCCGGACATCGAGGAGGCGGCCCGCAAGGAGCACGCCAAGTCGGGCAAGGCGAGCGGTCCGCGGCAGTCCCATGCGAAGCGGTGGTGGAAGCACTGGCGCGGACGGGAGGAAATGCTCGCTGCTATCGGAAAGCTCTCCCGGTACATCGCCTGCTCGCGCGTGACGAAAAGGCCTATCTTCGAGTTTGTCTCGTCCGAGATCCATCCTAGCGACGTCGTCCAGGTCTTCGCCCTTGAGGACGACTATTCCTTCGGAGTGCTGCAGTCAGGCCTTCACTGGAAGTGGTTCATCACGCGGTGCTCGACGCTCGAAGAGCGGCCTCGCTATACATCGGATACTGTCTTCGACTCGTTCCCATGGCCGCAAGACGCATCCGAGAAGCAGGCCCTGGCGGTCGCGAAGGCGGCCCACGAACTGCGCCAACTCAGACGCTCCTTGATGATGAGCCATGGCTGGAGCCTTCGCGACCTCTACCGCGCCTCCGAGCAGGGCGGGAAGAATGACCTAGGCGACGCTCAGGCAGCGCTTGACGAGTGCGTTGGTGCCGCCTTCGGCATGAGCCGAAAGGAGCAGGAGGAGCCTCTAGCGTTCTTCTTGGAACTCAATCTCAGCCTTGCCGGCGCCGAGGGGAAGAATCGGATAATTGTCGGGCCGGGCTTGGCGCCCTGCGTGAAGAAGCGCGAGAAGCTTGTGACGTCCGACTGCATTGTGCCCGCAGGGCTTCCCTAACCAGTCGCCCTGGCCACGCTGCTGGCCCATGCGCGCTGTGAGGCGCGACGTTCCAGGTCGCGGCTGGATTGTCCGGATAACTCCCTGTTAACCGGACAATATGGATATGCTACCTCGCGTGGGCCGGACGTCGCTGCCCTGGCGACGGGTTCAGCCGCTCACGTCGCTCCCGCAGCCAGTGACGGGCTGCGACTGCGCCGAACGTTCTCTCGGCGAGCGTCCAGCGACTCCTCTTTCCGCCGTCGCTTCCCTCCGACGCCGGCCCAGGTTCGCCCTCTCCTTCCCTCTGAGCCCCTTCCGCACAGGCTCGGTCGGATTGTCCGGTTA
>NZ_RAVZ01000607.1 GCF_003611635.1 Corallococcus terminator | reverse complement strand
GGCCAGCATCCGTGGCCGTGGATCCTCCATCGTTCACGGAAGGGGGCGCGGGACGCGGACCGTCGTCCACTTCCTCGGACGGGCCGCACCGCACCGCGCCGGCGACAGCGAGGAGGAAGAAGAAGAGGCGGAGGGAGGTGAGGGGCGAACGGGAGTGCACGAGGTGTCCTGAGCAGTGGGCCCGCCCGGGTTGTCTCCGGCGCGGCCTGATGGAGCTGCTGTCCATGAGCAGGACGCGTGCCGAAGACGGCGAGGCCTCACGCCTGAGCCGTCACTGCGGGCTGGCGAGAGCGTCAACTACCGCCAGCGCCTCCAACGCTCCGAGCACCAGCAAGGCCTCGCGCTCGGCCGCGCGGTACTCGCTCCGAGAATCGGCGAGGCGCGTCCTCGCCGCTGGACTCCCGTCCATTTCGCGCATCGCCTTCTGCAATGCCGCCTCTGCCTGCCCAAGTCGCGCCGCGAGCTGCTGGCGAGCCGTCGTAGTCATGGGGTGCCGAAAGAGCAGAAGCCGTGCCGAAGAGCGGCCGGCGGCACGCACCACGCTGTCAGATGACGAGGGCCGCCTCGGGAACGCCGAAGTGTGCCGCGGCGGCCGTGAGGAAGGCGGCGCGCGTGAAACCCTCTGGAAGAAGGGCGAGGAAGGCCGCCAGTTGTTTCCGTGCCTTCAGCTTCACTTCCAAGCCCGCTGTCGCACCCTCGGGAAGGAGGCGATGGAGAAGGGCCACGGAGAGGGGCTGCGCGTCGGCGAGGAGACGCCTCACCCCCGCCTCTCCATGCGTCAGCGCGTAGTCGTCAGGGTCCGTACCAGCGGGGAGGGAGGCGACGCGGGCAGGAAGGGAGGAGGGGAGCAATGCTCGCGCGGCGGATTCGATGGCGGCGAGGCCTGCTTTGTCACCGTCGAAGAGAAGCACAACCTCTTCAGCGCCAGCGGCCACCAACTGCGCGACGTGGCTCGGGGTGATGGCCGTTGAGGAGAGCGCGACGACTTCCTGCACGCCCACCTGGAAGAGGCAGTGGACATCGAAGTACCCCTCCACCAGGACCGCCACGCGGCAGCTGCGAATGGCCGCACGCGTGACATCGAGGCCGTAGAGGTGTTCCCGCTTGCGGTAGAGCGGGCTCTCCGGGGTGACGAGGTACTTGGGCGCACTCTCGGTGCCGAGAAACCTGCCGGCGAAGCCGAGGAGCTGCCCGGTTGGGGCGCGCAGGGGGAAGGTGACGCGGTTGCGGAGGAAGTCATAGTGCCCGTCCGTCTTCGGGCGCCGGACGACGAGGCCGAGAGTTTCCGCATCGAAGGCGAGGCGCTCCCTCGCGAGCCCCTGGGCGAGAGTGGCCCACGGGGCCGGGGCGTAGCCGAGGCCGAAGCGCCGCGCCGTCTCGGCAGTCAGCCCGCGCGTCTTGAAGACGTAGTCGCGGACAGCGCTCGCCTCCGGCGCTTCGAATTGGGCCGCGAAGTGCCGCTCAGCGAAGGTGAGGGCGCGGGTGAAGGGGGAAGCGACAGGGCGCGCAGACGTTTGCGAGTGAAGCTCGATGCCGGCGTCACGCGCGAGCTGCCGAACGGCATCCACGAAGGTGAGGCCGTGCTTGTCCCGGAGGTACTGGAAGGCGTCTCCGTTCCTCTGGCAGCCGTAGCATTGCCAGCGTCGCGGTGTGACGTGGAAGGAGGGCGTCTTCTCCTCGTGGAAGGGACACAGGCCCACGTGGCTGCGGCCCGAGAGCTTGAGCGGGACATCCCGCGACACGAGGGCGACGAGGTCCGTGCGCTCCAACACCTGGGCCTTCTGCTCGTCGGTGAACCGGAGGGTGCGGTTCTGCGTTGGCATCGGGACGGCTCCTCCCTGCCCAGGGGCTGGCGACATCCTCCGGCCATAGCACTAACTAGTGCGGATTCGCACTAATTAGTGCAAAAGGGCCACTAGGAGGCGGACGGCTACTCCTTGCGGAGGAGCTTCAGGAGGCGATCCAAGTCATCGTAGGAGAAGAAGTCCACTTCCAGAGTGCCCTTTCCGGGGCTCTTCTCCAGCAGCCGCACCTTCGTCCCCAACAGACGTTGCAGTTCCTCGGTGAGGGCCTTCACCTGGACGGTCGGCTTCCCGGCGTCCTTGGTGGGCTTCGTCGGCGCGGTCGCGCGGCTCTTCTGCACCAGCCGCTCCGTGTCGCGCACGGAGAGCTTCTTCTCCCTCACCTGCCGCGCCAGGCCCTGCAGCTCCGGCAACCGGGGCACGCCGAGCAGCGCGCGTGCGTGGCCCATGCTGAGCGAGCCGTCGCCGACCATCTCCTTGACGTCCGCGGGAAGCGCCAGCAGGCGCAGGGCATTCGCGACGGTGGAGCGCTCCTTGCCCACCTTCTGGGCCACCTGCTCCTGCGTGAGTTTGAACTCCTCGATGAGGCGCCTGTAGCCGTCGGCCTCCTCGATGGGGTTGAGGTCCGAGCGCTGGAGATTCTCCACC
>NZ_RAVZ01000606.1 GCF_003611635.1 Corallococcus terminator | reverse complement strand
GCCCCGGAGCCCGTGACTGAAAGCGAAGCCGCCCGCGTCCAGGCACGCGGGCGTTCGCGGCAGTGAAGCCGCCCGCGTCCAGGCACGCGGGCGTTCGCGGAAGTGAGGTGGGGAGGCCAGCGCGGCGGGCGCCAGCGCGTTATGAGGGGCGGCATCTTGGCTCCTCCCGTCACGCAACCCCCCGCGTCGCTCCGCGCCCGCCTGAAGAACGCGGGCATCCTCTTCAAGCAGCTCCCCGGCACCTTCCAGCTCTTCTGGCGTGCGAGCCCCCGGGGCGCGGTGGTGCTGGGCATCCTCACGCTGGTGGCGGCGGTGCTGCCGGCGGGCATCGCGTGGGTGGGCAAGCTCATCGTGGACACGGTGGTGGCCGCCGCGCAGGGCGACACCACGGCGCATTCGCGGGTGCTGGGGCTGGTGGCGATGGAGTTCGGCCTGATGGTGGGCTCCGCGGTGGTGGACCGTGGCCTGACGCTCACCCGGGACCTGCTGCGCGCGCACCTGGGCAACCTGCTCAATGAGCGCATCCTCCAGAAGGCGCTGGAGCTGGAGCTCAAGCACTTCGAGGACTCGGACACCTACGACAAGATGCAGAACGCGCGGCGCGAGGCGAACGCGCGGCCCCTGTCGCTGGTGATGCAGGCCTTCAGCATCGTGCGCAACGTCATCACCCTGTCCACCTACGCGGTGCTGCTCGTGGCGCTGTCTCCGTGGAGCGTGCTCGTGCTGCTGGCCGCGTCCATCCCCGCCTTCATCGCGGAGGCGCGGCTGGCGGCGGAGGGCTTCCGGCTCTATTCGTGGCGGGCTCCAGAGGGCCGCAAGCTCAACTACCTGGAGTGGATCCTCACGCGCGACAGCACCGTGAAGGAGGTGAAGCTCTTCGGCCTGGGGCCGCTGGTGTTGGGGCGCTACCGCACGCTGTTCCAGAAGTTCTTCGCGGAGGACCGGGCGCTCGCGCGCAAGCGCATGGCGTGGGGCCTGGGCCTGGGCCTGGTGTCGCTGGCGGCCTTCTACGGCTGCTACCTCTTCGTGGCGAGCCGCGCGGCGGCGGGCGGCATCTCCGTGGGCGACATGGTGCTGTACCTGGCCGTGTTCCGGCAGGGGCAGGCCGCGTTCCAGGGCATCCTCACCAGCGTGGGCTCCATGTACGAGGACGCGCTCTTCATGAGCAACCTCTTCGCCTACCTGGACATCCCCACCACGGGTGAGACGCCGAACGTGCTGCCGGCCCTCCACCCGCCGCGAGGCCGCACCAACGCCATCGAGCTGCGCGACGTGTCCTTCCGCTACGCGGGCAAGGACGCGTGGGCGCTGCGCAACGTGAACCTGACGCTCAAGCCCGGCCAGAAGCTGGCGCTGGTGGGGGAGAACGGCGCGGGCAAGAGCACGTTGGTGAAGCTGCTCTTGCGCATGTACGAGCCGACGGAAGGGACCATCCAATACGGCGGCGTGGACACCGCGGCGATGGACGTGGGGGATTTGCGCAGCCGCTTCGGGGCGGTGTTCCAGGACTTCGTGCGCTACCAGTTCAGCGTGGCGGAGAACATCGGCCTGGGGCACGTGGACGCGCTGGAGGACCGGCCGCGCATCGAGCGCGCGGCGGAGCAGGGCGGGGCGAACTCGGTCATCGCGGCGCTGCCCGGTCAGTACGACACGATGCTCGGCGGCTGGTTCGAGAAGGGCCAGGAGCTGTCCAGCGGCCAGTGGCAGAAGCTGGCGGTGTCCCGCGCCTTCATGCGCGACGACGCGGAGGTGCTCATCCTGGATGAGCCCACCGCCAGCATCGACGCGGAGGCGGAGCACGCGCTGTTCGAGCGCTTCCAGGCGCTGGCCGCGGACCGCATCGCCATCGTGATTTCACACCGCTTCTCCACGGTGCGCATGGCGGATCAGATCGCCGTGCTGCACAACGGCACCGTGCAGGAGCTGGGCAGCCACGACGAGCTGATGGCGCTCGACGGGCGGTATGCGCACCTGTTCCGGTTGCAGGCGCGGGGCTACCAGTGAGCCCGGGTCCGGCCTTCCGGCTCAGGACGCGCTGGCCGGGGCCGGGGCCTTGGGCAGGTGGTCGCGGATGACGCCCAGCCAGTACGGCTTGCCGTAGTACTGGCTCATCTTCCCCAGCCGTTCCCCGTTGAGGAACAAGAGGAAGGTGGGGATGCCGTGCAGGCCGAAGCGGGTGGCCAGGGCCTCGTGTTCGTAGGCGTTGACCTTGACGACGCGCATGGGCGCGCCCTCCAGCTCCGACAGGAGGTCCGGTTCGGCCGCCGCGTAGATGTCGCAATTCGGGCAGCCGGGACCCCAGAAGTCCACCACCACCAGCTCGTCGCGGGGTTCCAGGACGAGCGAGTCGAAGGTCTCGGTCGTCGCCTCGTAGCTCACGGGATGCGCCATGGCGTCCTTCCTAACCCCGGGAGGCCAGCGCTTCCACCCGGCCTGGCAGGCCCCGGAGCAGGCGGGCGGCGGGTGCGGGGGGCCGCAAGCCCACGGCGAAGA
>NZ_RAVZ01000605.1 GCF_003611635.1 Corallococcus terminator | reverse complement strand
GCAGCTCATGCTCCAGAAGCAGCAGGAGGCCGTTGCCTTCGCCTCCAACATCATCAAGAAGCTGAACGAGATCGCGATGTCCGTCATCAGCAACCTCAAGTAAGCATCGCCGCTTCCCTGGCGATTTAAGAGCCGGTCCTCCTTCACGGGAGGCCGGCTCTTTGCTTTTCCGCCAGGCGCGCCATGCGGCCCGAGTTCTGAAGCCGGCCGGCAGGCGCCAACGCGACGGACATCCACACCGCCCCCGCAAAAGCACGATGCCCGGTCACGGGAGTGACCGGGCACCGGAGCACGACGGAAGCGAGGAGGAACCCGTTACTTCTTCGCGGGCGTCTTGGAAGCCAGGCTCTTCTGCGCCTGGTCAGACTGCTGCTTGAGCGTCACCAGGAGAGACCGGGCGCGCTGCGTCGATCGCCGCTGGAGGGTCGGATCATTCTGGATGGCGGTGCTGAAATCCGCCAACCCTCCGGGCACGTCACCCCGGCGCAGGAGGATCTCTCCGCGGCCCACGAGGGCATCACCGTTGGTGGAGTTGAGCTGGAGTGACCGCTGAAACGCATCGAAGGCTTCATCGACACGCTCCAGGGTCATGAGTGCCGCCCCCAACTGGCAGTGGAACACACTGTCATGGGGGGAAGCGGCAACCAGGCCCCGGAAGATATCCAGGGCCTGCTGCGTCTTGCCCACCTGCAGGAGTTGATGCGCCGTGGTCGCCCACCGGTAGAGCGTCGCCCGGGGCATCTTCAGGAATTGACCCAGGGTGATTTCTCCACGGATCAACTGCTCGTCCTCTTCCTCTTGACGGGCGGGCGACTGCGGATCTCGGGACGGCGGCTGGGCACTCACGAAGGCCTCACTTCGGGCGGGCGAAGCCCGGGACTTCGCCCGCGGTGGGAGAACGGCTAGCTGAAGATGTTGCGCGGACGCACGGTATCATCGAACCGGGGGATCTTCTGGAGCGCCTTGAGCATCGACGTCACGGAGTCGAAGGCCGCGTTCAGCCCCTCCTTGTGCTTCGACTTGTTGTAGGTGCCCAGGCCGTCCGTGCCGGTGAACGGGTTGAAACCCTTGGTCTGGGTCTTCTTCAGCGAGTCGAAACTCGTCCCCACCAGGTCGAACCGCTTCAGCAGCGCGGCCAGGGAGTCCGAGGACTTCGTGGAGGTCGAGCCGGTGGAGGCGGGCGCGTTGGACGTGCCACTGAAGACATGGTTCGTGAAGGTCGCGTTCTCGGCCTTCTTGAAGACCTCGCCGCCATTCTCCGAGCCGACGATCTCACGGCTCTCGAAGAGCCACTGATCGGTGGAGTTGCCCATCATCACGGTGTCCGTGTCCACGTCCTTGCGGCCGTGGAAGCGATCCGCTTCGGCCACGCCGTCCTTCTTCACGGGCCCGATGGTGCCCTTGCCCTTGTCCAGGTCGCTGATGGTGACGTGGCTGTCCATGAAGACGATGTCGAGCTGGCCGGTCACCGTCATCCCGTTGCCGTAGGGCTTGCAGGAGACGTTGATCATCGTGCCGTCACCCAGGGTGAAGGTCGTGTCCTTCTTGAAGTCCCAGGTGCCGCCGTCGCCCTCGGCCACGTGCGGGTCACCCCAGATACGGGTGCTCTTGCCGTCCGGACCGGTGACCTTCCACTCGAACTGACTGAGCGGCTCGATGGAATAGCCACCGGGCGTGGTGACCTTGTTGCCCTTCACTTCCAGCGTATTGCCCAGGTCCATGGACAGGCAGTCCAACGGATCCGGCTTCTCCGTGGGGAAGCAGCTGGTGGCGGCGGACGTCTGCTGAGAGGCCACCGAGCGACCCATCTGGTCGGGCTTCGCGGCCTTGTCGGTCCCTTTGGGCGCGTTCGCGAGCGCCTTCTCCACCAAGCCCATCGTCGACTCGATGAGCTTCGCGTTCTTCGCGAGGGTCGCGTCGTTCACGCCGGCAAAACCAGGATTCTTCACGCCAAGGTTCTGGGTGTTCAGACCACCGATACCAGTTGCCATTGTCTATCCCCGGGAACTGCGAGCTGGAAGGAACTGCAGAAGATCACTTGCTGGATTCTCGCTCGGTACCGTCCAGAGTTTCGCGATCTGGGATGAATTTTCCAATGAGGAGCCCCCCGGGAAGCGCCTCTTCTCTCTATAGTGGGAGCGAACCCGACAGGGCTGGAACCATGGGAAAAAAAGGAATCGGAAATCACGAGGAAACTTCCGACCCCGGATCCGCCATAATCCCTATGTAAGCAGCGCCGCAGCACACACCCGCTTCCAAACCTCTGGAGTCACTCCCATGAACGCCACCGCCTCCGCCGCCGCCCTCTCTACCGCCTTCAAGGGCAGCCAGTCCCTGAGCGCCACCGAGAAGTCCTCCCTGGCCGGCCTGGAGGGTGTCGACCTCGAGCGCGCCACCGCGCAGCTCATGCTCCAGAAGCAGCAGGAGGCCGTTGCCTTCGCCTCCAACATCATCAAGAAGCTGAACGAGATCGCGATGTCCGTCATCAGCAACCTCAAGT
>NZ_RAVZ01000604.1 GCF_003611635.1 Corallococcus terminator | reverse complement strand
CCGCCGCATCCTCCGCAGCCACCACTCGCACGCAGGCCCCGGCCGCGCAGACGACCCGCTCCAATCAGGTGACGCAGGTGTCGCGCGCGGAGGTGCTCAACCGCGCGGAGCTGGCCCGGGTGCGCTCGACGCAGCCGCCGGTGGCGCCGACGCCGGGCTCGTGGCGTGGCGGCGCGAACACCGAGGTGGGTCGCGCCATCCAGACGATGCGCTCGCGGCTGTCGGACGTGAACATCAGCATCAAGGGTGACACGCCGCAGAGCCTGTTCGACCGCGCCATCCTGGACAACAAGCACGTGACGAACGAGCAGATCCTGGAGATGTCCAAGGTGACGCTGGAGCAGCTCGCCACGGACCCCAAGGACCGCGCGAAGGTGTTGGAGAAGGTGCCCAACGCGCGCGAGCTGCCGGTGCACAAGTTCACCGTGGCGATGCTGTCCGCGGTGACGGGCATCGACCGCGCGAAGCTGTCGGAGGCCTGTCCGGACCTGGGCCTCACGGGCGCGCCGGGCACGCCGCTGCTCTACGCGGCCAAGACGGAGCGCATGCAGCGCTCCACCGCCCTGCACGACTTCACCGACTACATGCGCGGCGCGGGCGTGAAGGGCATGAACAAGGCCGTCTGGGGCGTGGAGAACCGCATCCTCTCCGCCATCGTCTCCGCGGCGGGCGGCGGTCGGTACTGAAGTCGTCGTAGCCCCCGGGCTCACGCGCAGGAGGCGGCTCCAAGCCCCTCCCGCGCGGGCCTTCGCGGGGTGAGCCTCAATCCTCGCCAGTCCCACCGGCCAGCTTCTGCCGCGCGGACTCCAGGCGCTTCACGCGCACCTTCGCGGCCAGGTCGAGCACGCGCCGGTCGCGCTGCCACTTCTCCCGCGTCTCCACGTCCACGCCCTCCCAGGCCGTCTCGCAGCGCTCCAGCGCGCGGTGCATCTGCGCGAGCGCTCCGCCCAGCGCCACGTGCACGCCCGGGTCGCTCGGGTCCTCCTGCGACAACGCACGGATCAGCACCGCGTTGGCGACCAGCTCCTCGCGCAGCGCCACCGGCCAGCCACACCTGCGGCCCACCTTCACCAACCAGCCCAGCACGGCCAGGTTGACGTGGCAGTCCTCCACGGTGCGGAACGGCCGCAGGTAGCGCGTGTAGCCGTCCCCGGGCAGCACGTCCTCGGGGGCCACGGCGACGCCCTCCAGCCGCAGCGCCGCGTGGGGCACCTCCGGCACGAAGCCCAGCGGCGGCAGCGGCTCCACCCGCACCCCGGGCTTCGTCGCGTCCACCACCACCATGCGCAGGCGGTTGCGGCCCTGCGCGTCGCGGCCCTCGGTGGCCACCACCAGCAGGAGCTCCGCGTGCGTCCCCAGGGTGACGTAGGTCTTCGTCCCGTCGAGCGTCCAGCCCGCGCCGGCCGGCGTGAGCGTGGTCTCGATGGCGGTCGGGTGCCCTCCCCCCGACTCGGTGGCGCAGAGCGCGACACGCCGGTCCGCGGGAAGTGGGGGGAAGAGCGAGCGCAGCGCGGCGTGGTAGCCGGAAGCGAACGCGAACCCCAGCCGGTCCGCCCGGAACCCGCTGGCGAGCGCCAGGTCCGCGGGGGCCGGGAAGCGCGGCAGCACCGCGAGGTGCCGTCGCCACCAGGCCTCCACTGAATCGAGCGCGGGTGAGTCGGGAGCTTCGGTGAGCAGGAAGCGCAGGACGTCTTTCACGCCCCCACTCTAATGCCCACCTCCGGAACGCGCGCGGCCGTTTGGCGGACTTCAGCCCGCCGCGCGGCGGCCACGGCCCGCGGTCTTCGCGCGCTTCGTGCCCCGCTGCCTGGTCGCGGCGGACTTCGACTTGGAGGCCGGCCGGGACTTCGACTTGGAAGGGGCCTTCGACTTGGAAGCGGCCTTCGACTTGGAAGCGGCCTTCGACTTCGACGCGGCCTTGGACTTCGACGGGGCCTTGGCGGCGCGCTTGGCCTTGCTCACGGGCTTCTTGCGGCGCGCGGGGGCCTTCGTCTCCGGGGCGAGGATGGTGCCCCTGCACGAGGGCGTGCCACAGCGGCAGACGTACAGCCCTTCCGCGTCATCGCCCATCTCCGGCGTGCGCTCGTAGGCGTAGTCGTACGTCAGCTCCTCCCCCGGTTCGATGGCGCGCAGCGCGTAGATGTGGATGTGGCCCTTGTCGATGAGCGACTGGCAGTTGGGCTCGCACGAGTGGTTGATGTAGCGCGACTCGTTGTGCAGCGTGCCCGCGTCCAGGACCGTGTCGTCGTCCAGGTTGAAGAGGAAGGTGTGGTGGCGCTCCATCGACTCGTCGTCGTAGCGCGCGTCCGCCTGGGCCTGGGTGAGGCGCTCACCGATGTACTCGATGATGCGCGCCCCCTTGCGGATGCGGCGGGTGACGAAGGCACCAAGTCTGCCTCTTATACAAATCTCCGAGCCCACGAGACCGGAGCCTATATCGTATGCCGTCTTCTGCTTGAAAAAAAAAAAAAAGAAGACCGTAGAAGACAGAAACAAGGCCAGCTGC
>NZ_RAVZ01000603.1 GCF_003611635.1 Corallococcus terminator | reverse complement strand
GGCGGGGAGCTACGGCGCGGAGCCAGCGGCCGTCACCGGGGCCTGGCGCGGAGACAGGCGGCCGTCGTCGGCGATGCGGGCGCCCGTGTCGGGGAAGTCCTCCTGGGAGAGCTTGCGCACCAGGGAGACGACGTTTCCGGCCGGGTCCGGCTGGGTGATGCCTTCGCCCACCTGCTTCGTGGGGAGGATGCGGCCGTTGGAGAAGCGGCCCTGGCCGTCCAACTCCACCTCCAGCACCATGCCCAGGCCCTGGGGACCCTTGAGGTTGAAGCGGCCGTAGGTGGCGAAGTTGCCCATCGAGTAGGCGATGAGGCGGCCCTGGTAGAACTCCATGGCTCGCGCGACGTGCGGTCCATGGCCGAGCACCAGGTGCGCGCCCGCGTCCACCACCGCGTGGGTGAAGACGCGCAGGTCGCCGCGGTCCTCGCCGAAGAACATCTCCCTGCCCTGGGGCACGTGCAGGGCCTTGCCGCCCTCGGCACCGCCGTGGAAGGAGACGACGACGATGTCGTGCGTGGCGGCCACCTGCTTCACCAGCGCGGTGGCGTTGGGCAGGTTGTTCAGGTGGTTGCACCCGGCCGACGTGTGGAAGGCGACGAGGCCAATCTTCAGGCCGTTGCGCTCCATCGTGGCCACGCTGCCCGGCGGCCCGCTCCACGCGATGCCCAGCGCGTCCAGGGTGGACTCGGTGGTGCGGCGGCACTCCTCGCCGAAGTCACCGGAGTGGTTGTTGGCGGTGGAGACGACGTCCACGCCCGCGTCCTTGATGTACTGGCCGAACGAGGTGGGGGAGCGGAACGCGTAGCAGTTGGCGGGCGAGCGGCACTTGGTGGTGCGGCCTGTGTCGCACAGCGGGCCCTCCAGGTTGACGAAGGTGAGGTCCGCGTCCTCCAGCAGCGGGCGCACGCTGGCGATGACGCTGGCGCCACCTTCGGGGGGCAGGTAGCCCTCCGGCACGGTGGTGCCGAGCATCAGGTCCCCGGTGGCGCGGATGCGCACCTTCGCGCCCGGAGGCGGGGGAGGGCGGGGCGTGCCGTCCACGGGCTGCGCGAGCCGGGCCTGGAGCGCTGCTTGGCTGCGGGCCTGGGTGAGCGCACCCTCCAGGTCGGGCTGGTCCGGCTTGAGCGCGCGCACCTGCGTCCACTGCGTGAGCGTCTCCGACCAGCGGCCGTCGAGGGAGTAGGCCCAGCCCAGCTCCCAGCGGCAGTCGGCGCGGGAGGGCGCGGCCTGGACGCACGCGGACAGCTCCGCGATGGCGGTGGGGCCGTCCTTGGACTTGAGGGCTTCCACGCCCCGAGCGTAGTGCGCGTCCGGGTCACCCACGGCGATGAGGCCGGGCGCGGTGCCGGACTTCTCATGCATCGCCACGGCGGCGGCGCGCAGGGCCGCGACACTGGCGTCCACGGCGATGCGGCCTGCCTCGGAGAGGGTCGTGGACGAGGGCGCGGTGCCCGTGTCGGAGGGCATCGCGCTCTGAGCGGAGGCGGAGCCCGTGGGCGGCGTCGCGGGCATCGCGGAGCCGGTGCTCGTGACGGAAGGAATCGCAGCCCTCGCGGAGGCAGTGCCCGTCGCGGGCATCGTGTTCGACGACGCGCCCGGGGCAGGTGCGGAGGCAGACGCCGCCATGCCGGCGGGCATTCTCATCGAGACGGCCGAGGCCGTGCCGTTGGCGAAGGTCACACCGGAGGAGGCCGGGCGCGGCGCGATGCCCGCGACCTGCACGATGCCCCCATTGCCAGACATCGGCGCGGCCACCGTGAGCACGGATGAAGGATTCCTCGCGACAGCCTGCACAGAGGCGAGTCCCGCGTTCGTAAGCTGCGCGGAGCCCAGCGCGGACGTGCGCGTACTGCTCGCCACGGCCTGCACGGAGGCGAGTCCCGCGTTCGTGAGCTGCGCAGAGCCCAGCGCAGACGTGTGTGGACCGCTCGCCACGGCCTTCACGGACGCGAGACCCGCTGCACTGAGTTGTCGCGAGCCTCCTCGCGTGGCCTGCGCACCTCCCACCGCTGACCGCACCGAGGCGAGTCCCGCCGCGCTGAGCTGATCGGCCCCTGCCTGGGCCACGCGCTGGAGGTTCGCCCCAGCCTTCACCGAGGCGAGTCCCGCCGCGCTGAGCTGATCGGTCCCTGCCTCGGCAGCGCGCTGGAGGTTCGCTCCGGCCTTCACGGACGCAAGGCCCGCCACATCGAGCATCCGCGTCCCCGCGAACGTCTCACGCGCAGCCCCCATCATCGACGCGACACCCGCCGCGCCAGTCTGCTCGGCACTGACGTTCCGGATGACGGAGCGCACGGAGGCCGTGCCCGCGTCGAGGAGGAGCGCGGTGCTGGGACGCTCGGCTGTGGAGAAGTTGGGGACGGACGCGGCGGGCGCGGCGAGCGCCAGCATCAACAGGACGGACGGGGCCATGGCCCGCGCATCTTACGGCAAGGCGACGGGACGAGGGCGGCACCGCTAAAGCCGGCTCGGAAGCAGCCGAGCAGGCGACACCCCCACCTCCCTCCAGCGC
>NZ_RAVZ01000602.1 GCF_003611635.1 Corallococcus terminator | reverse complement strand
GTCTTCCCCTGCTCAAGCCTCTGGACACCGGCACCAGCGCAGCCGCCCCGGTAGCTGCTGAGTCCACCCGCAATATCCGCCCCCCGGGGCGTTGAAGGAAAAGGACTTCGATACATGCCAGCCGACAAGAACGTTACGCCGCTACAGCACGAGGGCAACAGACACCTGGGAGGACCGCCAGCGGTTTGGGCGGCATTTCAGCGCGAGGGGCGATGGAAGAACTGGGTGATGCTGTTTCAGGGTGGACTCCTGATTTTCTGTGTTCTCGCGAATGTCCACCTCTCGAAGAGGCCGCCCGACGTCGTCCTGGTGGATGGCTCGGGAGGTGCAGAGTACGTCCCCCGGAAACTCGTCGGCCTCGATGTCCTCATGGCGATTCAACGTGCGAAGGGGCAGCCCACTGATGCGGAGGTGGGCCATGTGACACGTGAGTTTCTCACCCACTTCGCGGGGGTTAACTCGACTTCAGTGGAAACGAGTTGGGCTGCCGCGCTTTCCATGATGGACCCTGCTCTGGCGTCGAAACTCAGCCGTGAATACTCCGAGCGGAAGGTGCTGGCAGCGCTGAAAGCGTCCAACTCGAAAACCGACCTCGTCTTCGAGGACGTAAAGCTCATTGAAAGGACTGACACGCTGCTACACGTGCGCGCGAGGATTCGCAGAACCCACTCCAGCCTGCTCACGGGAGGCAATCCAGTTGAAGACGTGGTAGGCGCAACCGTCTTCCTCGCAGTCGAGGGGCGAAACATGCAGTTCCCCTCGGGGTTGCGCGTACGAGACATTTCGGTCGCTCCCTACAAGGAGCCCCCGGGTGCGGCCCCACCCGGGTCAGGCGTCGCGGAAATCAACCCCTGACGTCTCAACTTCAAAGGTCCTCCATGCTTTCCCTCCAATCTGTCTTTGTATTCATGCTTTTCGCTGCTCCAGCGGGCGCGCAGCCTGCTGCCGCGCAAGCGCAGACGTCTGCGCCGGCCCAACGGGAGATGCGCTCGCGCGAGCTCATCATCAACGATGAGAACGCGAACACCCTTCACGAAATCCATGTGGCGGGAGGCGCACCGACGAGCCTTGTGTTGCCCCAGCCGCTGGCGGACCAGGGCGGTGCGATTCTCGCCGCGCCGCCCGACATCATCCCCACGCCAAGCCGAGTGCCGGCGTCGGCGACACGGCTTCTGGTGCTGAGCCCCGCGAAGGACGTGCCGGCTGGGAAGTCCTTCCCGTTGACGCTCACCTTCGCCGACGGCACCGTCCAATCCTTCCGGTTGGTGACGGTCGCCGAGGAGGTGGACATCCAGATTGCAGTGAAGCTCCAGATGCAGGCCAAGGCCTCGGCCGCGAGCGCGCCCGCGTTGACGGCCGCCATCAACTCCCTTCGTGCGCAGTTGGACGAGTGCCAGGCGACGAGCGACGTCGCCGGCACGGCACGCATCGCGGCCCTTGTGCTTCGCCAGGACCTCGACAAGCCCCAGGCCTTCACCGCGGAGCGGCGGAACGTCCGGCATCGCGACAAGCAGTCACGGCTCCTCGTCGAGGCTCGCGCCGTCTATCGCCTCTTCGGTCAGTCCTTCCTGGTGCTGGGCGTCCAGAACCGTGATGCGTCCGCGAACTGGCAGATGGAGAAGGCTGAAATCGCGGTGTCGGGGGGCAGCTCCTCCCAGGATGCGAAGGTGCTTTCGGCGCAAATGGACGTGCTGTCCCTTCCCCCGGATGAAACGGCCCGTGTCGTCATCGCATTCGAAACGCCGGCTCAGGGGGCGGATCAGCGCTACCTGATTCGCCTCTTCGAGCGCGGCGGCAACCGCCACGTCGAACTCACCGACGTCCAGCTCTAAGGGCCCCATGTCCACGCCCAATCCCAAGGGTTTCGACCCGACGTACATCCTTCCCGGCGAGCAGGTCGGCTACTACCAAATCGAGCGCCTCATTGGCCGCGGCGGCATGGGTGCCACCTACATAGTCGTGCGCGATGGCCTGCGGTACGCGCTGAAAATCGGGCTGACGAACCTCGCCGGCCTCAACCCAAAGCAGCGCCGGGAAGAGGAGGCGCGCTTCCGCCGCGAAGTCGCGGCCCTCTCTGGCCTGGACCATCCGCATATCGTCACGGTGCGTGGCCATGACTTCACGTCCTCCGCTGCCAGTGCGGCCAGCTACCCGTACCTCATCATGGAATACGTGGAGGGCTCTCCCCTCCTCACGTGGCGCAAGGACCGCAAACCGTCGCTGCGCCTGCTCCTCACCGTCTTCGCGCAGCTCGGCGGGGCGCTGCAGACGATGCACCGCCTGCAGATTTTCCACCGGGATTTGAAGTCGGACAACGTCCTCGTGAGGACGGAGAACGATGAGCCCGTCGTCATCGACTTCGGCATTGCTCGGCCACTGAGCACCCAGACGGTGACGCGGGCGTTCAGCGTGGTGGGCACGATGCACTCCTGGTCGCCCGAATACTGCCAATACATGAGCAGCCAGGCGATGGAGGACGGGCAGCCCTTCGTCAACACGCCCCAGGCGGACAT
>NZ_RAVZ01000601.1 GCF_003611635.1 Corallococcus terminator | reverse complement strand
GACGTGCACCTCAACCCCAAAATCGGGCCTGAGCTGGGGAGAGCGCCCGGGCTGTCCGGCCACGCTTCATGCCTGTCTCAAATATGTAAATCCTATATTAATTGAATAGACAGCGAATACGGCAAACTGCAAGAAGGAGGCAGTTGGTGTGATGCCAACTGTTTGCACACAAAGGAATTCTATGTCCAAGCTTCACAAGGCGCTGCTGACAGCTTCCGTTGCGCTCCTCGGTTTGAACGGGTGTGGCGGCGCCGACCTCCCGGACGCGGAGGTGGTCAGCACCCGCCAGGGGGTGGAATCCGCGACGGCCATCCCTCTCCCAATCCCCGCCTGCGCGCTTCTCCCCGATACGGACCGCGACGGCGTCTGCGACGTGGTGGAGCTGGTGCTGCGCACCAATCCCAACAACCCCGACACGGACGGAGACCGCCTCAACGACTACGCGGAGTCGTTCGGCTTCGGCGGTGGCCTGGACCTGACGGCCCTCGGCGCGAACGCGCGCAGGAAGGACGTCTTCGTGGAGGTGGACTACTATCCCAACCTCAGGCCCAGCCAGGCCACGCTGGACAAGGTCATCACGGCTTTCGCCAGCGCGCCAGTGAGCAATCCGGATGGGTCCACTGGCATCACGCTGCACCTGGTGCTGGATCAGCAGATCGCCGCCGCGGACGCGGACATGAACCTGAGCCCCGTGTGGACGGAATTCGACGTCATCAAGGCGAAGTACTTCGCCGCCGCCCGCGCGCCCTACTTTCACTACGCGGTGTTCGCGCACCAGTACAACGGGGACTTCTCCAGCGGTATCTCGCGCGGCCTCCCCGCGCATGACTTCCTGATGACGTTGGGCTCTTTCAATGGCACCGAGCAACAGCAGGCCGGCACCCTCATGCACGAACTGGGTCACAACCTGGGCCTGGACCACGGTGGCAACGACGGAGCCAACTACAAGCCCAACTACCTGAGCATCATGAACTACGAATACCAGTTCTATGGATTCGAACTTGGCGGCACGGTCGGCGCGCTCGACTACTCGCGTGTGCACGTGGATTCCATCAACGAGGCGGCCGTCAATGAGCTCACCGCGTTCGCGGCCGTCGCCCCGTCCACCGGGTCGGAACTGACTAGGTACTACGGGCTGCGCTTCAACGGCGCCCAGGTGGCGATGTTCTCCGCAGCCGACTTCGTCGACTTCAACAACAACCGCCAATACGACTTCAACACCATTGCGTTGGACTTCAACCGCGACGGCGACGCGACGGATGTGTACCCCGTGTCGCAGAACGACTGGGCGGCCCTGTTGTACGACGGCGGCGGCCAGATTGGCTTCGCCACGCCGGGCATCACCCAGGACCTGGGCCGCGAGGAGCTGTTCCTCGTCGCCCCCGAGAAGATGGAGCCCTGCCTCACCGGGGACCCGCGCGACGCCCGCTAACCCGCTTCAGGTAAATCGGTGAACCGTGCTCGGAGAGGGAGCGGATGACCTCTCCGAGTGCGCGGCCTTTCCCAGCCCCGTGCTGCGTGCCGTCACCGCACGACGCGCAGCATGAGACCTATCGAGAATCGCGCTCCGTCGTTTAGAGGTACCAGCTCCACGAGAGCGTCAGCGGCACCGTGAGGGCCACGGTGGACTCCTTCCCGAGCAGCACCTGGAGGCGCGGCACGAGGGCGATGGACCAGTGGTCTCCCTTCGCCCACTCGACGCCCACGGCCGGCACCAGCACGAAATTGTGGGCGGTGAAGTCGGCGAGCTGCAGGCCGTAGTCCACCGCCGGCATCTGGCTGGTGTCGATGTGCTGGAAGGCGGAGTAGCTGCGCGCGCTCCAGCCGGCCTCCAGGCCGGCGATGAAGCGCCACTCCAAGCCCCACACGAGGTGCGCGCCCGCGAGCGCGCCCATGCGGGAGACGTCGTGCCGGAGCGTCCCGGGGAACGGGGCGCCATCCCGAACCACCGTGACGGCGTTGTGGAAGACCGTCACGCCCGGCTCGTAGAAACCCGACGCGGCGAACTCCAGGTGGTTGGTGAGGGCGTACCGCGTCCCCACCCAGATGGACGCGGCCGTCGTCCGGACTGCAGGGGAGTCCGACGCGTAGGGGGCATAGAGGAAGGGGACAGAGACGCCACCTCCTGCCTCGACGGTGAAGGCGCCGCGGTCAGCGAGCGCGACGGTGGGCAGGAGGAGCAGCAGCGGGAGGAGGGAAGAAGCGCGCATGGAGGGAACGAGGCGGCCAGGCCCTCCCGGCCGCCATGCGGCGGCGCGGGAGGACGGGCGCGGTTGCTACTGCTGGAGGTTGAGAGGGGCCGGGATGGCGAAGGGGAAGGCTTCGCCCGTTATCCGGTCCGCGAGAAGGAGGGTGTAGCCCGGCACCGCAAACAGGGCGACGGATTCACAAGCGCCCGTGGCCCCTCGCCGGACAGAGGAAAAGTCAGAAGTCCCCCGGCCAGGGCTGACGAAGTAGGCACGGTCGAAGTTGCCGACGAGCCAGCCAACCGCTGCCGTACGGTCAAGGACGTAGGGCG
>NZ_RAVZ01000600.1 GCF_003611635.1 Corallococcus terminator | reverse complement strand
GTGCTGGAACGGGCGCTGGCGAAGAACCGTGACGCGCGCTACCCGGACTGCCGAGCGCTCCAGGCGGATTTAGAGCGCTTCATCGTATCCGCTGGAGAGTCAGTGGGCGCGTACCAGGTTGCCCAATTCGTGGGGCAGAGCGTGCCCGGAGCGAGCATCATTGCACTCGGTGTGAATCCAGGGGAGGAGGCACCGCGTGCGCATGGCGCGCAGGGAATGAAGCCGGCACAGGAACCGAACCCCATGGAAGCGCCGGTCGATGCATCTGCGGAGTCCATCGTCCCCATGATGGCGAGTGCGCTGTCGATGCCAGCTGCGGAGCCGCAGGTGCCCCCCCCACCGCCCGTGGTTGGCATGCCAGACCGCTCCACGGTGAGGGAGCGCGCGGTGCAACCTCGTGCGAACCGGACGACCGTCAAGGAGCGCGTGGTGCCGCCTCCTCATCGTGGTTGGGAAGGAGATCTCGAAGCTGAGCCAGCGCGTGAACTGACGCTGTCGGGGAAGCGCGGAACGGGAACTTCGTGGGTACCTTCTTGGGCCAGCGCCCTCGCGCCATCACCGGCGATACCTGCTGGCCCTAAACCAGCGGCCCCAGAAGACACCCGTACAAGGCTGGACGCCGACGATGAGATACACACGCGCAGCGCCGAACTGACAGCGCCCGTGGACTCGAAGCGACGGGGGGGTCACATTGCGGTTGCAGTGGGTGCCGTACTGCTCGCTGCGGGAGGAGTCCTCCTGCTGTTCGCGATGGGGGCATCACCACATCCGCAGACGCCTCGCTCCGCCGAGACGGAGGCCCCAACAACCGCGGCGTCGCTCGCCGCCGTGGCCGTGGTGGTGCATCCAGCAGCGGGCGCGCAGCCTGTTGGGCGCGCCGAGACACCGAAGACAGCGGAGGTGCCGCAGACGCAGACTCAACCGGCACAGCCCACCCTGGAGGCAAACGCCCCAGCAGACGTGCATTCGAGTCCTCCTCCCGTCCAGCGACCCCGGCCGGCACGCCGCCCCGGAAACGTTCTGGCCAATGGCACACTGGAGATCCGCATCCGGCCCTTCGCTACCGTGCACCTCGACGGAAAGGAGCTCGGCCAGACGCCACTCGCGCCCATTGAGGTGCCTGCGGGCAGGCACACCATGCGCCTCGTCAACAAGAGACTGGAGAAGGACGTTACAAGGACCGTTGACGTGAACGCGGGCGAGCAGAATGTTTTCAAACTCAACCTGGAGGACGCAGAATAGGCACCCCGCCTGAGGAGAGGGGGGGGACGGCTTACGTCTTTGGGAGGTGGCAATGAGCGCGCGTTTCGTTACTTTGGCATTCGCCGTAGTGCTTGGTGGCTGCATCGACTTCGAGCGCGCGGAGCGGGAATTCTGCGCTCGCAATCCCGTGGGGTGCGGCGCCATAGCCGACGAGGGAAACACCCCCGATTCTGGAGTGAGTGGCGCGGATGGAGGAAGCGGGCCCGTGCCGACGTGGTATCGCGACGCCGATGGGGACGGCTACGGCGATGAGAAAAAGGCCATTCATTCTACTGAAGCACCGGATGGCTACATATTGGATGCCTCCGACTGCAACGACAACGACAGTGCGATTCATCCAGGGGCCACTGAAGTCTGCGACCAGTGGGACAACAACTGTGCCGCGGGCATTAACGAGGGGGTGGAAGCGACATGTACTTTGTTTGCGACTCGCACTCTACAGCTTGCTGCGACGTATTCTGGGGTGGCGACCCTTAGGGCAGACGGTCATGTATGGGCCTGGGGTTGGAACATAACAGGTCAGATCGGTGATGGGACAACCACGGACCGCCACACGCCGGTGCAGGTGTTAGGCCTGACTGGCGTCAAGGCCCTCGCCGCTGGCGCAAACCACACGCTTGCCGTGAAGCAGGACGGCACCGTATGGGTCTGGGGCAACAACAACTACGGCCAGCTCGGCGATGGGACGACTACGTCTCACGTTACCCCGGTGCTGGTGAAGGGTTTAACAGGAGTGAGAGCAATTGCCGGCGGTACGGCTTACAGTGTGGCGCAAACGTCGGATGGCACCATCTGGGGCTGGGGCCTCAACGAGTACGGCCAGCTCGGCGATGGGACGACAACGACCCGTCACACGCCAGTGCAATTACTGTTGCAGGTGCAGGGTGTTACTGCGTTGGCCGTAGGCGATGCGCATACACTTGCCCTGAGGTTGGACGGCACCGTCTGGGCCTGGGGCCGTAACAATTTTGGCCAGCTCGGGGATGGGACAACCGCGAGCCGCTCCACGCCGGTACGAGTGCAGGGCCTGACTGGCGTGACTGCCCTGGCCACGGGCAGCCACCATACCATCGCATTGATGTCGGACGGCACCGTCCGCGCCTGGGGCTACAACTCGTCCGGCCAACTGGGAGACGGAACGAATACGACGCGCACTACTCCAGTGCAGGTGCCGAGCCTGACGGGGGTTAAGGCGATTGCCAGCGGTTCGGCTCACAACCTAGTGCTGAAGTCGGACGGCACCGTCTGGGCCTGGGGC